>DASYTU010000243.1:0-29474 GCA_036001925.1 Actinoplanes sp.
CCGGCCTCACCGTACGTCTCACGCCGGTACGCTGGACCCGCCTCTTCCAGGCCACCCGGGTGTACGGCTCGGTCGACGGCCCGACGCAGGGTCCGGACCTCAACGCCCCGCCGCCGCCGTCGAACGGCAGCCACCCGACGACGCCGACCACGCGTCCGAGCAGCAGGCCGCCGACGACGCCGCCCACCACGCCGAGCACGCCGCCCACCTCGACCTCGCCGAGCACGTCGCCCACCTCGACGTCGCCGAGCACGCCACCCACCTCGACGTCGCCGAGCCCGTCGGACACGCCGACCACCACGCCGCCGACGTCGGATTCGCCGTCGAGCTCGCCGTCCAGCGGCTCGACGTCCAGCGCCTCGACCGAATCGTCGCCCAGCGGATCGTTGACGTCGTCCGCGTCGGCTCCGGCATCATCGTCGACATCGACGTCCGCCGACGCGTCCACGTCGACGTCGGCCTCATCCAGCTCGAACTGACCCGCGCGCCTGATCTTCGTTCTGGCCCGGCTGGCTCCGGATGCGGGCACGCGCGCGGATATGGCACGGTAAGGGCCAGCGCCCGATGTCGCCACCGACATCGGCCCGCGGCGATCAGGAGGACCCATGGATGAGCAGCAGGCGACCTCGGACAGCGTCGGCGTGAGGCCGAACGCTGCGCGGACGCCCGCGAGCGATGCCGAGCCACAGGACGACGACGCGTACGAGCTTCCTCCGGCCCCCGCCCCCGGCGCCCTGTGGGCACCACCAGTAGCCGCGCCGACCAGCTCTGGGTCGGCCGCTGCACCTGCCAGCTCGGCGGGAACCGCCGCCGCATCGACCAGGTTCGCCGGAACCGCCGCACCAACCAGCTCCGCGGGATCCGCTCCCGCGCCAAACAGCGCGACCAAGACCGACGCTGGGCCAGCGGATTCGATGGCGCCTCGCAGCGTGGGCGGCTCGACGCGGCCGATCTCCGTCGCGCCCAGCGCTAACGCCGCCCGGGCCGCCGTCTCGGGTGCGCTGCGGCCGGATGCCGCCGCCTTGCGTGCCGGCACCTGGCCAAGTGGACAGTCCAAGCTCTACGGAGCGCCGGCCGTGGTGTCATCCGACTCGGCCGCCCCGGCGGCGGCCGGCGATCCGGCGACGGCCTCCACGCGGCCGAGCACTTTCGTAGGCGCTGAACCGCTCGTTGCCAGGGTTGAGCCGCCCACCGCCGCGTCCGCCGTTGTCGGCGGCAGCGTCGTGAGGTCCGAGGAGCCGGACTTGGAACCGGCCGCACCCAACGACCTGGATCTGCCCCAGCGCTCGACCCCAGCGCTATCCGACCCGACGCCCGAGCCGAGCCGTCCAGAGCCCGGCCAACCCGAGCCCGACCCACCCGAGCCCGACCAACCCGAGCCCGACCAGCCGGAGCCCGACCAACCTGAGCCCGACCAGCCGGAGCCCGACCAACCCGAGCCCGACGAACCGGAACCCGACCAACCTGAGCCGCGCGAGCCGCAGCCTGGCCGGCCGGGGCCGGTCCGGCCGGAACCGGTCCGTCCGCGGCCTTACCCGGATCCGTCCCGCCCGCCGCGGCCGGGTGAGCCATCGCCCATCGAACCCCCAGGGCCGATCCTGCCGCCGCCGAGCCCATTCCCGCCGCCGGAGCCTCCTGGTCCGTTCCCGACTCCCCCGGCTCCAGGTCCGGGTCCATCCCCCGCGCCGGGTCCGTCGCCCGTGCCGCCAGGTCCAGGCCCCGCGCCAGAGCCAGGCCCGGCGCCCGTGCCGCCAGGTCCAGGCCCGGCGCCAGAGCCAGGCCCGTCGCCCGTGCCGCCAGGTCCGGGCCCGTCGCCCGTGCCGCCATCGCCTGTGCCGCCGGGTCCAGGCCCGGCGCCAGAGCCCGTGCCGCCGGTGCCCAGCCCAGTCCCGCCCAGCCCCGTGCCGCCCGGTCCTGGCCCATCGCCCGTGCCGGAACCGCCTGGTCCCAGCCCCGTGCCCCCCGGCCCTGGCCCATCGCCCGTGCCACCGCCTCCGGGTCCCAGCCCGGTCCCGCCCGGTCCTGGACCCTCGCCCGTGCCCGGCCCGCCGCAACCGACGTTCCCGCCACCGCCGATCATGCCGGCGGCCAGCGGCCTGCCGTCCTACACGCTGCCACCGAGCAGCGCCCCGGCCAGCCCGCCGCCACCCACGAGCGGCGCTGTCGGCCCGAGGCAGCACACGAGCGGCGCTGTCGGCCCGAGGCAGCCCACGAGCGGCGCCGCCGCTGGTTCGTCACCCACGAGCGGCGCGCCTGCTGGACCGAGGCCGCCCGCAAGCGGCGCCACCTCCGCGCCCCCTGACCCGAACTACGCGCCCCGCACTCACCCACTGTTCGACAAGCCGGCCGCGCCCGGCGGCCACCCCATCGACCAGTCTCGGCGGTTCGTCGGCGGACCAGTCGCTCAGGTCAGCACTCCGCCCGCCCAATATCCGGCCTCTTCGGACCCGTCCGCCCCGGCGCCGCAGCAGCGCGATCGAGGAACCATCTACGGCGGTCCCGTCGCCCACTCGCCGA
Organism: Actinoplanes sp.; assembly: GCA_036001925.1. GTDB lineage: Bacteria > Actinomycetota > Actinomycetes > Mycobacteriales > Micromonosporaceae > Actinoplanes. The sequence goes on from DASYTU010000243.1 coordinate 2,518, forward strand.
TCGACATGACGATGCCGGTGTCGATGAGTGCGATGGAGAATTCCGGCTCCCTGACCGGCCACATCCTTGCCCAAGGCTGGGATCAGGGCGCCGACACCGCTCGCCGTAGCAACGTCAAAGTGGCCATCGCGATGCTGGTCGTCCTGCTCTTCCTGGTCGGCATAAGCCTGCTGTTCCTGGCCACTGCCGGCACCGCGTTCTCCGACTGGATCCACGGATTCTTCAAGGGCTGACCCAACCGAGTTGATGATCGTACGGGCGCGCCCTAAGCTGACCGGGCCGCGCCGAGGGTGAGCCTGCCCACTGCCGGTGTGGAATGCGGGCGGCTCGTAGAACGTTGACCCGTACACTGATGACAGTATTTGACCTGGCGTGCCCGCACGGGGCACGCCATGGGCGTTCTTGCGGGCATTACAGCGGCCGGCTCACGTGCTACGGAGCCGCGGCGGGCCATTCGCGAGCATGCGCCCCCGTAGAGAGGTTCTCTTGACCACTTTCGCTGACCCCAGCACGTTCCCGTCCGCCCTCGAAACCCCCACCGAATTCTCTGAGACGGCCCCCGCCCCCACCAGCTTCGCCGAACTGAGCCTGCCCGCCGAGATGGTCCGCGTCCTGACCCGGGACGGCATCGCCCAACCGTTCGAGATCCAGGCCGCGACAATCCCCGACGCGCTGGCGGGCAAGGACGTACTCGGCCGCGGCCAGACCGGCTCCGGCAAGACGCTGGCGTTCGGCCTACCGCTGCTCGCCCGTGTCGCCAAGAGCGGCCGCGCGCTGCCGCACCAGCCCAAGGCGCTGATCCTGGTCCCCACCCGCGAGCTCGCGATGCAGGTCGCCGACGCGCTGACGCCGGTCGGCCGGGTCGTCGGCGTCTTCCTCAAGACCGCCGTCGGCGGCGTTCCCTACGACCGCCAGATGGACGCGCTGCGCCGCGGCGTCGAGGTCATCGTCGCCACCCCGGGCCGCCTCGGCGACCTCATCGAGCGCGGCGTCTGCAAGCTCGACAGCGTCGAGGTCACCGTATTGGACGAGGCCGACCAGATGGCCGACATGGGCTTCCTGCCAGAGGTCACCGATTTGCTGGCCAAGACGCCCGAGAACGCACAGCGGCTGCTCTTCTCGGCCACGCTCGACGGCGACGTCGACGCGCTGGTCAAGCGGTTCATGCACGACCCGGTCACGCACTCGACCGCACCGGTGGAGGCGAGCGTGTCCACGATGGACCACCATCTGCTGCTCATCCCACCGCACGAGAAGTTCCCGATCACCGCGGCGATCGCCAACCGGGAGGGCAAGACGATCGTCTTCGCCCGTACCCAAATGGGGGTTGATCGTCTGGTCGAGCAGCTCGCGGCGGTCGGTGTCCGCGCGGGGGCACTGCACGGGGGCAAGACCCAGCGGGTACGGACGCGCACGCTCGCCGAGTTCAAGGAAGGGCGCACGAAGGTCCTGGTGGCGACGGACGTGGCCGCCCGTGGTATCCACGTCGACGGCATCTCGCTGGTCGTGCACGTGGACCCGCCGAAGGACCCCAAGGACTACCTGCACCGGGCCGGCCGTACCGCTCGCGCGGGTGAGTCCGGCGGGGTCGTGACGCTGGTCCTGCCGAAGCAGCGGCGCACCACGCAGGCGATGATGGCCAAGGCCGGCGTGCACCCGGCCGAGATCCGCGTGCGTCTCGGCGACGACAAGCTGACCGAGATCACCGGCGCCCGTGAGCCGAGCGGCGTCCCGGTCGTGGAGGAGCCGGAGCCCCGCCGCCAGCCCAAGCGCTTCGGCGACCGCCCGCAGCGCGGCGGCCACGGCTTCCGCGGCAGCAGCGACCGTGGAGCGCGCAGCTTCGGCGACCGCGAGCGCAGCTACAGGGGCGAGCGGACCTATGGTAGCGAGCGGCGTGGCGGCGAGCGCCCGCAAGGTGAACGCGCCTACAGCGACCGCCCGGCGACAGATCGCCCCGCGACCGACCGGCCGATTGGCGACCGCGGCTACGCGGGCCGCCCCGGCGGCGACCGTGGCTACACCGGACGTCCGGCTGGCGACCGCGGCCACGCGGGCCGCCCGAGTGGCGACCGGACCTACGGCGATCGGGTAACTGACCGCGGGTTCGGCGACCGGGAGCGCGGCGGTTTCGGTGACCGGCCGCGCGGCGACCGGAGCTTCGGCGACCGCGGTGGGCGCAACGGCGAACGCCCAGGTGGCTTCCGTCGCGATGGCCAGCGCAACGACCGCCGCGACGGCACGACCGGCCGCTTCGGCACAACGCGCCCGGCTCGCACGTTCTAACCCAAACCGGCGAGGGCCGGCACGCGTCGCGTGCCGGCCCTCGCCGCGCCCACCCCGCCACATCTCCGGCGATCTTGAAGTTGTGGTGCCCCGCAAAGCCGCATCCGGCCGATTGGGAAACCACAAGTCCAAGATCGCAGGGAATGGGTTGGGGCATGGGCTCGGTGGCTTGGTGTCGGCGGCGGTAACGTCCAGGCATGGCGACTTTGCCCGCTTCACGGTTCTGGGAACGCCGGGACACCACCGGCAGCGAACACGCGCTCATCGACGCCCGCACCGGCCTTTACGCCCGAGGCACCTCGCTCGCCGTCGACCCGATCGCGTACACCTGCAGCTACGAGCTGCGCACGGACCCGTCCTGGACAACCACCCGCTTCGACGTGGGCACGGAGGGCGCAGGCTGGGCCCGTACCGTGAGGTTGGAACTGGCCGCGGGCCGATGGCGCGTGACCACCTCCGAGCAGGGCAACCTCGACGCGGCCCTGACCGCCGCGGGCCACGCCGGCGCGGGCATGCCGGGGACCGAAGACCCCGACCTTTTGTACGGGGCGTACGACGTCGACCTGACTGGCTCGCCGCTGACCAACGTGCTGCCCATCCGCCGGTTGAACCTGCTCAAGGCCGATCCGGGCGTGGCGCACCGGATCAGCGTGGCCTGGGTCATCGTGCCGAGCCTCGAAGTGGTCCAGGCGGACCAGATCTACACCCCGCTGGGCGACGGTGTGGTCCGCTTCGCGAACGAGACGTTCAGCACGGACCTTGTCATCGACGACGAGGGATTCGTCCGCGACTACCCTGGTCTGGCCGCACGGAAAGGCTGACGACGCCGGCCCGTTTATGTCCCTTCACGCCAAGAACCTGCCGGGTTCGGCTCCCACCCCCTCGTGCGCGGAAGATTAGTGGCGCTATATGGCACCACCGATCTTCCGCCTAGGGGTTTCAGATGTGGTTGGAGCCACTCGTTGATCACGACGGTGGGCCGCCGCCGGTGGCAGTCGCCGCCCCCATGGCGCGATCACCGCCATGGTGGTGCCGGACGCGGCAAGGTCTGAGATCAGGCGGTCCAGGTGCCGCTGGCCAGGAAGGTGTCGATCGTCGCGCGGTGGGCCGCCAGGTCCAGGCCCTGCGCGACCACCCAATCGTCCGAGTAGTAGGTGTCCGCGTAGCGTTCGCCGCCGTCGCAGATCAGGGTGACCACCGAGCCGGTACGGCCGGCCGCGCGCATCTCCGCGATCAGCCCGAACGCACCCCAGAGGTTGGTGCCGGTAGAGCCGCCCACCCGGCGGCCCAGGACCCCCGAGCCGGCGCGCATCGCGGCCAGCGACGCGGCGTCCGGGACGTGGACCATGCGGTCCACGACCGCCGGCTGGAACGACGGCTCGACGCTCGGCCGCCCGATCCCCTCGATCCGCGATCCGCGACCGGTGACCACGGTCCAGTCGTCGGCGACGTACGCGGGCCAGAACGCCGAGCTCTCCGGGTCGACCACGCACAGCTTGGTCGGGAAGCGGCGGAACCGGGCGTACCGGCCGATGGTGGCGCTCGTGCCGCCCGTCCCGGCGCCCACGACGATCCATGCCGGCACGGGATGCCGCTCGAGCGTGAGCTGCATGTAGATCGACTCGGCGATATTGTTGTTGCCGCGCCAGTCGGTCGCCCGCTCGGCGTACGTGAACTGGTCCATGAAGTGGCCACCAAGGTCCGACGCCAGCTGCCGCGCGGCCGCGACCACCGCGGTTGGATCCGCGACCAGGTGGCACTTGCCGCCCTGAAACTCGATCAGCGAGATCTTCTCCGGCGACGTGTGCTCCGGCATCACGGCGATGAAGGGCAGGCCCAGCATCCTGGCGAAGTACGCCTCGCTCACCGCGGTCGAGCCCGAGGACGCCTCGACCACCGTGGTGTGCGGGCCGATCCAGCCGTTGCAAAGGGCGTACAGGAAGAGGGATCGGGCCAGACGGTGCTTGAGCGATCCGGTGGGATGGGAGGACTCGTCCTTCAGATAAAGGTCGATGCCCCAGGAGGCGGGCAGCGGAAACGTCAGCAGGTGGGTGTCGGCCGAACGGTTGGCGTCCGCCTCGACAAGCGCGATCGCCTCGCGTGCCCACTCGCGCGCGGCGTCGTCGCAGCGATCGAGCTGTTCCATAGCATGGGACGCTAGCCCAGGCCCGGCTGCGGTCGGTTCTCCCACTTGGTCGAGAGCGCGATCGCCGTCCGGGTCGAGGCCACCCCGGGCGTCCGGTTGATCCGTACGATCAGCTGCTCCAACTCGGCGATCGAGCCGACCCGGACGATCAGCTGGTACGACTCGACGCCCGCCATGAAGTAGCAGGACTCGACCTCGGGCAGGCAACGCACGGCGGAGAGCACGTCGTCGGTGTCGGCGCCGGAGTCCTCGACGATGCCGATCAGCGCCGTGACGCCGAGCCCGATGGCGTCATGGTCAATTTCGGCCCGATAGGCCCGGATCGTCCCGGCGGCCTCCAGCTTCCCAACCCGCTCATGCACGGCCGGCGCCGAGAGGCCTACCTTGCGCGCTAGCTCCGCGTACGAGGACCGGGCGTTCTCCCGGAGCAGATCAATGAGCCGGAGGTCGATGGCGTCCATGGGATCAGACCCTAATCTGGTACAGGGAGCTCCTTCACGCCCGGTAGTGGACCGCGACCGCGTAGGGGAGCCAGGATAACGATCACTGTCGCAATCAGGGCTTTTTCCGCATTTCACGGAGTTGGTCCTGAGGCGATGTTCTAATGGCCTTACGTCCCGATCGAGCTCGCCGACACTCACGTGACCACGGCCGCTTCAGACACGACGCGAGGAGGGGATTGTGGACACTGGAGATCGTCTGCTAACACCAGGCGAGGTGGCCGCGCTGTTCCGCGTCGATCCGAAGACGGTGACGCGTTGGGCCGCGGCGGGACGCATCGGCAGCATCCGCACTCCGGGTGGACATCGCCGGTTCCGCGAGTCCGAGGTGCGCGCGCTGCTCGAGGGCGACGTCGTCGAGGAGATACGCGAAGACGATGCTGCCAACCGGCCGCGCAACAGCGGTCCATCGAACCCCGGCTCGAGCTACGGACCGCCCAACGGGCTTCGCTGAGCGTTCAACTCCCCGGTCCACCGGGTGAACAGCGTGTGCGGGACGCCTAGCACGTCCAGCACCTTGCCGGCCACGAAGTCGATCAGCTGCGCCGCGGTCGCCTGCGCCCCGGCTCCGTAGAAGCCGGGGCTCGCGGGTAACACCACTGCGCCCGCGTCGTGCAGCGCGATCAGGTGCTCCAGGTGGCTGCGGGTCACCGGCGTCTCCCGCGGCACGACCACCGTCCGTCGCCGCTCTTTCAGGCTTACCTCGGCGGCGCGCTGCAGGAGATCCTTGCTCAGCCCGATAGCGATGCCCGCGCAGGCGGCGGTGCTGGCCGGCACGACGACCATGCCCTTGGCGGGATACGAGCCGCTGCTCGGGCCGGCGGCCAGGTCGCCGGCGGCCCAGTAGACGAGGTCGCCCAGGTCGCGGGCCAGCCAGGCGGTCAGGTCGTCCTTCCAGTGCGCGTCGCGTACGGTCGTGCCGGTCTCGTCCAGCAGCGTCAGCCGCGCCGCCCTGGAAACGATCACGTCGACCGCCTCGCCCGCGTCGAGCAGCGCACCGAGCACCGCCCTCGCATAGGGCGTGCCCGAGGCGCCGGAGACGCCGACGATCCAGGGGGTCCGCATGACCCCTAGTGTGCCCGCTGCCGGTCCCCGGCTCGCGGGGCTACCGAATGACCAGGTCGAGGAGTGCGAACAGGAACAGCGCGATGCCCACGAAGCCGTTCGACGTGAAGAACGCCCGGTTGACCCGGGACAGGTCGTCGGGCGTGACGATGATGTGCTGGTAGACGAACGCCGCAGCGGTCAGGGCCAGGCCGATCCACCAGAGCCAGCCCAGGCCGACCAGCGCCCCGAACCAGACGAACAGCGCGAACGTCACCACATGCGTGATCGTGGAGATGTGCAGCGCGGTGCGGACGCCGAAGCGGGCCGGCGTCGAATGCACCCCGATCTGCCGGTCGATATCCACGTCCTGGCAGGCGTAGATGATGTCGAACCCGCCGATCCACAGCCCGACCGCGACGCCCAGCACCCAAGCGGGGCCGGAGCCGTCGAACGTGCCGGTGATCGCGATCCACGCGCCGACCGGCGCGACGGCCTGGGCCAGCGCCAGCACATAGTGCGGGTAGTTGGTGAACCGCTTCGCGTACGGGTAGACCACCAGCGGGATCACCGCGAGCGGCGACAGCGCCAGGCAGAGCGGGTTCAGCAGGCCGGCCGCCAGGAACAACACGGCCAACGAGACGGCCGCGCCGGTCCAGGCCGTGCGCACGCTCACGGCCCCGGTCACCAGTTCCCGGTTGCGGGTACGGGGATTCTGCGCGTCGATGCGGCGATCCAGGATGCGGTTGGCCGCCATCGCGAACGTGCGTCCCGAGACCATGGCGATCGTGACGAGCAGCAGATCCACCCAGTGCACGCCGGTGCCGTTGCGGTCCATCGCCACCAGCGCGGAGAGGTACGCGAACGGCAGCGCGAAGATCGAGTGCTCGATGGTGACCAGCCGGAGGAAGGACTTGACCCTGCCGGGACGTTCGGCGACCGCGGTCATATGCCGTACTCCTTCCAGCGCTTGTCGACCAGCGCGACCACCTCGGGGGACATCGTCATCTCCTCCGGCCAGCCGCGCGTATAGCCCTCGGTCGGCAGCTTACGGGTGGCGTCGATGCCCGCCTTCCCGCCCCAGAACTGCTGGTAGGACGCGTGGTCGAGGTGATCGACCGGGCCCTGGGTAAGCAGCAGGTCGCGGTCGTAGTCGACGTTGCCGAAAGCCCGGAACGCCACCTCGGCGTAGTCGTGCACGTCGCAGTCCTCGTCGACGACCACGATCAGCTTCGACAGCGACATGAGGTGCGCGCCCCAGATCGCGTTCATGATCTTCTGCGCATGCTTCGGGTAGCGCTTGCGGATCGACACGATCACGCAGTTGTGGAAGACGCCGGCGGCCGGCATGTCGTAGTCGACGATGTCCGGGATCAGCATCCTCAGCAGTGGCAGGAAGATCCGCTCGGTGGCCTTGCCGAGCCCGTGGTCCTCCTGCGGCGGCTTCGACGTGATGATCGAGTGGTAGATCGGATCGCGGTGCATCGTCATGGCCTCGATGTGCAGCAGCGGGAACGGCTCGACGGGCGTGTAGAAGCCGGTGTGATCGCCGAACGGTCCCTCGGGCGCCCGCTCGCCCGGCTCGAGGTAACCCTCCAGCACGATCTGGGCCTGAGCCGGCACCTGGAGCGGTACGGTGAGGCAGTCGACCATCTCGACCCGCTCGGCCCGCAGGAACCCCGCGAACAGGTACTCGTCGATGTCGCCGGGCAGCGGCGCGCTGGCCGCGTAGCTGACCACCGGATCGCAGCCGATCGCGATGGCCACCGGCAGCCGCTGTCCCAGCCTCTCGGCGACCGCGTGGTGGGCGGTCGAGTCCTTGTGGATCTGCCAGTGCATGCCCAGCGTGTTCCGCGAGTGCTGCTGCAGCCGGTAGAGGCCCAGGTTGCGCTTGCCGGTCTCGGGATGCTTGGTGTGCGTCAACCCGTAGTTGTGGAAGATCCCGCCGTCGCCGGGCCACACCTGCAGGCCCGGCAGCCGGTTGAGGTCCACCTCGCCGCCCTTGAGCACGACCTCCTGGCAGGGGGCGGACTTCACCTTCCGCGGCGGGACCGACCTGAGCTGCAGCACCTTGCCGAGGCCCTCGCGGATGCCGGACCAGCCGACCGGCAGCTCGGGCTTGATCAACGCGCCGATCCGGTCGCCGACCTCGTCGAGCGAATCCACGCCGAGCGCCATGGCCATCCGCTTCTCCGTGCCGAAGAGGTTGATCGCGACCGGCATCTCGCCGCGCGTCGGCCGCTCGAACAGAAGCGCGGGACCGCCGGCACGCACGGTCCGGGTCACGACCTCGCTGATCTCCAGCGTCGGATCGACCGGCACCCCGACCCTCCGCAGCTCACCGGCCGCCTCGAGGGCAGCGAGAAAGCCCTGCAGGTCATGGAACGGAAATCGTGGTGCAGCCATGGTCACAGTGTTCCGCACGGCTACGACAAAAGCGGCCGCGGGCGACCACAGTCACCGTTGAACCTTCTCCGCGTTGAGTCAGCGTTGCTGCCCGCGCTGGTCAGGCGAGGTGCTTGTGACGTTCCGGAAGGTGGCGCGATGGTCCGTTCGCTCGCGCAGTTCAGGGCGCCCGCACCCTCGGCGATGAGCCGCGCGGCCGCGACCTGCGCCTCGGCCATCGCAAACGGCGCGCGGCCGACCAGGGCGGCGCCGGAATGGCCGTGCCGGTCGCGCGCCGCTAAGTACGCGGCCAGTTTGCGCGCCGACGGCACGGGTCGGTCGGCTGGCCGTGCGTGCGCCCCGCAGGGCGAACTCGAACGCCGTATCGGCGCGGCCGTACCGCGTCACGTGCCGCGTGACGTCGTGATTGGACAGTACCAGCGAAGCGAGGCCAGCCAGCTCAGAAAACTACATGCCGCCCGCGTTCGCGTACGAGTGCATGCCGGAGAAGAACAGGTTCACGCCGAACAGGTTCATCAGCATGGTCGCGAAGCCGAGCAGGGCGATCCACGTCGCGACGCTCCGCTTGACGCTCGGCGTGGCCCGCGCGTGCAGGTAGCAGGCGTAGACGACCCAGGAGATGAACGCCCACACCTCTTTCGGGTCCCAGCCCCAGTACCGGCCCCAGGACGCCTCGGCCCAAAGCGGCCCGGCGATCAGCGCGCCGAACGTGAACAGCGGGAAGGCGAACGCGTGGAGCCGGAACGTCAACCGCTCCAGCGTGGCCGCGTCCGGCATCCGCTTGCCCAGCGTGTACGGGAACCGGCGCCTGCCCTGGTCGTACCCGGTCTTGATGAGGAACATCGTGGCCGGCACCGCGCCGACGAGGAAGATGCCGGAGGCAAGGATGATCGTCGACACGTGGATGACGAACCAGTACGAATGCAGCGCCGGCACCAGCGGCCCCACCGGCGTGTACGCGATCAGCCCATCCGCGCCGAGCAGCACCACGAGTGCCAGCGTCACGAACAGGCCCAGGTGGCGGACTCCCGGCTTGCGGATCACCAGGCCGAGCCACACCGCGGACCCGACGAAGGTCACCGACATGATGAACTCGTACATGTTGCCCCACGGCATCCGGCCGGCGGCGACGCCGCGGGCGACCAGGGCACCGAGGTGCAACAGGAGGCCGAGCGCGTTGACGCCGACGGCGATCCGGCCGGCCCACGCGCCGCGGTCGAGGGGTGCACGCTCCTCGACGACCGGTGCCTCCACCGCGGGCGGAACCGGCGCGCCCGCACCGACCAGCTGCTTTGCCGGCCGGGCCGCCGCGCGTCCGACGTGGCTGCGGTTACCGAACGCATACTCGGCGGCGTAACCGATCATGGCGGCCAGGTAGGCCAGCACGGTGATCGCCATCAGCTGGTTCGACAACTCCGCCATCACGGCGTCCCTTCGTCCTTTGCGGCACTCACCAGGGCATCGAATTCGTCCCCGAAGCCCGGGTAGTCGGTACGCGGCAGGCCACCGGCCTCCATCACGGTACCGCCGCTAGATCCCTCGGACGCTTCGAGGGGCGCGGCCCGGAACCAGACCCGCCGCCGGTGCCCGGCCAGCGACATCATCAGGCCGAGCAGCCCCACCACCGCGCCGCCCAAGACCAACGGCTGTGTCGGGTCGTAGCGGATGGACAGCGTGACGAACTGCCGGGTGCCGAGGAACTCGAGCTTCGTACCGTCGTCCAGCGTCCAGGTCCCGCCCGGCTTCAGCTCGTGCGGTCGGACGCCGCTGACCTGCTTAAGCTCGCCGTTCGCGATCTGAGAGCGATCCAGCGCGTACACCGAGCCCGGGATGCCGACGTCCACTCCCAGATCGCCGCGGTACGCGGTGAGGAACAGCGCGGGCGAGCGTTGCGCCGGGAACGCCGACGCCGGGCCGCCGTCCGGACTGACCGTCGGCAGGTAGACGCCCTCGAAACCGACCTGCAGCTTGTCGTCGCGCTTGTTCGTCTTCGGGTCGATGTTGACGTCCGGGAACTGCGCGACGCCCTCGCTGGTCAGCATGCCGTCGGTGGGTAGGAACGGGACCACCTTGGTCTGCTGCTGGCCGTACCGGTCGGTGTAGCGCAGGATCGGCGCGTAGCCGTGGCCGAGCAGGTGGACGTTGGCGTGGTGCAGCCGCAGCGGTTCGTTGACCGTGAACGTCCTGCTCCTTGCCGGGCCGTCGTTCTGGCTGACGTCAACCGTGGCCAGGAACGACTTCGGCGTGCCGTTGGACTGGTAGCTGGCGGTGAAGTCGGTCAGGTTGAGGCAGAAGTGCGGCAGATCGGCCGGATCGACGCGCGGGCCGAGGGACGACTCGTCGTACTGCGTCACCGAGTTGCAGAAACCGCGGTCCGCGCCGGCCACGAGAAGGCGGTTACCGTGCCACCCGTACCAATGGCCAAAGCCGACACCCACCAGCACCGCGAGCAGCGCGAAGTGGAAGAGCAGGTTGCCGGTCTCCTTGAGATAGCCCTTCTCGCCGGCCACCGTCCAGGCGCCGCCTTGCTGCTCGCGCACCACCGTGCGGAAGCGGCGGCGGCGCACGATGGCCGCCACGGCCGCGGCCGCCACGGCCGGTTCGTCCGGTCGCGGTCCGGCCGCCGCGTGCTGCGGCAGCCGGTCCAGGCGCTTCGGCGCGTCCGGGGGTGGGGTGCGCAGCGCCCGGGCGTGATCGAGCAGGCGCGGCACCACGCAGCCGACGAGCGAGGTGAAGAGCAGCAGGTAGATGGCCGCGAACCAAGCGGATGCGTAGACGTCGAAGCCGCCCAGCCGATCCAGGAACGGCGACAACGTCGGGTGCGCGGCGAAGTACTTCGACACGTTCTCGGCGTTGACCGGCCGCTGCGGAAGCACGGATCCGGGGATCGCCGCGACCGCGAGCAGGAACAGCAGGATCAGCGCCGTACGCATGCTGGTGAGTTGCCGCCACGAGTTGCGCAGCAGCGCCCACAGGCCGTTGGGCCGGCGCGGCGGCGGCGCGGCCGGCGGCGCGGTGCGCTCCTCGACAGCGGTCATAGCAGCGTGCCCGCGTCGAAGTTGAACGTCGTGAGCAGCCAGATCAGGAAGCTGTTCCAGCCGCCGGTGACGAGCGCGAGGCCGACCACGATGAGCAGGGCCCCGCCGGCCCGGGTCACCCACCGGCTGTTGCGCCGCAGCGCCTTGAACACCCCGGCGAGCTTGCGGAAGAACAGGCCGAACAGCACGAACGGGATGCCGAGGCCGAGGCTGTACGCGATCGCCAGCACCACGGCTCGGTCGGTCTTGCCGCTCGTCGTGGCCAGGCTGAGCACGGCGCCGAGTGTCGGGCCGACGCACGGCATCCAGGACAGCGCGAACAGCGCCCCGAAGATCGGCGCGCCGACCAGGCCGGCCGCGGGGAGGCGGCGGACGCGGATCTCCCGCTGCAGGCCCGGGATCAGCCCGAGGAAGCCGAGCCCGAGCACGATCACGAGGACGCCGAGGACGATGTTGAGGGCGCGTTCGTGGGTCTTGAGCGCGATGCCGATGTTGGCGACCAGCGTGGCCAGCAACGTGAAGACAACCGCGAACCCGAGCACGAACAGGACGGTTCCGGCGAGCACGCGACCCTTCTGGGCGCTGCGGGTACGCGTCGCAACAGCGACCCCGCCGGCGTTCTCCGGTCGCGGTTCGGCTCCCAGCGCCGCATCGAGGTCGGAGCCGACCAGTCCGGTCACGTACGACAGGTAGCCGGGCACCAGCGGCAGCACGCACGGCGAGAGGAAGCTGACCAGCCCCGCGATCGCGGCGGCGCCGATCGCCAGCAGGAGGGGTCCGCTGCTGGCGACGCTGGCGAAGCTGGCGCCCATCAACCGGTTCCCTCGGCCGCGACCCGCTCGACCAGTGGCTGCAGCTCACCGACCGTGGTGGCGCGGCGCAGCGCGACGGCGATCCGCCCCTGCCGGTCCAGGATCAGCGTGGACGGCGTGCTGACCTGGGTGACGTCGAACTTCAGCGCCACCTTGCCGTCCGGGTCGTAGATGCTCGGGTACGTCACCCGGCCGCGTTCGAACGCCTTGGCCGCATCCCGGTCGTCGCGTGAGTTCACGCCGACGAACGTCACGCCCTTGGCCTTCGTCGCGTCGTACGTCTTCTGCAGGTCGGCGGCCTCGGCCCGGCACGGACTGCACCACGAGCCCCAGAAGTTGACCACCACGACCTTGCCGCGGTCCTGGGCCGCGTCGTACGTGCCGCCGCCGAGCAGCTCGCCGGTCATGTCACGGGCCTGGGCGCGCTGGTCCGGCAGGCACTGGACGACGCCCTGGGCGTTGGTCGTGCACTTCTTCTCCCAGCTCTCGCCGCCGCAGCCGGCGAGCACACCGGCCGCGACTGCGGCGGCGCCGAGGACGGCGGCGAGCCGGCGCACGGTCATGCGCCCTTGGCGAATCGTGCGTTCGGGGACAGGGCGACGAGGTGGGCGGCCGGCTCGGTGTAGTCGATGCCGACGACCTTGGCGTCCTCGAACCGGAACGAGGTCAGGCTGGCCAGGCCGCACTCGCGCCGGCGTGGGTCGTGCCAGAGGCGCTTCCGTTCCACGTACCGACGCAGCGTCCAGATCGGAAGCTGGTGCGACACGCAGACCGCCTCGCGGCCCTCGGCTGCCACCCGGGCGGCCTGCACGGCAGTGAACATCCGCTGGGCGATCACCAGGTACGCCTCGCCCCACGACGGCGTGATCGGGTCGCGCAGCACCCACCAGTTGCGCGGATTGCGGAACGAGCCGTCGCCCACGGACACGTTCCGGCCTTCGAAGAAGTTCCCCGCCTCGATGAGCCGGGTATCCGTGGCGACCTCGAGGCCGAACTCCGCGGCAATCGGCGCCGCCGTCTCCTGGGCGCGCTCGAGCGGGCTCGCCACCACGTGCGTCACGTCGCGCTCGGCAAGCGCCTCGGCGGCCGCCTTGGCCATCTGCGTGCCGAGTTCGGAGAGGTGGAAGTCGGGCAGGCGGCCGTAGAGGATCTTGTTCGGGTTGTAGACCTCGCCGTGCCGCAGCACGTGGACCGTGGTCCTGGTCGGCTCGCTCATGCCGGGCCCACCTTTCGCATGCGCTCGTGGCCCTCGCTTCGCTCGGTGCGCTCGCTCATGCCTTTCCCCCCGCAGCGACCGCCGCTCCCCCCGCAGCGGCCGCCGCTCGCGCCGCGGCGGGCAGCGCCGCGGCGATCTGCTCCAACGCGGCGTCGTCCAAGGCCACCGACACGAACCACGACTCGAACGCGCTCGGCGGCAGATAGACGCCGCGCGCCAGCATCGCGTGGAAGAACGCCTTGAACCCGGCGGCGTCCTGGGTCTTGGCGCTGTCGTAGTCGACGACCTCTGCGTCGGTAAAGAAGATCGAGAACATGTTTCCGGCGAACGAGAGCCGGTGCGGCACGCCGGCGGCGCCGAGCGCGTCGGACGCAAGCGCTCCCACGGTCGCGGAGAGCTCGTCGAGCCGCTTGTAGACATCGGCGCCGGCGAGCCGCAACGAGGCCAGCCCAGCCGCGCAGGCCAGCGGGTTCCCGGAGAGCGTGCCGGCCTGATAGACCGGTCCGGCCGGGGCCAGGCGGGACATGATCTCCGTGCGGCCGCCGAACGCCGCCGCGGGCAGGCCGCCGCCCATGACCTTCCCGTACGTGAACAGGTCGGCGTCCACCGGGTCGAGGCCCGCCCAGCCGTTCGCCGAGACGCGGAAGCCGGTCATCACCTCGTCGACGATGAGCAGCGCTCCGTGCGCGTGCGCGATCTCGGCGAGCCGCTGGTTGAAGCCCGCCCGCGGCGCGATCACGCCCATGTTGCCCGCGGCCGCCTCGGTGATGATCGCCGCGATGTCGCCGCCCTGAGCCGTGAACACCGCCTCCACGGCAGCCGCGTCGTTGTACGGCAGCACGATGGTCTCGCTGGCCGCCGCGCCGGTCACGCCGGGCGAGTCGGGCAAACCGAGCGTCGCTACGCCGGAGCCGGCCGCGGCCAGCAGCGCGTCGACGTGCCCGTGATAGCACCCCGCGAACTTCACGATCTTGTCCCGTCCGGTGTAGCCGCGGGCCAGCCGGATCGCCGTCATGGTCGCCTCGGTACCGGAGTTGACCAGGCGTACCTGCTCCACCGGCGTACGCCGGACGATCTCCTCGGCGAGCTCGACCTCGCCTTCGGTGGGCGTACCGAAACTGGTGCCCGCCGATGCCGCGGCCTGGACGGCCGCGATGATCTCGGGGTGCGCATGGCCGTGGATCAACGGACCCCACGAGCAGACCAGGTCGACGTAACGCCGGCCATCCGCGTCGAACAGCCACGGCCCCGCGCCGCGCGCCATGAATCGCGGCGTACCGCCGACCGCCCGGAACGCACGCACGGGTGAATTCACCCCGCCCGGCACGATGGCGCGAGCGCGGTCGAAAAGGGCCTGGGAAGCCGGGGCCTCTTCCGGATACGGGCCCTGGGCGAAGTCTGAGGTGGTCACAACGAAACCCATTCTGGCAGCGGGGTCCGAGCAGGGTCGCCCGGGGCCTGACTTGATCGTCTCCCAACAGGACCGACGGGGCCGCTCGCGATAGGCTGACCGCGTGGAGCGACCGGAGCTGTCCATCGCGGTTCATAACGCCCCCGGCCAGGTCGTCTTCCACCTTGTCGGGGAAATCGACGTGCTCACGGTGACCAAACTCTCCACGATGGTAAACGAGATTCTCGCCGACCCGCCGCCCCGCATCGTGCTCGACATGGCCGGCGTGACGTTCTGCGACTCGCAGGGCCTCGGCACGCTTGTCGTCCTCAGCCGCAAGGCCCAGCACGCCCAATCGGTGCTGGCCTTGGCCAACGTCGGCGACTTCCTCCTCCGGGTTCTGGACATCACGGGCCTGCGCAGTGCGCTGATGATCAGTAGTGGCACCTGACCTCGAGGTGAGCCTGCGCAGGTTGCGTTGACGCCGGTGTCAAGGCATACCGTCGGATCCATGCTGATCGGGGAGTTGGCGGAGCGGGCCGGTACGAGCGCTCGCGCGCTGCGGTACTACGAGCAGCACGGCCTGGTCCGGGCCCAGCGTGACCCGCACGGCTACCGCCGGTACGACGAGTCGGAACTGCGGGTCGTACGGGAGATCCGGACCTTGCTGGCGGCCGGTTTCGGCCTTGACGACATCCGGCCGTTCGTCGCGTGCCTTCGGGCCGGAAACACGTCCGGCCATGTCTGCCCCGACTCCGTGGCGGTGCTGCGGCGCAGGCTCGCCGAGGTGGGCGCGTACCTGAACGAGCTCACCGACGTGCGGGAGCGGCTGCGCGGGCAGCTCGCCGAAGCGATCGAGCAGCGGGAGGAACAATGCCCGAAGATTCGCTGATCACGGTCACCGACGACACGTTCGCCGAGGTGGTGCTGGCCAGCAGTCTCCCGGCGGTCGTCGACTTCTGGGCGGAGTGGTGCCCGCCGTGCCGGCCGATGGGCCAGATACTCGCCGAGCTGGCCGGCGAATTCCGCAGCGAGCTCGTGGTGGCGAAGCTGAACACCGACGAAAACCCGGAGACCACCCGGACATACCGGGTGCTGTCCCTGCCGACGCTGCTGTTCTTCCACCAGGGCACGGTCGTCAGTTCCATCGTCGGCGCTCGCCCGAAGGCCTACCTGCGCCAGGCGCTCGCCGACTCGGTGGCTCCGTACGCCAACCGTTGAGCCAGCCGGAACGTCAGCCCCATCTGACCTTTTCCAGCAGGTCGAGCGCTTCGGCGGCGGCGTTATCGCCGTTACCACGCAAGACCCGGGCCGCCTCGTCGACCGTTTCGGTCAACCGCTGCCATTGAGCGTCGCGCTCGCGGGTCGCTTCCGCCTGGGCTTTGAGCTGCTGAGTCTTCGTCCACAGCTCGACGAAGATCGACACTTTGGCCCGCAGCACCCACGGGTCGAAGGGCTTGGTCAGGTAATCGACCGCGCCCACCGCGTACCCGCGCAGGGCCAGTTGGGCGTCGCGGTCGGCGGCGGTCAGGAACAGGATCGGCACGTGGCGCGTGCGTTCGCGCCGCTTGATGTGGCTGGCCGTCTCGAAGCCGTCCATGTTGGGCATCTGCGCGTCCAGCAGGATGACCGCGAAGTCGTCCACCAGCAGCTGCTTGAGCGCGGCCTCGCCGCTCTCCACGGCGACCGCCTGAACCGGCAAGCCCTGGAGGATGGCCTCCAGGGCGAGCAGGTTGTCCTTGCGGTCGTCGACCAGCAGCGCCTTAGCGCGTTCAGCCACGCTCGCTCTCCGTCCCGGTTTCCTCGGTCGAGGACGCGTTCACCCACCGCGCCATCAACTCGATCAGCTCGTCCAGGTCGACTGGCTTGGTGATGTAGTCGCTGGCACCCGCCGCGAGTGCCGACTCGCGGTCGCCAGGCATCGCCTTCGCCGTGAGGAATACTACCGGCAAATCCTGGAAGCGTTGGTTGCGCCTGATTCGCCGGGTTGTCTCGTACCCGTCCTGATCGGGCATCATCGCGTCGATCAGCACGATGTCGACCTCAGGGTGTTCGGCCAGCAGCCGGACGCCCTCCCCGCCGTTGTCCGAGTAGAGCACCTGCAGGCCGTGCATCTCGAGCGCGCTGGTCAGGGCGAACACGTTGCGTACGTCGTCGTCCACGATCAGCACGGTGGCACCGTCGAGCTGCCGGCTCGCGGGGCTCACCACGTGGCCGTTCCCGTCCGGCCCGTGGGCGATCAGTGGCATGTCCAGCGGCGCCGGCACGGCATGTACCTGGGACGGTGCGGCCGGCACGGACGGGAACGACAGGATCGGGATCGCGTCGAGCACCAGAGCGTCCGGCATGTACAGCGTGAACGTCGAACCCTCGCCCGGCCGCGACGAGACCACGATCGTGCCGCCGAGCAGTGCCGCCAGATCCCGGCTGATGGACAGGCCGAGGCCGGTGCCGCCGTACTTGCGGGTGGTCGTGCCGTCGGCCTGCTGGAACGGCTCGAAGATGATCGCCCGCTTCTCGTCCGATATGCCGATGCCCGTGTCGCTCACCGCGAACGCCACCACCTGCCGCGCGGCGCTCAGCGACGGCATGTCGGGATTGGTGTCCGCTGGCGCCGGGAAGATGCTCAGCGTGACCGAGCCGCTGTCGGTGAACTTCACCGCGTTGGAGAGCAGGTTGCGCAGGATCTGCTGGAGCCGCTGCGGGTCGGTGACGATGGAGTCGGGCAGGTCCGGAGAGACGTCGACGCGGAACTCGAGCCCCTTCTCGTCGGCCTGCGGCGCGAACGCCTGCTCGACATAGCCGCGGACGCTCTCGAAGTCCACCTGGTCGGGCTCGACGTCCACGTGGCCGGCCTCGATCTTGGACAGGTCGAGGATGTCGTCGATCAGCGACAGCAGGTCGGAGCCGGCACTGTGGATCGTCCGGGCGAACTCGATCTGCTTATCCGTCAGGTTCTGCTCCGAGTTGTCCGAAAGCAGCCGAGCGAGCAGCAGCAACGAGTTCAGCGGCGTACGCAGCTCGTGGCTCATGTTGGCCAGGAACTCCGACTTGTACGCCGAGGCCCGCGTCAACTGCTGCGCCTTCTCCTCAAGGCCGAGGCGGGCCATCTCGATCTCGCGGTTCTTCGTCTCGATGTTGGCCTTCTGCTCGCTGAGCAGCTGCGCCTTGTCCTCCAGCTCGGCATTGGTGCGCTGCAGCTCCGCCGACTGGTCCTGCAGCTCGCGGGCCAGACGTTGCGACTGTGACAGCAGCTCCTCGGTACGCCGGTTGGCCTGGATAGTGTTGAGTGCTACGCCGATGGTCGCGACGAGCCGCTCGAGGAACGTCAGGTGCAGGCCGGAGAAGGTCGCGACCGACGCGAACTCGATCACGCCGAGCATCTCGCCCTCGAACAGCACGGGCAGGACCACAAGATCACTCGGCGGCATCGCCATGAGACCGGAGCGCATGGTCAGGATGCCGTCGTGCGCGGCCCGGACCCGGATGGTACGGCGGGAGATGGCTGCCTGACCCACGAGTCCTTCGCCGGGCCCGAACGTCACCTCGTGGTTCCTCGCCACGTACCCGTACGAGGCGGTGAGGCGCAGCCGCATCACCGCCTGCTCGTTGTCGACCAGGAAGAACGCGCCCAGCTGCGCGTCGACCAGCGGCGTCACTTCGGTCATGATCATGCGGCAGACCTCGCCGAGATCGCGCTGGCCCTGCAGCAGGCCGCCGATGCGCGCCAGGTTGGAGTCCAGCCAGCCCTGCTCGGCGTTCGCCTTTGTGGTCTCGCGCAGCGTGACGATCATCTGGTTGATGTTGTCCTTCAGCTCGGCGACCTCGCCCTGCGCCTCGACGGCGATGCTCTGGGTCAGGTCGCCGCGGGTCACGGACGTGGACACCTCGGCGATCGCACGCAGCTGGGTGGTCAGCGTGGAGGCGAGCTGGTTGACGTTGTCGGTGAGATCCCGCCAGGTACCGGAAACGCCCTTGACCTGGGCCTGACCGCCCAGCTTGCCCTCGATGCCGACCTCGCGACCGACGCGGGTCACCTCGGTGGCGAACGACGACAGCTGGTCAACCATCGTGTTGACCGTCGACTTGAGCGCCAGGATCTCGCCGCGCGCGTCGACCGTGATCTTCTGGCTCAGGTCACCCTTGGCCACCGCGGTGGTGACCGACGCGATGTTGCGGACCTGGCTGGTCAGGTTGGAGGCCATGTAGTTGACGTTGTCGGTCAGGTCGCGCCAGGTACCGGCCACGCCGCGCACCTGGGCCTGGCCGCCGAGCTTGCCCTCCGAGCCCACCTCGCGCGCGACGCGGGTGACCTCGTCGGCGAACGACGACAGCTGGTCCACCATCGTGTTCACGGTGTTCTTGAGCTCCAGGATCTCGCCCTGCGCGTCGACCGTGATCTTCTGCGACAGGTCGCCCTTGGCCACCGCCGTGGAGACCTGGGCGATGTTGCGGACCTGGGCGGTCAGGTTGGACGCCATCGAGTTGACGTTGTCGGTCAGGTCGCGCCAGGTGCCGGCCACGCCACGCACCTGCGCCTGACCGCCGAGCTTGCCCTCGGTGCCCACCTCGCGGGCCACCCGGGTCACCTCATCGGCGAACGACGACAGCTGGTCCACCATCGTGTTGACCGTCGACTTCAGCTCCAGGATCTCGCCGCGCGCGTCGACCGTGATCTTCTGCCCGAGATCGCCCTTCGCCACCGCCGTGGTGACCGACGCGATGTTGCGGACCTGGCTGGTCAGGTTGGACGCCATGTAGTTCACGTTGTCGGTGAGGTCGCGCCACGTACCGGAGACGCCCTTGACTTGGGCCTGGCCGCCCAGTTTGCCCTCCGAGCCCACCTCGCGCGCGACGCGGGTGACCTCGTCGGCGAACGACGACAGCTGGTCGACCATGGTGTTCATGGTGTTCTTCAGCTCGGCGATCTCGCCGCGGGCGTCGACCGTGATCTTCTGCGAGAGGTCGCCCTTGGCCACCGCGGTGGAAACCTGGGAGATGTTGCGCACCTGGTCGGTGAGGTTCGCGGCCAGCTGGTTGACGTTCTCAGTGAGGTCACGCCACGTACCGGAGACGCCGCGGACCTGTGCCTGGCCGCCGAGCCGCCCCTCGGTGCCGACTTCGCGGGCCACCCGGGTGACCTCATCGGCGAAGCTGGACAGCTGGTCCACCATCGTGTTGACGGTGTCCTTGAGCTCGAGGATCTCGCCCTGCGCGGCCACCGTGATCTTCTGCGACAGGTCGCCCTTCGCCACCGCGGTGGAGACCTGGGCGATGTTGCGGACCTGGCTGGTCAGGTTCGACGCCATCGAGTTCACCGAGTCGGTGAGGTCCTTCCAGGTGCCGGCCACGTTGGGCACGTCGGCCTGGCCGCCGAGTTTGCCCTCGGTACCCACTTCCCGGGCCACCCGGGTGACCTGCTCGGCGAAGAGCCGCAGCGTGTCGGTCACGCCGTTCATGGTGTCGGCCAGCTCGGCCACCTCGCCACGCGCCGAAACGGTGATCTTCTGCGACAGGTCGCCGCGGGCCATCGCGGTCGCGACCTGCGAGATGGAACGGACCTGGTGGGTCAGGTTCGACGCCATCGTGTTGACGGAGTCGGTCAGGTCCTTCCACGTGCCGGCCACGCCGCGGACGTCGGCCTGGCCACCCAACTCGCCCTCGGTGCCCACCTCGCGGGCGACGCGGGTGACCTCGTCGGCGAACGACGACAGCTGATCGACCATCGTGTTGACCACGCGGCCGATCCGCAGAAATTCACCCCTCAGGGGTCGCCCGTCCATCTCGAGTGCCATGTGCTGCGAAAGGTCGCCCTCGGCCACGGCGACGATGACCCGCGAGATCTCCGTGGTGGGGCGCCCGAGGTCGTCGATCAGCGAGTTGACCGAACGGACACTGTCGGCCCATGCGCCCGCGAGCCCCTCCTCGTCGAGGCGTTCGGTCAGCCGACCGTCACGGCCCACGATCCGGCTGATCCGGCGTACATCCAAGGTTTGTCGTTCCTGCAGCGACACGACCTCGTTGAACGCGTCGGCGACCTCGCCCGCGGCGCCGGAGCGCCGGGGCAGGCGAACCTTCAGATCGCCGCGACGGACCCGTCGCAGCGCGTCGGCGAGCTCACCTAGCAGGGCGGTCTCGTCGGGCACGCCGGCGCTGACCTCTTTGGCCGCAGTCATGCTGTCCTCACTCGCTGTAAAAATGCTGGGGGGCTACCTATCTTCTCTCGCCCAGGTGGCCATTGCGAGACACGGCTTTGTGCATACACCCGCTGACAGGAGAGGATGCATGCGTGTCCGTGGAGGCGGGAGAGACGGCAAGCGCCCTCGTGCGACGCGTCCGCCTGCCCAACGACCGGCGCACGCCGGCCGCGGCGCGCGCGTTGGTGCGGTCCGTGCTCGACGAGTCCGGACTCGACTCGCTGCTCAATGAGGCACTGCTGCTGACCACGGAGCTGTCGACCAACGCCGTCGTGCACGCCGGCACCGAACTCGACATCGAGGTGGCGGCCGACGCGAGCGGCCTGACCGTCACGGTCACCGACTTCGCACCCGGGCCGGTCGAACAGCTGGCGGTCCGCCCGAAGAACGACAAGGTCGACATCAGTGAGGTGGCGGAGCGTGGTCGCGGACTGCTGCTCGTCGACCACTTCGCGAGCCGGTGGGGCACCGTGCACGAGGGCACGGGCAAGGGGGTGTGGTTCCGCCTCGAACGGCACGCCGGCACGGGTTCCTTGCCCGCCGTGGCCGCTGCGGCCGCGGCCGGCACGCCGAGCGTCGGGGCGTTGACCGGGCTGCTGCAGCTCGATCCCGACCAGCACATCGACGACGGGCTGGCGGAGTTCGCCACCAATCTGCTGTCGCGGCTCGCCCAGCTAACCGGGGCGGCCGGCGGCGTGGTACGGCTCGACCGCGGCGACGGCGGTGGACGCCAGCTGCTCGCCCGCTACGGCCGGGCGCCGCGGGACGACGCGGCCACCATCCGCGTCCCGCTGGCCGTGCAGCGGCCGTACTCCGGGGAGCTCGAGCTCGACGCCTCGCCCGTCGGTTACGCACAGCCGCTCGCCACGATCGTCGCGGAGCGCTTCTCGCTGCACCTCGAGAACGATCGGCTGCGCCGTGCCGACCTGCGCCGGCAGACGTGGCTGACGTTCCTGGCCGAGGCGAGCGAGCTGCTGGCCCAGTCCCTCGACGTGAACCTCACGATGGCGCTCATCCCCCAGCTGGTCGTGCCCCGCCTGGGCCAGTGGTGCGCGGTGCACACCACGGACGCTTGGGGCCGGCTGCAGCTGGCCGCGGCCACCCATGCCGACGAGAGCGCGCTTGCCAAGCTCTACGCGACGCTCGGCGAGTCGGGCCCCGACTCGGTGCTGGCCCGGCTCGAGGAAGCCTCGCGGATCGGCACGCAGGTCATGTTCAGCACGCCGCCGGAGGGCTTCGCCCTCCCGCTCGTCGCCCGGGGACAGCGCCTCGGCACGCTCGCCGTGGGTCGCCATCACAAGCAGCGACACGACGCCGACGAGGTCGCCGTGCTGGAGGACGTCGCTCGCCGGGCCGCGATCGCCATCGACAACGCGCGTATCCACGACGAGCGGCGTCGGGTCGCCCGTACGCTGCAGGCGTCGCTCCTGCCGCCGGCGCTGCCACACGTCGACGGTGTGGGCTTCGCGGCCGAATACGTGCCGACGGGATCCGAGGTGGGTGGGGACTTCTACGACGTCGTGCCCGCGTCGGACGATCGTTGGATCGTCGTCGTGGGCGACGTGTCCGGCAAGGGCGTACAGGCCGCGACCGTGACCGGACTGGTCCGTGACGTCATCCGGATCCTCGTCGACGACGGCAAGCCGATGTCCGAGATCCTCTGCCGGGTGAACCGCACGCTGGTGCAGCGCGGCGGCGGTCGCTACTGCACGCTGGCCATGGCGTCCGTCGAACGAAGACCGCCGCGCATGCTCGAGGTCTGCCTGCACCTGGCCGGCCACGACCGTGCGGTGCTGGTCCGAGCCGACGGCAAGACGTCGTTCGTGGGCGAAGGGGGTACGGCACTCGGGCTCCTCGAGACGATCGCCTCCCCGAACGTCGCGGTGACGCTGGGCCCTGGTGACTCGCTCGTCTTCTACACCGACGGGGTGACAGAACGCCGTCGCGGCCGCGAGCTGTTCGGGAGCGCGCGACTACTCGACGCGGCGACACCGCTGGCCGGATACCCCGCGGACGTGATGGCCGCGCGGCTGCGGTCGACCACGATCAACTTCTCGGTCGAAGAGCCGCGCGACGACATCGCGATCCTCGTCCTCCGCAACGACGCGTAGGTTTCGCCGTGGCCAAGACGCAGTACTACACAGCGACGAGCATCGACGGCTTCATCGCGGATGAGCACAACTCGCTCGACTGGTTGTTCTCGGTCGGCGAGGGCCGGGAAGACCAGGCCGGGACCAATCCGTTCGAGGTGTTCTTCGCGGACGTGGGGGCCTTCGTGATGGGCGCTACCACCTATATGTGGGTGCTCGAGCACGACGCGTTGCTCGACCAGCCACTCAAGTGGGCGGACTACTACGGTGACGTGCCCGCTTGGGTGTTCACCCATCGCGACCTGCCGCGGATCCCGGGCGCCGACCTGAGGTTCGTGCGCGGCGACGTGCGGCCGGTGCATGCGGCAATGGTCGAGGCCGCGAAGGGCAGGAACGTCTGGATCGTGGGTGGCGGCGAGCTGGCCGGAGCGTTCGCCGACGAGGGCCTGCTGGACGAGCTCGTGCTCGGGGTGGCGCCGGTGACGCTGGGTGCGGGTGCGCCGCTGCTGCCCCGCCGGATGACGTCGTCCCGCCTGACGTTGACGAATGTCGAACAGCGCGGCCAGTTCGCCTATCTGACGTACGCCGTAGGCGCCCCGACCCGCTGAGCGCTCAGAACAGTTCGCGACGGCTCGCCATGTCGACGTGCCGCGCGATGTTCGGCGGAGCCGCGATGATCACCGCGTGCCCGCCGCGGGCCATCAGGACGTGGCGGACCGAGTCGAGGATGGCCTCGACCCGGTCGGGGGTCAGGCTTCCGGACAGGACCGCGTGCACGTTGCCTATGCCGGCGGAGCCGCGTACCGGAACCTGGCGCCCGGCAGCGTCGCTCAGGGCATAGACGGCGGCGTGCAGGTCCGCGATCCCCACCGAGATGCGCAGCGCGACGTCGGTCTGTCCGAATGGATACCGGCCCCACCAGCGCGGGGCTATCTCCGAGATCGTCGCGCCCGGGCCGAGCGCCATCGCCAGCCGTTCGGCTCGACCGGTGACGCTGGCCGGGTCACCCTCGAACAGGACCGCGAGCGAGCCGGGCGGGCGCTCGGTCGTACGGGGGACGGTCGGCGTAGGCAGGTCGACCTCGACGGCGCTCGGGTCGAGGTCCTGCGCGAGCGTCTCCTCGACGAAGTTGTGCACCTGCAGCGGGGTCGACACGGCCGCCCCGACCCATCGGCGGGCGGCCGGGAGCGGCTGGAGGCGCAGGTTCGCGGAGACCAGCACGCCGCTGATGGCAGTGATGCCGGTGTGACCCCACTCGCCGCTGATCTCCCCCGGTCCGCCGTCGGTGTCGACGTAACTGACGGTGTTGACCTGACTGGCCGGGCCACCGAACTTGTGACGCAGCGGCCCGGACTCGTTGACCGCGAGCACTCCGCCGACCGTGGCGCCCTGCGACGGCGGATCCGCCGCGAGGCGCTGGCCACGCAGGGCGAGCGCAGCCTGAACCGCCCGCATCGGCGTTCCGCTGCCGACCTCGGCGGTCAGCTCGTCCGGGTGGTGATGCCAGATCCCCGCCAGCCGGGCCGTGTCGAGGAGCAGGTCGACGCCGGGCGGAGGAGTCCCCCAGTCGATCTTCGTGCCGCCGCCGCGCGGGACGACCGCGAGGCCGCGATCGCTGGCCAGGCGCATGGTGTCGACGACGGCGTCGGTGGTGGCGGGCGCGGCGACGTAGCTGGCGCGCCGCCCGGACACGGTGTCGCCGGTCCCGGCCGTCCGGGCGAAGTCGGGGCCGCAGATGTCGATGAGAGCCCGCAGCAGGGGCTCACGCGGCGGCAGGGAGCCGGTCATACGGTGACCTCAAAAGAGATGACCAAGGAGGCGGAGACGGCCATCGCTTCTCCCCTGACATCGAGCGCCCTGAAGATCGTCCACTCTTGCATATAGTACACATGTTCGAATGAGCACGGGCGACCAAGGGGCGTTGCGACCGCCTTGTCTGTTTCCGCAGCCACCGTCCCCTAGAGCAGCGATCGCCCCGACGATCAAAAGCTCGGACCAGACGCCAGGTCCCGCTACGACCGCCCGGTAACGTGGATCGCGTGACGACCGAATCGCCCGAAGCTCCACCCGCAGTCCGCCAGGTGCCCTACGAGCGCACCCACCACGGCGACACCGTGACCGACGAGTTCGCCTGGCTGGCTGACAAGGAGAATCCGGAGACCATCGCCTACCTCAAGGCGGAGAACGCCTGGACCGAGCGGGCGACCGAACACCTCGCCGAGCTGCGGACCACGGTGTTCGAGGAGATCAAGGGGCGGACCCAGGAAACCGACTTGTCGGTACCCAGCCGGAAGGGCGGCTATTGGTACTACACCCGGACGGTCGAGGGCAAACAGTACGGCATCCAGTGTCGGGTCCCGGTGCAGCCGGACCAAACGGATCCACCGATGGTCGGCAGCATGGACGGCGAGGAGGTGCTGCTCGACGGGAACGCGCTCGCCGAGGGCAAGGACTTCTTCGCGCTCGGCACGTTCGATGTGAGCCCGGACGGCAACTGGCTGGCCTACTCCACCGACTTCGACGGCGACGAGCGTTTCACGCTGAAGGTCAAGGACCTGCGCACTTCAGAGGTGCTCACCGATGAGGTGCCGGACACGTTCTACGGCAGCGCGTGGTCTGCGGACGCGTCGACGCTGTTTTACATCACCGTGGACGAGGCGTGGCGGCCGTACCGGATCTGGCGGCACACCGTCGGGCAGCCGGCGGCCGACGACGTGCTGGTCTACGAGGAGGCCGACGAGCGGTTCTGGGTGGGTGTCGAGCTGACCCGCAGCGAGAAGTTCATCCTCATCGAGGTGCAGAGCAAGGTCACGTCGGAAGTACGGGTCATCGCGGCCGACAACCCCGCGGCCGAGCCGGCCATCATCGCGGAGCGCCGGCAGGGTGTCGAGTACTCGGTGGAGCACCACGGCCACCGATTCCTGATCCTGCACAACGATCATGCCGAGGACTTCGCGCTCGCGTACACGTCGGCGGACACGCCGGGCGAATGGATCGAGCTGATCCCGCACCAGCCGGGCACGCGCCTCGAGTCGGTGAACGCGTTCGCGCGGCACATCGTGATCTCGGTGCGCCGCGAGGGCCTGACCGGGCTGCGGGTGATGGCGGACGGCAGCACTGACTCGTACGACATGGAGTTCCCCGAGCCGCTGTACAGCGTGAGCCTGGCCGGGAATCCGGAGTACGACACGAGTTCGGTACGGATCTCCTACACCTCGATGGTCACGCCGGACTCCGTCTACGACGTCGACCTGGTGACCCGCGCGATGACGCTGCGCAAGCAGAAGCCGGTGCTGGGCGGCTACAACCCGGACGACTACGAACAGTTCCGGGAGTGGGCGACCGCGGACGACGGCACCCGGATCCCGATCTCGTTGGTGGCCCGCAAGGGCACCCCGCGCGACGGCACGGCACCGCTGGTCCTGTACGGCTACGGCTCGTACGAGCACAGCGTCGACCCGTACTTCTCCATCGCCCGGCTGTCGCTGCTCGACCGCGGCGTCGTGTACGCC
Source organism: Actinoplanes sp. (assembly GCA_036001925.1). Lineage (GTDB taxonomy): Bacteria > Actinomycetota > Actinomycetes > Mycobacteriales > Micromonosporaceae > Actinoplanes. The sequence continues at coordinate 29,152 of DASYTU010000243.1, forward strand.
ATCGCGCACATCCGTGGCGGCGGCGAGATGGGCCGGCGCTGGTATGAGAACGGCAAGATGCTGGCCAAGAAGAACACGTTCACCGACTTCGTGGCCTGCGCCGAGCACCTGGTCAAGGTGGGCTGGACCAGCCCCGACCGCCTGATCGCCCGGGGCGGCTCGGCCGGTGGGCTGCTGATGGGCGTCATCGCCAACACGGCCCCGACCGCGTTCGCCGGCATTGTGGCCCAGGTCCCGTTCGTGGACAACCTGACCACGATTCTCGACCCGTCCCTGCCGCTGACCGTCACCGAGTGGGAGGAGTGGGGCAACCCCCTGGAGTC
>DASYTU010000244.1:0-72827 GCA_036001925.1 Actinoplanes sp.
GCAGAACGGGCAGTGGTCGGTCGACACGACGGACAGGTCGTTGCTGCGCAGGCCCTTCCACAGGTCCGCCCGGTGGTTCTGGTGCTTGCTGCGCAGCGGCGTCGAGCAGACCCACTTCGCGCCCTCGAACCCGGGCGCGCCGAGTTGGTCCTCCAGCGTCAGGTAGAGGTACTGCGGGCAGGTCTCGGCGAACACGTTGCGGCCGGCGTCGCGGGCCGCGGCGACCTGTTCGAGCGCCTTGCTGGCGGACAGGTGGACGATGTAGAGCGGGCAGTCGGCCGCCACGCTGGCCAGCCAGATCGCCCGGCTGGTCGCCTCGGCCTCGAGCGCCTCGGGGCGGGTGATGCCGTGATAGATCGGGGCGGTCTCGCCCCGCTCGAGCGCCTGCTTGACCAGCACGTCGATGGCCGGCCCGTTCTCGGCGTGCATCATGATCAGGGCGCCGTTGTCGCGGGCCTTCTGCATGGCGCGCAGGATCTGGCCGTCGTCGCTGTAGAACACGCCCGGGTATGCCATGAACAGCTTGAAACTGCCGATGCCCTCGGTGGCGACCAACTGGTCCATCGCCTTGAGCGCGTCGTCGTCGACGCCGCCGAGGATCATGTGGAAGCCGTAGTCGATGTGGCAGTTGCCGCCGGCCTTGGCGTGCCAGGCCGCCAGCCCGTCCTGCACCACCTCGCCGGTACGCTGCACCGCGAAATCGATGATCGTCGTGGTGCCGCCGATCGCCGCGGCACGGGTGCCGGTGTCGAAGGTGTCGCTGGCGTGCGTCCCGCCGAACGGAAGCTCCATGTGGGTGTGGCCGTCCACCGCGCCCGGGATCACGTACTTGCCGGTGGCGTCGATGGTCTCGACGGCTGTGTCGCCGCCGGCACCTGGTCCTTCGGACGGCGCGGAGAATCCATAACCGCGCGCCACGAGCGCCGCGATCCTCTCACCCTCGATCACCACATCGGCCGCGATGGGTCCGGTGCTCGTTATGACCGTCCCGCCCTTGATCAGCTTCACGGTTGTACCAGCCTTTCGTAGGTGTCCGGGCGGCGGTCGCGGTAGAACGCCCAGCGGTCCCGCACGGTGGCGAGCAGACCCATGTCCAGATCCCGGACGATCAGCTCCGGGTTGTGCGTGTCGCCCACCTCGCCGACGAACTTGCCCTCCGGGTCGACGAAGTACGACTGGCCGTAGTAGTCGTTATCGCCCAACTCCTCGATGCCGGTCCGGTTGATCGCACCGATGAAGTACTCGTTCGCGACCGCGCTGGCCGGCTGCTCCAGCTGCCAGAGGTATGCCGACAGGCCGCGGCTGGTCGCCGACGGGTTGAAGACGACCCGTGCGCCGGCCAGGCCCAGGGCCCGCCAGCCCTCCGGGAAGTGACGGTCGTAGCAGATGTACACGCCGATCCGGCCGACCGCCGTGTCGAAGACCGGATACCCGAGGTTGCCCGGGCGGAAGTAGAACTTCTCCCAGAATCCCTTGACCTGGGGGATGTGATTCTTGCGGTACTTGCCGAGGTACGCGCCGTCCGCGTCGACCACCGCCGCGGTGTTGTAGAGGATGCCGGGCTGCTCCTGCTCGTACATCGGCAGGATCATGACCATGCCCAGCTCGGCCGCCAGTGCCTGGAACCGCTCGGTGGTCGGGCCCGGGATCGACTCCGCGTACTCGTAGTAGGCCGTGTCCTGTACTTGGCAGAAGTAAGGGCCGTAGAAGAGTTCCTGGAAGCAGATCACCTTGGCGCCGCGAGCGGCGGCATCGCGGGCGTAGTCCTCGTGCGCCTTGATCATCGACTCTTTGTCGCCCGTCCAGTTGGTCTGGACGAGGGCGGCTCGGATGACGTCGGTCATGGCTGTACCTCCTGTGGCGTGGGTCACCAAATGATTGTGATCGCCCTTCCCACGGCCTGTCACCGTTCACGCGTCACCGCTTGACATCCAGGCTGGCTGCCGTAGGACACTACGACACAGATTCTGGCGAACAATTGCCCGACTGTTACCGATTGTTTCGGAGATGTAATTTGCTCGCGCTCATCGCGGATGCCGTGGAGGACCGGAGCGCCCGGGGGATCGCCGCGGCCGTGAGCCGCCTCGTCACGGCCGGCAGCCTGCCGACCGGGAGCCGGCTGCCGACGGTCCGCGACGTCGCGCGCGAACTCGGGGTCAGCCCGACGACCGTCAGCGAGGCGTGGGGGAGCCTGACCCGCGCCGGCGCGATCCAGACCCGAGGCCGGTCCGGCACCTTCGTCGCCGCCGCGTCCGTGCCGCGCCAACGGCTCCGGTACGCGCAGTTGGGCCGCCCGCTCGCCGGGGTGTCCCGGGACCTGTCCACCGGCGTACCCGATCATGATCTTTTGCCCGGCCTGGCCGGCGCGCTGAAGCGGATCGGCGATGGGCGACTCACGACCAGCTATCTCGACGCGCCCGTCCTGCCGCCGCTGGAGGCGGCGTTGCGGGCACGGTGGCCGTTCGCGCCGGACCGGCTGACCGTGGTCGACGGCGCGCTGGACGCGCTCGACCGGATCACCGCGGCCGTGGTCCGCTTCGGCGATCGCGTGATCGTCGAGAACCCGGCGTTCCCGCCGATGCTGGACCTGCTCGACGCGATCGGCGCGACGGTCGTCGGCGTGCCCGTCGACGGCTGCGGCCTGGTGCCGCCGGCCCTCGCGGCGGCCCTCGCCGACCGCGAGCCCGTCGCCGTGTACCTCCAGCCGCGCGCCCACAACCCGACCGGCGCGAGCATGACGGCCGAGCGCGCGAGCGAACTCGCCGCGATCCTGGACCGGCATCCCGGCGTGACGATCGTCGAGGACGACCATGCCGGGGACATCGTCACCGCGCCGCCGGTCAGCCTGGGCTGCGACCTGCCGTCGCGGACCGTGCACGTCTCGAGCTTCTCCAAGAGTCACGGTCCGGACCTGCGGCTGGCCGCGATCGGCGGCCCGGGCGACCTCGTCGCCGCCGTGGCGGACCGCCGCCTCCTGGGCCCAGGCTGGTCCAGCCGCATCCTGCAGGCCGTCCTGCTCGACCTGCTCACCGACCCCGCGGCCATCGCGCAGGTCGCCTCGGCCCGCGACGAGTACGCCCGCCGGCGTGCCGCTCTGCTCGCGGCGCTGTCCGACCGCGGCGTGGCCGCGATGGCCGCGGACGGCATCAACATGTGGATACCCGTGGAGGATCAGCAGGCCGCCATGGTCGCCCTGGCCGGGCACGGCATCGCGGTCGCGCCCGGCAAGCCGTTCCTCGTCGCGCCGACCGGGGGCGACCACGTGCGGCTCACCGTCGGCCTGGTCCGCGACGGCTTCGACGAGCTCGCCGACATCCTGGCCGGCGCCTGCGGGTCCGGCTCCGCCGGCAGCGGTTCCCGAGCCCGCCCGCACCCGCGCGGCTGGCGCTAGCGTCTGTGGAGGATCGAGATGACTGATGACCTGCTCGGCCGGCACCGGGCCGTGATGCCGGCGTGGATGCCGCTGTACTACGGCGACCAGCCGCTCGAGATCGTGTCCGGCTCGGGCCGCCGGGTCACCGATGCCGCCGGCCGCACGTACCTGGACTTCTTCGGCGGCGTGCTGACGAACATGATCGGGTACGACATCGCCGAGATCACCGAGGCCGTCGAACGCCAGCTACGCACCGGCGTCGTGCACACCTCGACGCTCTACCTCATCCGGCAGCAGATCGAGCTGGCCGAGAAGATCGCCCGCGTCTCCGGCATCCCGGACGCCCGGGTGTTCTTCACCAACTCCGGCAGCGAGGCCAACGAGGCGGCGCTGCTGTTCGCCACCAACCTGCGCAAGTCAAACCAGATCCTGGCGATCAAGAACAGCTACCACGGCCGTACGTTCGCCACCATGGCCATCACCGGGCACCGGAGCTGGTCGGCCAGCTCGCTCAGCCCGGTCCAGGTGGCCTGGCTGCCGGCCGGCGACCGGATCCGCGGCCGGATGGCCGGGATGTCCGACGGCGATCACATCGACACCGCCGTCGAGGACCTGCGCGAGGTGCTCGCCACCGTCACCGCCGGCGACGTGGCAGCGCTGATCGCCGAGCCGATCCAGGGCGTCGGCGGCTTCGTGTACCCGCCGGACGGGCTGCTCGGCGCGCTCAAGAAGGAACTCGACGAGCATGGGATCCTGCTCATCGCGGATGAGGTCCAGACCGGCTGGGGGCGTACCGGCGACCACTTCTGGGGCTATCAGGCGCACGGCGTGGTGCCGGATCTGATCACGTTCGCCAAGGGCATCGGCAACGGCTTCGCGCTGGGCGGCGTGGTGGGCCGCGCCGAGGTGGTCAACGCGGTGCCGGCGATCAGCTTCTCCACGTTCGGCGGCAACCCGGTCTCGGCGGCCGCCGGCAACGCGGTCCTCGACTACGTCCTGAGCCACGACCTGCAGGCGAACGCGAAGCGGGTCGGCACCATCCTGCTCGACGGCCTGCGCGCGGCGACAGCGTCATCGCCGATCGTCGCGGAGGTGCGCGGGCGGGGCCTGATGATCGGCATCGAGTTCGTCCGTCCCGGCACGACCGAGCCGGACCCGTCCGCCACGATTCGCGTGTTCGACGAATGCATGCACGGCGGTCTTCTGGTCGGCAAGGGCGGCCTGTACAACAACGTGCTGCGGATGGGACCGCCGCTGACGCTGACCGAAGAGGAGGCCCGCGAAGGCCTGGACATCCTGGTCGCGGCGATCAACACGGCGACCACCGAGGCGTATTAGCCGGATCAGTGCACGAGCGCGTTCAGGATCACGATCACTACGCCGAAGGCCGCGTTGACCAAGCCGGAGGCCATCGCGACCGGCCACGAGCTGCCGAGCTGGCGGGCCACCGCGACGCCCCACAGCCAGAGCTGTACGACACCGTTGGCGAGCGCCAGGTTGATCGCGAGCCCATGGCCGATCAGCCCGGCGGCTCCGAGGAGCAGTATGGCCACGGACAGTCCCGGCGCCTCCACCATGGCCAGCTCGTCGACCATTGTGGCGCGGACGCTCGCGAAACTCGGCCGTTCGTTCCGCAGGCCGCGGCCGAGCAGCTCGGCGTACACGTGTGCGATCCAGAAGACGAGCAGCGTCACGGTGACTACGATCGCGATCCGGCCGGGGTCGTCGTCGTGGGCGCTGACCGCGGCGATGAGCGCGGTGGCGACGATGGTGCCGTAGACCGCTTGGGCGGGATTGGCGACCAGCCTCGCCAGCCGGCGCCCCCACCACCCGCGAGGCTTCATCACTTCCTGCCTCCGTCATCCATCGTCCGGCCGATCGCCGGGGCCGGGCTGGGCGTGGTCCTCAGCGTTGATGCGTTCGCCCGGTCTGGCAAGGTCCGCCGCGGCGATGCTCTCCGTGGCGACGATGGTGTGTGTCATGGCCGATGCCATGTAGCGGCGCCAGAGAGGGGCGAGGAATCGACGGACGACGACGGCGCGCCCACGGCGGGGCATGAACTCGTAGGTCCAGCGGATGACGGTGCCGGCGCCGTCGGGGGTGAAGGTCCATTCGCCGCGAACGCCGGCGGCGAGGCGGCCGAGGATGTTGGTGAAGGCCACGAGTTCGTACGCGAAACTGTGCGGAGCGGTGTACTCGGTCAGGGTCTCGACCGCGGTGGTGCCGTCGGACATGTCAGGATTGCGGGACGCGCCGACGTGGTCCCAGGATCCCGTCTGGTTATTGGCGCCGCGGACTCCGGGGAAGATTCCGCCCCAGCCCTTGAAGACGAGGGAGAGATCCATGGGCACGATGATGGCGAAGGCGCGAGCTTGATCAAGACTGGTGCGGCCTTGAACGGTCACGGGCACCGTGACGTCCGCGGGCGAAATGAGTGACATGGCCTTACTGTCTCGCCGCCCGGCCGAGACAGCCATGGCTCTGGGTGACCGTAGGACGGCCGGTGCGACCCTCGCAGGGACACTGATAGGCGACGGGCGAGGTCACGTCAATCGTCGCAGCGACGGATGAGCCCGGCGCGTCGGCGGATGGTTATGGTCGAAACATGACACCGACTCAGCTACGCGCGTTCGCCGCGGTCGTGCGGCTGGGTTCGGTCAAGCACGCCGCCGCCGAGCTGAACGTGTCCGAGTCGGCGGTCTCGCTCAACATCGGCCAGCTCCGCAAGGAGCTCGGCGACCGGCTGTACACCCGGACCGCGGCTGGGCTGGCGTTCACCCCCGGCGGGCTACGGCTGGCGAGCCGCTCCGCCGAGCTGCTCGGCCTGCAGGACCGGACGATCATCGAAGTGGGCGAGGCCGCGCGCGGCAAGCGACTGCTGCGCCTCGCCGCGTCGAGCCTGTTCGCCGAGCACGCCGCGCCGGGGTTGATCGAGCTGTTCGCGTCGCGCGCCGCCGACCTGGGTGTCGAGCTCAGCGTCAGCGATCCGGGCCAGCTCACCACGCTGTTGCTGACCCGCGCGGCTGACATCGCGATCGGGCCCGAGCCGGCGATCCTGGACTCGGCGGTGATATCGCGGCCGATCATGAACTTCCAGATCATCCTGGTGGTCGGCCCCGATCATCCGATGGCGACCGTGTCCGCCACCCCGCGCCAGCTGCGCGAGCAGACCTGGCTGCTGGGGCCGTCCGCGGCCGCCGACCTCGGCGGCGTGCCGACCCTGCTGCGCCGCCTCGCGGTGCCCCAGGACCACCAGCAGATCTTCCAGAGCCACGCCGCTGCGATCGAGGAGGCGCACCGCAGCAAGGGCGTTGCGCCGGTGCTGTCGTTCGTGGTGGCGCAGGATCTCGCGCGCGGCCAGCTGGTCCGGGTCACCGGCCCGCAGGTGCAGGCTGACGCGACCTGGCATGCGCTGACGCTCGCGGAGCGCGGGACTCCGTCGCCGGCGGCGGAGCTGGCCCGGTTCGCGTCCACGCCCAGGGCGATCCAGGCCATGGTCCGCGGCAAGGGGGTGAACGTCGGCCACTTCAAGCCGTCGATTCACGTCACGCTGTGGAGCTGATTTCCTCCAGCACGCCCGCCAGCGACCGGAACGTGTCCGCGGCCAGCAGCGCGTCGCAGTAGGGCAGCGCCGCGGCCATCGCGGCGACACGCGGTTCGAAGCCCGGCGCGCCGGCGCGCGGGTTCATCCAGATCACCCGGTGGGCGCGGCGCCGCAGCCGGGCCATCGCGGCGGCCAGCTCGCTGGGCGGGTCGCTGTCCCAGCCGTCCGAACCGATGATGACGACCGCGCCGCGGACCGCGTCGCCGTGGTGTGAGGCGAGCAGCGCGCGCACGTTGGACGCGATCCGGGTGCCGCCGAACCGGTCGGCCACGGCCTCGGTCGCCGCCGCGACCGCGACGGCCGGGTCGCGATGCGCCACCACGGCGGTCAGCCGGGTCAGCGCGGTCGCGAACGCGAACGCCTCCGCGTCCGCGACCAGCGCGAGCGCCCGCATCAGATGCAGGTAGGCGGCGGCTTGGGCCTGCATCGACTGGCTCACGTCGCAGAGCATGACGACCCGGCGGGGCTTGCGGACCGGATGCTCGTGCACGAGTTCGAGCGGCTCCCAACCGGTGCGCCGGGATCGCCCGACGGTCGACCGCAGCGAGATCCGCGGGCCGGTGCGGTCGGGCGCGTGCCGCCGGCTCCGGCGGGTCGGCCAGTGGGTGACCGCCTCGCGGAGCCATGCCCCGAGTAGCGCGAGCTGGTCGGCGTCCAACTCATCGAACGGCCGGTCCGCCAAGGCTTCGGCGGCGCTCGGCAGCCGCAGGGGAACCGGCTGGCCGCTGCCCACCTCGCCGGCCTCGGCGACGGCGGGCGGTAGCGTCGCCCAGGGTAGCCCGGCGCCGTCCTGTTCCCCGTCGTCCCTGGCCGCCGGCACGGACGCGAGCCGGTCACCGGCGTTTCCCCGCGTGATCGGCCGGGTCAGGACCCCCTCGTCCGCAAACACCGCCGCGAACACGGCGTCGAAGGCCGCGATCTCCTCAAACCGGCGCACCAGGCTGATGCGCGCCATCCAGTAGAGCGCCGCCACCGTTGTCGGCGGGCTCGCGGTGAGCGCGCGGACGAGGTCCTGAGCACCGGTCAGGCCGACGGGCACGCCCGCGCCTCGCAGCCGCCGCGCGAACGCGGCGGCGAACGATGCCCGGTCGACGCCCCGGAGCGGGCCCCCGCTACCGGACAATGCGCCAGACCACGATGGCGGCGACGACCACCACGGCGCCGATCGCCACCGGCAGGACCCGCTTGCGGATCGAACCCCCGGCCAGCTCCATCAGGTTGAGCGGCTCCGGCTCCTCAAAATCCTTTCTTTGTACGGGCACCGCGTCCTCAACCGCAGCGAGCGGGCTGGACCCGCCGGGCCGCAGCAGCGGCGTGGATGGATCATGCGATGTGGCGGTCTCGCTCAGTGCTGCTTCGTCACCGGCCACCTCGCGCGCCGCACCGAGTTCGGCACTCGCCCCGGCGTCATCGACGGCCACCCCCGCTCCGCCGCCGGAGGCCGGGACGGCACCCGCGGTGCGGTCGCTCTCGGCCGCGGCGGCGGCACCGCCGTTTGGGCTCGCCGCGCCTGCAGGCGGCTTCTCCGCGGCGATCTTGGCTTCCAGCGACGTCACGAACTGGCCGAGGAGTTTCTCGCTGACCTCCTTGATCATGCCGCTGCCGAACTGAGCCAGCTTCCCGGAGATCTTCAAATCCGTGTCGACGCTGACCACCGTGCTGTCGCCGTCCGGCCGCAGCTGTGCGGTGATCAGCGCCGCCGCGTTCCCGGCCGACCGCTTGTCGCGCCCCTTCGCGTCGATCACGCCCCGGTAGGCGGCGTCGTCCTTCTCCGTGAACCGGGCGGTCCCCGCGAACTCGGAGATCACCGGCCCCACCTTGACCTTCACCCGGCCCGAGTAGACGTCGCCGTCCACGCCCGTGAGCTGCGCGCCGGGCAGGCACGGCGCGATGCCCTCCAGGTCGGTGAGCACCTTCCACGCCCGGTCGATCGGCGTGTGCACGGTGAACTCGTTGGTGATCTTCATGGTTGCTCCAGGACGGCGAGAATGGACTGTCGGTCGTCGGGGGTCTTGGCGATGGTGCCGATCGTGGCGACCGCATCGGCGCGGACCAACTCGGTCGCACCCAGCGCGGACAGGGCGCCGACCCAGTCGATCGTCTCGGCCATGCCGGGCGCCTTGTCCAGATCAAGCGTTCGCACCTCGCCGATGAACTCGGTCGCGGAGCGGATCAGCGGCTCGCTTGCTGCCGGAACGGTCCGGCGCAGGATCTCCGCGGCCCGCTCGCCGCCCGGGAAGTCGATCCAGTGGTACAGGCAGCGGCGCCGCAGCGCGTCGTGCAGCTCCCGGCTGCGGTTCGAGGTCAGCACTACGACCGGTGGCGTGGTCGCGGCGAACGTGCCGAGCTCGGGGATCGTGATCGCGGCCTCGCCGAGGAACTCGAACAGCAGCGCCTCGAACTCGTCGTCGGCCCGGTCGATCTCGTCGATGAGCAGGACCGGCGGCACCGGGCCGCGATGCCGTACGGCCTGCAGGATCGGGCGCTCCTGGAGGAACTCCTCGGTGAACAGGTCGGCGTCGGTGAGCCGCTCGTGGCGGGACTCGGCGAGCCGGATCGCGAGCAGCTGCCGCTGGTAGTTCCACTCGTACAGGGCCTCGCTCGCGGTCAGGCCCTCGTAGCACTGCAGCCGCAGGAACGGCGCGTCCAGCGCGCGGGCGAGTGCCTTGGCCGCGGCGGTCTTGCCGACGCCCGGCTCGCCCTCGAGCAACAGCGGCTTGCCCAGCCGCAGCGCGAGGAACAGCGCCATGGCCAAGCCGCCGTCGACCAGGTAGTCGACGTCGTCGAGGCGGCGCCGGGCGTCGTCGGCGTCAGCGAACGCCACGGTCACCCGCCAGCAGCCGCTCGTAGTCCTCGCGGGTGTCCACGTCGATCGGGATCGGTCCGTCCGCCGGCATCTCGGTGACCGGGTACCGGCCCGCGTGCAGCAGCTTCCACACCGCCTTGTCGCCGTGCAGGCCACCCAGGTCGGCGAAGACGTCCCGGCGGAACCAGAACGGGTGGCCGAGGCCGTCGGCGTACCGGCACACCCCGAGCGGTGTCGCCGTCGCGTCCCGGACCAGGCGCGCCACGTCGGCGGCGCGGACGCCGGGCTGGTCGCCGAGCAGCAGCACCAGGCCGTCGGCGCGCGCGTCCACCGCCGCGACCGCGGTAGCGATCGACGATCCGCAGCCGGTGCTGAATGCCGTGTTCTCAACCACCCGCACGCCGCTCAGGTCGACGCGTTCGTGGACCGCCGCCGCGGCTCCGCCCAGCGTGACCAGAAGCTGGTCGAAGCCGCAGCGGCGGGCCGTGACCAGGGTGGCGTCGAGCAGTGTGCGCCCGCGGTACGGCAGCAGCTGCTTCGCCTCGCCCAGCCGCAGCGATGCGCCCGCGGCGAGCACCAGCCCCGCGACGAACACTTCTCAGGCCGCCTGTCCGGTGAACGCCTCGAGGCATCCGGGCCGGCAGAACCAGTAGTCCTGGCCGTCGACGCGCGCGTGTGGCGTGTCCGGCCCGACGAAGACGGTCATGCCGCACACCGGGTCGATGGCCTCTCGCGGTGCGGCCGCCGGCCGCGTGGCCGGGGCGGCCAGCCCGTCCATCCGGATCGCGCGGACCACCTCGGCCATGATGGACAGCGCGATCTCCTGCGGCGTCCGGGCGCCGATGTCCACGCCCGCGGGCGTGTGGACGCGCCGGCGTTCCTCGCCGCTCAGGCCCATGCCGTCGAGGACGCCGGCGCCGCGCGTACGGCTGGCGACGAGCGCGACGAATTCGACGCCGGCGTCCAGGGCCGCCCGGATCGCGGCCTCCTCGCCCCTGCCCAGGCCGGCCACCACGACCGCGGTGGCCTGGTCCCACGTCTCGGACGAGCGGTCCACTTCGAAGTCCAGGAACTCCGCGAGCGTGGCCACGGCCTCGCTGATCGGCGTGGCGCCGACCAGCCGCAGCACCGGGGCGGGAAGCATCGGGCGCAGGAAGATCTCCACGGCGCCGCCGGAGAGGCACGGGTTCACCACGACGAGCGCGCCGGGCGCCTCGGGGAAATCCGTCGAACTGTCCGGAAGCACCCGAAGCAGCAGGGTCCGCCCGTTGCGCAGCGTGTCCAGCGCGGCCGCCCGTACCGAGTTCTCGGCGCACAGGCCGCCCACGAAGCCTTCGATGGAGCCGTCGGAGAGGATGACCGCGGCGTCGCCGGGCCGCGCCGACGTCGGTTCCTGCGCGCGAACGACGGTCGCATGCACGAACGGCGTCCGCTGCCGGGTCAGCGTCTGCGCGCGTTCGGCGATCGTGCTCACCGGTACCTCCAAGGGACGGCCGACTCAGATGGGTGGCTGCGGCGCGCCGCGCATGGCGTCCCACACCCGCGACGGCGTGAGCGGCATGTCGGCGTGACTGACCCCGAACGGCTTGAGCGCGTCCACGACCGCGTTGACGATCGCGGGTGGCGAGCCGACCGTCGCGGACTCGCCGATGCCCTTCGCGCCGATCGGATGATGGGGCGACGGCGTGACCGTGAACCCGGTTTCCCAGTCGGGCACCTCGAGTGCGGTCGGGATGAGGTAGTCCATCAGCGATGCGCCGAGGCAGTTGCCGTCCTCGTCGAACGCGATCATCTCCATGAGCGCCATGCCGACGCCGTCGGTGAGCCCGCCGTGCACCTGACCCTCGATGATCATCGGGTTGATCCGGGTGCCGCAGTCGTCCACCGCGACGAACCGGCGCACCTTCACCTGGGCGGTGCCGGGATCCACGTCGACGACGCAGATATAGGCGCCGTGCGGGTAGGTCAGGTTCTCCGGGTTGTAGCAGATCTGCGCCTCGAGCCCACCCTCCACGCCGTCGGGCAGATCGCCGGCGCCGTGCGCGCGCATCGCGATGTCCTGGATGGTCACCGACTTGCCGGGGTCGCCCTTGACGTGGAAGGAGCCCTTGTCCCACTCCAGGTCGGCAACGGACACCTCGAGCATGCCCGAGGCGATGATCCGCGCCTTGTCGCGCACCTTGCGGGCCACCAGCGCGGCGGCCGCGCCGGAGACGGGCGTGGAGCGGCTGCCGTACGTGCCGAGGCCGAACGGGGTGTTGTCGGTGTCGCCGTGCACCACGTCGATGTCGGCGGGCGGGATGCCGATCTCCTCCGCGACGATCTGCGCGAACGTGGTCTCGTGACCCTGTCCCTGGGTCTGCACGCTCAGCCGTACCACCGCTTTGCCGGTCGGGTGCACGCGGAGCTCACAGCCGTCCGCCATGCCCAGGCCGAGGATGTCCATGTTCTTGCGCGGTCCGGCGCCGACGGCCTCGGTGAAGAACGAGACGCCGATGCCCATCAGCTCGCCGCGAGCCCGCTTCTCCTCCTGCTCCTTGCGCAGGTCGGCGTAGCCGGCCATGTCCATGGCCAGGCGCATGGTCGGCTCGTAGTTGCCGGAGTCGTAGACCCATCCGGTCTTGGTCGCATACGGGAACTGCTCGGGCCTGATGAAGTTCTTCAGCCGTAGCTCTGCCGGATCCATCCGCAGCTTGTACGCGAGGCAGTCGACGATCCGCTCGACCAGGTACACAGCCTCGGTGATCCGGAACGAGCACGCGTACGCGACGCCGCCCGGTGCCTTGTTGGTGTAGACGGCGGTCATCTTGCAGTACGCGGCCTCGATGTCGTAGCTGCCGGTGAAGACGCCGAAGAAGCCGGCCGGGTACTTCACCGGCGCGGCCGTACCGTTGAAGGCGCCGTGGTCGGCCAGGACGTTGGTCCGGATGGCGAGGATCCGGCCGTCCTTGGTCGCGGCGATCTCGCCGCGCATGATGTAGTCGCGCGCGAACCCGGTGCTGATCAGGTTCTCGGAGCGGTCCTCCATCCACTTGACCGGCTTGCCGGTGACGATCGAGCCGACGATCGCGCAGACGTACCCGGGGTAGATCGGCACCTTGTTGCCGAAGCCGCCGCCGAGGTCCGGCGAGATCACCTGGATCTTGTGCTCCGGCAGCCCCGCGACGATCGCGTAGAGCGTGCGGTGCGCGTGCGGCGCCTGCGTGGTCGACCAGAGCTTGAGGCGGCCCTCGACCGGGTCGAAGTCGGCCACCGCGCCGCAGGTCTCCATCGGCGCCGGATGTACGCGCGGGTACACGATGTCCTGGCTGACCACCACGTCAGCGGATGCGAACACCGCCTCGGTGGCCGCCGCGTCGCCGGTCTCCCAGTCGAAGCAGTGGTTGTCCGTCTTGCCCTCGAGGTCGTCCCGGATGATCGGTGCGTCCGGGTCCAGCGCGTGCCGGGCGTCGATGACCGGATCGAGTACGTCGTACTCGACGTCGATGAGCTCGAGCGCGTCGCGGGCCGCGTACCGGTCGGTGGCGACCACGAACGCGACCTCCTGGCCCTGGAAGCGGACCTTGTCGGTGGCCAGCACGGCCTGCACGTCGTTGGAGAGCGTGGGCATCCAGGCCAGGCCCTGCGCGGCCAGCGCCGCGCCGGTCACCACGGCCTTGACCTTCGGCTGGGCCTCGGCGGCGCTGGTGTCGACGCTGACGATTCGGGCGTGCGCGACGGGCGAACGCAGGATCGCCATGTGCAGCATGCCGGGCAGCTGGAGGTCGTCCACGTATCGGCCGCGGCCGCGGACGAACCGCGGGTCCTCCTTGCGCAGCATCCGGCCGTGCCCCACCGGGTGCTGGTCGTTGTCCTCTTGGTGGACGCGATGTTCGCCGACCGTGGGTTCCTCGACCGTGGTCATGAGGTGACCGCCTCGCGTTCGTGATCCGCCGCCCAGCGTACCGAGCGGACGATCGTGGCGTAGCCCGTGCACCGGCAGATCTGGCCCGAGATAGCCTCGCGGATCTCCTGCTCGGACGGGTTGGGATTGCGGTCCAGCAGCGCGCGGGCGGTCATCATCATCCCGGGCGTGCAGAATCCGCACTGCAGGCCGTGGCACTGGATGAAGCCCTGCTGGACCGGGTCGAGCTCGGCGCCGTGCGCCAGGTCCTCGACGGTCCGGACCTCGTGGCCGCCGGCCATCGCGGCGAGCACGGTGCAGGACTTCACCGGCTCGGAGTCCATCCAGACCACGCAGGTGCCGCAGTTGCTCGTGTCGCAGCCCCAATGCGTGCCGGTCAGGCCGAGCACGTCGCGCAGGAAGTGCACGAGCAGAAGGCGGCCCTCGATCTCCCGGGTGACCTCTTCGCCGTTGACGATCATCGTGACCTGCATGATCAGGCTCCTCCGCCGATCCGGGCCACGGCGCGCCGCAGCGTTCGTCTGGTCAGCTCGTCGGCCAAGTGGCGCTTGTAGTCGGCACTGCCCCGCATGTCGGTGACCGGCGAACAGCTCTCGGCGGCGATCGCGCCGGCGCGCGCGTACAACTCCTCGGAAGGCGGCTTGCCGCGCAGCGCCTCAGAGATCGCGGGGATGCCGGTCGTGTTCGGGCCGACCGCGGCCAGGCCCACTCGGGCGTCCGCGATGAGGCCGCCGTCCAGCCACACCGCCGCCCCGGCCGACGTCACGGCCCAGTCCCCGGCCCGCCGCTCCACCTTCTCGTACGCGCTGCCGCAGTTCGGCCGTACCGGAATGGTGATCTCCAGAAGGATCTCACCGTCGGACACCGCGGTCTCGTACGGACCGCGGTAGAAGTCCCCCATCGAAACCGTGCGGGTCCCCGACGGCCCGCGGATCACGCAGCTCGCGTTCAGCGTCGTGCAGACCGCCGACAGGTCCTCCGACGGATCGGCCTGGCACAGTGAGCCGCCCAGCGTGCCGCGATTGCGCACCACCGGGTCGGCGATCACCCGCTCGGCATCACGGAAGATCGGGAACACCGCGGCCAGCGTGTCGGACTCGAGCAGTTCCCGGTGCCGGGTCAGCGCGCCGATCCGTACCCGGTCCGGCTCGACCGCGACGTAGCCGAGCTCGTCGTGCAGGTCGTTGATGTCGATCAGATACTCGAAGTTCGCCAGCCGCAGCTTCATCATGGGCAGCAGGCTGTGCCCGCCGGCCACCAGCCGGGCCGTGCCGCCCAGCCGCTCCATCAATCCGATGGCCTGGTCGACGCTGGTCGCGCGCTCGTACTCGAAGGGTGCCGGAACCTGCATGCGCACTCCTCTGTGATCGCATTCGCGGCAGTATGTGTCCCGCGCCACAGCCAATGTCAACAGCGACCTAAGCACTTGCTTAATCGGGCGCTCGGGTTGCCCATCCATCGGTGAGTCTTCGCTGCAGGTTCGCCCGCTCGCCCCCCGGCGTTCGGGATGCCAGGCCGAGACTGAGCGCCATGAGTACGGTCAACCGGCGTCAATTCCTCCAGATGGCGGGCGGCGCCACCGCCCTGTCGGTCCTGTCCCCGAGCATTGCCCGGGCCGCGAGCATCCCGGCGAACCGCCGTACCGGATCCCTGCGCGACGTCGAGCACATCGTCGTCCTGATGCAGGAGAACCGGTCGTTCGACCACTACTTCGGATCGCTGCGCGGGGTACGCGGTTTCGGCGACCCGCACCCGGTGACGCTGCCCAGCGGCAAGTCGGTGTGGCATCAGTCCGACGGCACCAAGGACGTGCTGCCGTTCCGGCCCGACGCCGACGAGCTCGGCCTGCAGTTCATCCAGGACCTCGCGCACGGCTGGAACGACGGCCACCATGCCGTCAACGGCGGCCGGTACGACCGGTGGATCGAGGCCAAGACGCCGACGACGATGGCCTACCTGACCCGGCAGGACATCCCGTTCCACTACGCGCTCGCGGACGCGTTCACGATCTGCGACGCGTACCACTGCTCGCTGATCGGTCCCACGGACCCGAACCGCTATTACATGTGGACCGGCTACACCGGCAACGACGGGACCGGCGGCGGCCCGGTCATCGCCAACGACGAGCTGGGCTACGGGTGGACCACCTACCCGGAGCGGCTCGAACAGGCGGGCGTCTCCTGGAAGATCTACCAGGACATCGGCGTCGGGCTCGACGCCGCGGGCTTCTGGGGCTGGACCGAGGACGCGTACATCGGTAACTACGGCGACAACTCGCTGCTCTACTTCGACCAGTACCGCGACGCGACCCCCGGCAGCCCGCTCTACGAAAAGGCCCGCACCGGCACGAACACCAAGGCAGGCGAGGACCTGTTCGGGGTGTTGCGCGCCGACGTCCTCGGCGGGAAGCTGCCGCACGTGTCCTGGATCGTGGCGCCCGAGGCGTACACCGAGCACCCGAACTGGCCGGTCAACTACGGCGCCTGGTACATCGCGCAGTGCCTGGACGCGCTCACCGCCGACCCGGACGTGTGGAGCAGGACGGCGCTGCTGATCACGTACGACGAGAACGACGGCTTCTTCGACCACATCGTGCCGCCGTATCCCGTGGCGGGTGCGTCCACCGTGGACGTGAGCCTCGAGCTCTACCACGCCGGGCACGGCTACGTCGACGGCCCGTACGGACTCGGGCAGCGCGTACCGATGATCGTCGTGTCGCCGTGGAGCACCGGCGGCTGGGTCTGCTCCGAGGTCTTCGACCACACCTCGATCGTGCAGTTCATCGAGAGGCGCTTCGGCGTGCACGAGCCGAACATCTCGCCGTGGCGGCGCGCGATCTGCGGCGACCTCACCGCCGCGTTCGACTTCGGCAAGGCCCGGCCGGCGGTGCCGGCCCTGCCGGACACGGCCGGCTACGCACCGCCGGACCGAGACCGGCACCCCGACTACGTGCCCAAGCCGCCGGCCGATCCGTCGCCACCGGAGCAGGAGCCAGGGGTACGGGCGGCCCGCGCGCTACCCTACGACCTGGCCGCGGACGGCCGGGTGACCGGCGGCCAGCTCCGGATCGACTTCGCCAGCCGCGGCAGCGCCGGAGCCCACTTCTACGTCACGTCCGTGCCGGACGATCCGCGGAGCTACACCGTCGGGGCGGGCCGGCACCTGTCCGGCACGTGGACGGTGGACGGCGACTTCGATGTCGTCGTGCACGGCCCGAACGGCTTCCTGCGCGAGTTCCGCGGCGCCGGCGTCGACCTGATCGCCCGCCACGACGCCCGTCACGAAGAGGTGGAGGTCGTACTGGCGAACCGCGGCTCCCATTCGGCGCGCCTTACCGTGACGAACGCCTACGACGGCGGCCGGACCGTCATCCGGCTCCGTCCCGGGCAGCGGGCCACCTACACCGTCGAGACCCGCCGGCACCACGGCTGGTACGACATCTCGGTGACGAGCGACCTAGACGGCCACTACCTGCGCAGGCTGGCCGGCCACGTCGAGACGGGCGACCCCAGCACGAGCGATCCCGCCATGTAGCGCTGACACCTAGCGCGCGGCGACCGGGACGCGCCACAACACCCTGCGCGCCTCCTGGTCGGCCGCGTTGCGTACCCGCAGCAGCCAGAAGATGCCGATCAGCGACACCAGGAGCAGACCGCCCCAGGACAGTGCGGTGAAGAGGTTCACCTGAGCCGGCGTGGGCTCGGGCTGGTAGCCGCGCTCGATCAGCTGGTACTGGTACGGCGTGCCGGTCAGCAGCAGGGTCAACACCAGCGCGATGCTGTGCATGGAGTCCCACAGCGCGTGCAGGATCGACACCCCGAGGTAGGAGAACAACAGCCGCCAGGTGAGCGCGAAGTGCTCCCGGCCGCTGGACGAGAACAGCACGCCGCCGAGGATGGCCGTCCACAGTCCATGCCCGACCGGGGCGAGCACGCTGCGCAGCAACTCCGTCTGCACCAGCTGCATGAGGGACAGACCCTGCTCCGTGAACAGGGCGGTGAACGCGTAGCCGGCCGACTCGAACGCGGCGAAGCCGAACCCGACCGCGGCGCCGAGGATGATGCCGTCGCGCGCGTATTTGTGTGTCAGCTGGCGGGTGAGGAAAGCGAGCGCCAGCAGCTTGACGGCTTCCTCGATGAGCCCGACGCCGAGGAACAGCCAGGGGGAGGGGTGCAGCAGGTACGACTCGAGCAGGGAGGCGGCCAGCACCCCCAGGACCCCGCCGGTGACGAACGTGGTGAAGAGCAGTTCGGCGGTCACCTCGCCGCTGTGCCGGCGGCCGAACGCCCAGACCACGAACGTGACCGGCACCAGGAAGCTGCCCAGCAGCACCAGCGTCGGGACCAGGTTCGGGTTGCGGGTGAGGAACGTGACGATGACGGTCAGCACCCAGAGGACGAGGCCGGTGAAGAACATGCGCAGCCACGTGCGGCGGCGAGGGGCGGGCGGGGCTTCGGTGCCGTACATGACTGTCTCCCGGGGGATTGGACGTCCCTGACTACCCAGATGATCGACCGATGCGGGTCGTCGCGCTAGGTGTGGCAGTGCCCTACGGTGGGCGCATGGCCGAGCTCAAGACGACTCGCAGCGACGCGAGCGTGGCGGACTTCCTCGCCGCCGTACCGGATCCGCGGCGCCGCGCCGACGCCGAGACGGCGTGCGTGCTGCTCGCCGACGTGACCGGCGCGCCACCGGAGATGTGGGGCACCAGCCTTATCGGATTCGGCGCCTATCGCTACCGCTACGGCGCCGGCCGCGAGAACGAGTGGCCGCCGGTCAGCATGTCCCCGCGCCGGCAGGCGCTCACCATCTACCTCGCGGCCGGGTTCGAGTCGTCGGCGGCCCTGCTCGAGCGGCTCGGCCCGCACGACATCGGCAAGTCATGCCTGCACATCAAGCGCCTGGCCGACGTCGACCAATCGGTCCTGCGCGAGCTGGTCCTCGACGCGTTCCGGGAACTCGACGGGAAGACGCTGGTCACAGGCTCCGGCGCATGAGCACGCGCTTCTCGTTGGGGCGCGCGACGACCGCGAAGCCGCAGTCGGCGAACGCTTGCTCGAAGCCGACGTAGCCGTCGCCCGGCGCGGTCGGCGTACCGGTGCTGCGCGGCACGGCCTCGACCGCGTTCGCGCCGTGCTCGGCCGCCAGCGCGACCGCGGCCTCCAGCAGCGTCCGGGTGAGGCCGGTGTGGCGAGCCGTGCGATGAACGTAGAAGCAGGTCACCGCCCACGCGTCCGGGTCGCCGTCCTGCCAGGCGCGGGACCGGGCCAGTCTCGGATACTCCGAGCGTGGGCCGGCCGCGCACCATCCGACCGGCACCCCGTCCCGGTACGCCAGCACCCCGACCGGCGACTTCTGCTCGCCGGCGAACCGCTCGAACACGGCCCGCGACTCGCCGGCCTCCCACACCTCGCGGCGCTGCGGGTCCAGCAGCAGGAACCAGGTGCAGTAGCAGTGTCTGGTCACCGCGGTGGTGCCCAGCAACTCGGCGAGGTCACCGAACCGGTCCGGGGTCAGCGGGTACAGGTCCATGCGGCCATTGTCCGCGCCGGTCGATGAGGAGGACGACGGCGTGGGATTCTCGGCCTAGCGTGGCGTTATGGGCAGTTTCGACCGGACGGCGGTGGACGAGCGATCGGCGCCGAGATATGAGTTACCGCGGCGCGCACGTCGCATCGCGATCGTGCTGGCGGCCTGGGGCTTCCTGTACGCCTGCTACCGCGCGTACTACGCGTTCGGTGGTCAGGGCGCCATGATCGGTCAGCCGGTGTCGCCGTCGCAGTTCCGCGCCATCAACGCCGTCGCGGTGATGATCTTGGTGGTGGCGGCCGCGCTGCCCCTCCTCGCCGTGCGGACTGGATCACCGCCATGGGTCCGCCGGCTGTTCCCGGTGATCGGCTGGGTGGCGGCGGTCGGGTGTTGCATGCACGCCCTCGTGGACGCCACCTTGCGGGTGCTGAGCCTCACCGGCGCGTACCCGTCGCGTTACCCGTCGGGCTTCTGGCTCACCATCGACCGCCGAGCAGCCGATCTCCAGGACCTGTTCTTCAACGAGCCTTGGTTTTTCGTCGAGGGTTGTCTCTGGGCGGCGCTCGCATTGTCCCTGCTCGGCGTGGGCTCCCGGCGCCGATGGTGGCTGTCCGCGGTCGCCGGCTGTCTTGTGCTGACGGCGATCGGCCTGCTCAGCGGACTCGGCGTGATCGGATCGTTCCGGCTCGGCTAGGGGCGAACCGGGGACAGCAGAAACGCTGTCAGACCGTGGCGAACGCCATGCTTCGGGCGAGCACGCCGATGTCGGGTTGGTCCGTGAACAGGCCGTTGATCCCCGTCTTGAGGAACGTAATCTGCTCGTCGATGGCGCGCCCGTACGCGTAGGGGTCGGTGCCCGCCCGGTAGTCGGCCGGCAGGAACTGGTTCTCGGCGCGGAACGTATACGGGATGACCTGGAGGCCGGCCGCGTGCGCGTCGTCGACGAGGCTGGTCGGCGGGCCCAGCGTGCCGTCGGCGTTGCGGGGGATGACCTGGACCTTGTCCGGCCCGATGCCCTGCACGAAGGTGGACAGTTCACGTAGGCCGGCCAGTGTGCGTGAACCACCACGACACGCTCACGCCGTCCAGCACCACGGTGCGCTTGCGGGACGCGAACTCTGGGTGGTCCGCCACGTTCGTGGTGCCGCCGATCTCCGGCTCGTGGCGGCACACCAGTACGTGGTCCTTCGTGGACACCAGGTCGGGCTCCATGGAGTCGCCGCCCATCCGGGCGGCCAACTCGTACGACGCCAGGGTGTGCTCCGGCCGGTAACCGGACGCGCCCCGGTGGCCCACCACCAGGCTTGGGGGCTCATCCCCGCCATGCGTTGCGGTCGCGAGCGCCGGCTCGGCGACCAGGGTCGTAGCCCCGGCCAGAGCCGGCGCCACGGCGGCCACCGCGCCGAAGCGCAGGACCTGTCGGCGGTCTGCCACGGTTCCTCCACGGGCTGCGCGCCGGCGCCTCTCGCCGGACCGTCCCGCCAGGCAGTCGACGGCATGAACGCCTACGGCAGGCGAAGTCTTCGTGGCGGTTCCGGGAACGATGGCGGATCCGTCGGAGCCCGCGGAAAACCCGGCCCCGAGGCGGCTGAACGGGGCGCGCGAACGCCCGGCAGTACCACGGCCGGCTGGGTGATCATGGGGTTAGTGCGCCTCGAAACCGGTTCCGGAGCGCAATAACCCCATGATCAACCGGGCTCGGCCGGGCGGCGCAAGACCGCGGTGGGCCCTCCAGGCGGCCTACGTCTGGCGCGCCGTCCTGATCGCTAGAGGTGCAGCTGGGGCCAGTCGAGCAGGTCGGAGCCGAGATCGCGGACCGTCGCCAGCAGGCCCAGCCGGGCCGACCGCAGCGCCGGGTCGTCGGTCATCACGAAGACCTCGTCGAAGAACCGGGCCACCGGCCGTACGACCTGGCTCGCCACCTGTGTGAACCGCACCAGGTCGGCGGCGGGATCCGCGCTGACCCGCCGTACCACCTCGTGCAGTTCGACCTCGGCCGGCTCCTTCAGCAGGGCCGGGTCGTAGGACGCGGCCGTGCCCTCCGGCACGATGCGGCGGGCGCGCTGGATCGCCTCCGCGACACCCTCGAACGTCTCGTCGCCGACCAACGTGGACAGTTCGACCAGGAGCCGGTCGGCGATCGACGGCCGGTCGGCGTGCGGGAGCACCGCGCGGACCCAGTCGACGGGCTGGCCCTCTTCGACGAGGACCTGTTCGAGCCGCTTGCGCAGGAAGTCCGCCACGTCCCGCAGCACCTGCGCGGACACCTCGACCGGCTGCCGCGCGGCGGCGAGCGCCAGCGCGTCGGACAGGCTGATCGTGTGTAGTGCGGGGTGCTCGCGGTGCACCGCGATGAGACCCAGCACGGCGCGCCGCACCGCGAACGGGTCGCTACTGCCGGTCGGGAGTCCTACCGTGGCGGCGAGACCCGCGACCAGGTCGAGCCGGTCGGCCAGGGACAGCACCGCACCGGGCAGCGACGCGGGCAGATCGTCGCCGGTGTGCCGGGGAAGCTCGGCCTCGTAGACCGCCTGGGCCACGGCCGGGGTCTCGCCGGCGTTCAGCGCGTAGTCGCGGGCCATCACGCCGGCCAGGCTGGTCATCTCCGTGACCAGCTGCGAGCCGAGATCGAACTTCACGAGCTGCGCGGCACGGTCGAGCGTGGCGCGGTCGGCCGGGGACAGGACGTCGGAGAGCGACGCCGCCAGCGCCGCGATGCGGTACGCGCGATCGGCCATCGAGCCGAGCTTGTCGGTGAACGTCAGCCGGGAGAGGCGGTCCCGCATGGCGGCGAGCGGCATCCGCCGGTCGGCCCGGTAGAAGAACGCCGCGTCCTCGAACCGGGCCCGCAGCACCGCTTCGTTGCCGGCACGTACGAGGTCGAGGTCGACGGGGCCGTTCGCGACCGCCACAAACATCGGCAGCAGCGCATTGGACTCGTCGCGCACCGGCAGGTAGCGCTGGTGCTTGCGCATCACCGTGGTGAGTACGGTGTCCGGCAGCGTCAGGTAGCTCTCGTCGAACGTGCCGAGCAGCGGGGTCGGCTGTTCGACCAGGTAGGTGATCTGGTCGATGAGGCTCTCCTCGCCGGCTACGTCGATCCGGCCCGCGCCGTAGACGAGGTCCTGGGCGCCTGTGACGATCAGGTCGCGGCGGTCGGCGGCGTCGGCCACGATGCCGTTGACCGCGAGCGTTTCCATGAACGTATCGGCCGAGGCCACCGCGACGACCGGGGTGTGGGCGGCGCGCAACACCTCGGTCTCCCGCCCGGCGACCAGCGTGGACGCGACCACCGGTACGATCTCGGCGCCGTAGAGCGCGACCAGCCGGCGGATCGGGCGGGTGAAGGTGAGCTGCGGGTCGTTCCACCGCATGTTCCGGGCCGACCGTAGACCGGTGACCACGCCGGCGAGCACGTCGGCGAGGACGTCGAACGCGCCGGCGCCGGGCTGGAACAGCTCCACGTAGACGTTGACGTCGTCGCGGCGCACGTCCTCGACGGCGACGCCCCGGGCGCGCGCGAAACCCTCCAGTGCACGGGTGGGACGGCCGTCGTCTCCGTACGCCGCGGAGATCTTCGGGCCCTTGACCGTGCGGACCCGGTCCGGTTCCCGCGGTGCGACCTCGCCCACGACGGCGATCAGGCGCCGCGGCGTCGCGAAGACCTGGATCTCGCCGTGCGCGAGCCGCGTCGCGGCGAGCCGGTCGGCCAGCAGGCGCTCGAACTGGGCGAGCGCGGTGCGGGCCTCGGCCGGCGGCATCTCCTCCGTGCCGATCTCGAAGGCCAATGTCTGGGGCTCGACCGCGACCCGGGCGATCGGCGCGACGATCGGCGGTTGCGGCGGCGGCGAGATGCCGAGCGGGTGGCCGAGCTCGTCCCGTTTGGTGACCCACAGCCGGGCGACATCGCCGGCCAGCCGGCGCATGCGGGCGAACTCGGCGGCCCGGTCCGCGGTCGACACCGCGCCGCGGGCGTCCAGCACGTTGAACGTGTGCGAGCACTTGAGCACGTACGTGTGCGCGGGCACCGGCAGGCCGTCGTCGATCAGCCGCTGCGCCTCGGCCGCGTAGAGCTCGAGCAGCTCCCGGTTGGTCGCCACGTCGGCGTCGTCCAGGTAGTAGCGGGACATCTCATACTCCGCCTGCCCGAACACCTCGCCGTAGCTGATCCCTGCCGCTGTGCCGCTTCCGGCGCCTGGTCCTTCGGACGGCGCGGAGAACCCGGGAGAGTAGATTCCGGCGCCTGGTCCTTCGGACGGCGCGGAGAACCCGGGAGAGTAGATTCCGGCGCCTGGTCCTTCGGACGGCGCGGAGAACCCGGGAGAGTAGATGATGTCCTTGAAATGGCGCACACCCTGTAGCGCCATGATGATCCGTTCCATGCCGTAGGTGATCTCCACCGACGGCGGGTCCAGGTTCAGGCCGCCGGCCTGCTGGAAGTACGTGAACTGCGTGATCTCCAGGCCGTCGAGCCAGACCTCCCAGCCCAGGCCCCACGCGCCCAGCGCCGGCGAGGCCCAGTTGTCCTCGACGAACCGCACGTCGTGTGCGGCGACGTCGATCCCGAGCGCGGCGAGGCTGCCCAGATAGAGCGCCTGCGCGTCACCCGGCTCCGGCTTGAGGATCACCTGAAGCTGGGTGTGCGTCTGGATCCGGTTCGGGTTCTCGCCGTAGCGCGAGTCGTCGGGACGCACCGACGGCTCCACGTAGACGACTCGCCAGGGCTCCGGCCCGAGCACCCGCAGGAACGTGGCCGGATTGAGCGTCCCCGCGCCGACCTCGGTGTTCATCGGCTGGACGGTCAGGCAGCCCTGCTCCGTCCAATACGCGATCAACCGGGCGAGGGCGTCCTGCATGGTCAGCATGGGAATGAAGTCTATGAGCCGCGGGCGTGCAAGCATTCCCTACGTGACCGCACCGCTGGACTGGTTGCGCCGGCGTGACCCGGGCCTGTTGACGGTGCGCCGTGCCACGCGGGTCACGATCGTCGCCTGCCTCGGCTTCTACATCTGCCGTTACGTCCTGGACAACCCCGTTATGGCCCCGTACGCGCTATTCGGCGCCGTGGCGCTGGGCGTCCTCTCGCAGATCCCCGGCAGCCCGGTCCAGCGGGCCCGCACGCTGCTCGCCGTGCTGCCGGCCGGATGGCTGCTGGTCACGCTCGGCACGCTGCTCTCGGTCAACAACTGGGCGGCCACCGCGGGCATGTTCGTGCTCGGCTTCCTGGTCAGCTTCGTAGGCGTGGGCGGGCCCCGGTTGGTCGGCATCGCGGCCGGCGTCCAGCTGCTGTACATCTTGCCGTGCTTCCCGCCGTACGATCCGGGGTCGCTGGGCTGGCGGCTGGCCGGGCTGACGCTGGCGGTGCTGCTGCTGGCCGGCGCCGAGCTGGTGCTGTGGCCGGACTCGACGCCGGTGCCGTACTCGCGGAAGCTGGCCGACGCCCTGTCCGCGACGGCCGGCTGCCTGACCGCGGTCGCGGACGCCTGGTCGGGCGACCCCGCTGCGCGCGACCGGGTCGCCGCGCTGCTGCCGGAGGCGACCGACGCCACCGATGCGCTGCGGCCGTCGCGGCTGCCGCCGACGCAGCGGCCCGCGTCCGCCGGGCGCCGCGACCGGGCGCTGACCTCGGCGGCCGGTACCACGCGCCTGGTGCTCGGGCGCACGGCGGACCTGTACTTCGAGGACGAACGGGACGCGGTTACCCTGCCGGCCGCTGCCGCTCTGCTGCGGGAGGCCGCCGGATGCGCCGAGGCCGCGGCCGCGTGGCTGCGCGGCGAGGGTCCGGTGCCGGAGACCGACCGGGTCGCCGGCGCGCTGGAGAGGTTCCGGATCGCCCGGATGAACACCGACCCGAACGGCGTGCCGCCGGACCGGCTGCGGCTCGGCGCGCTAGCGCTTACCGTGGGCGAGTGGGTGAAGTCCCTGGTCACGGCGGTCCGGATCGCGGCGGGTGCACCGATCCACGCGGATCCCACGCCGCCGTCGGCACAGCCGGGGCAGTTCTGGTACGCATACCAGAAGACGCCGGCGCTGTGGTGGCACCGCCTGCGCGAGAACCTCACCCCGCGCTCGGTCTACTTCCAGGGCGCGCTGCGGCTGGCCGCGGCGCTGGCGGTGGCCCGGCTGCTGGCCGGCATCCTGGACCTGTCGCACGGCTTCTGGGTGCTGCTGACGATCCTGACCGTGCTGCGCGCGTCCGCGGCCGCGACCCGGTCGGCGCTGAAGCCGGCGCTGATCGGCACCGTGATCGGTTCGGTCGTGGCCGCCGGCGTGCTGGTGATCGGCGTGGACCCGACGGTGTACGCGATCATCTTGCCGATCGTGATGATCGTCGGCTTCGCGGCCGGCCCGCTGCTCGGCCTGGGGTGGTCGCAGGCCCTGTTCACGCTGGTGATCACGCTGGTCTTCGCCCAGGTCATGCCGGTGAACTGGCGGCTCGCCGAAGCGCGGGTGCTGGACGTCGTCGTGGGCGCGGCGATCGGCGTACTGATCGGCCTGTTCGCGTGGCCGCGCGGCGGCTTGGGCGAGCTGTACCGCGCCGCCGCCACCTTCGTCGCGGACGCCGCGCGGGTGGTCCGGGAGACGGTCAACGTGCTGGCAAACGGCGCCCAGCCCGGCGGTGCGCTTCCGCGTGCTCGCCAGGACGGCCAGCTCGCCGAGGCGTCGTACGCGCTCTACCAGAGCGAGCGCGCTCAGCCGTCGGTCCTGGACTGGCAGGGCACGCTGGTCGCGGGCCACCACGCCGTACGGGGCGCCGAGGCGCTCGTCCGCACCTGCCCGAGTGGCGGCCTGCTGCCGTCCGTGGACACCCTGGCGGCCAGCGCCACCGACGTCGGGAGCCGGTACGAGCACGTCGCGGTCGGCCTGCTGACCCACGATCAGGAGGCACTCACCGAGCCGCCACCGGCACCGCCCGCCGTGGAGTGGCCCACGGACCTCGGCCGGGACCTGTACCACCTGGCAGACCTGCGGGTGTGGCTGGACAGCCTGCGCGACGACCTGGGCCGGATCGGGGGCACGCGGGAACCGGCGCCGTCCGCGGAAATAGCCGCGCTGCGCGGCCGCCTGGCCCGGGTGGCAGACGGAGCGACCGGCTAGCGCGCGTCCGCCAGAGCGCGATCGCCACGACGGCGGGTTGCCGGCCGCCGGCGCGAGCGGTTGATCCCCGACGATCGGCGTGACGCTCGTGTGACGGTTCCGCGGATAGCCTCCCGACCGGCTGTCCTGCCGGCAAGCACGGCTCGGCGGACGGTGGCCGACCGCGGGAGGAACTCGATGTCCTCGTTCATGGACGCACGCCGGGCTTCCCGTCACGCACCAGGCCACGGCGACGCGTCGCCGGCGGCGAACGGGAGCGCGCTCCCCATGACTCGGCCCGATGATGCCGTGGAGCGGACGGCCGCCAGCCTCGCGGAGCGCGCGACGGCGGCGCCGGCCGCCGGCACCGTGACGTCTCCGGCCGCTGGCACCGTGACGTCTCCGGCCGCTGGCACCGCGACGTCTCCGGCCGCTGGCACCGCGACGTCTCCGGCACCGGCGCGGCGCGGTGGGGGGCGCCGCACCGCCGACCCCGACGTGGTCCCAGCGGCCGGTGGCCAGCCCCTGGACCCTGCGGCGCGGGCCGACATGGAGGGTTTCTTCGGGCACGACTTCGGTAGGGTGCGGGTGCACAGCGGGCAAGAGGCCTCATCCCTGGCGCGGCGGGTGGCCGCACGCGCCTACACCGTCGGACCGGACATCGTCCTCGGCCACGGGGAGTCCGTTCGCGGTGCCGCCGGCCGGCAGTTGCTCGCCCATGAGCTCGCGCACGTCGTCCAGAACGACACATCGGGCCGTCCCGTCCTCGCTCGCGCGCCCGCGACGCCGCCTGTCCCGCCCGCGCCTGCGCCGGTGCGGGCGGTGATCCACTACGCGGAGACTCCGCTGCCTGGGGGACGAGTACGAATTCGGGCCTGGGGGACGGTCGGCGACCCCATCGCTCGCCCAGGACTGGAGAAGAAATACCCGCTGCCCGGGGAGGTCGGACTGCCTGGCTACGACCGCTGGCACTTGACGTCGCCCGACGCGATCGGCGGTGAGCTGGGCATCGCGTACGCGCCGAAGAATTTCAACGTCAGCAAGACCGCCGAGGTCGAGAACGTGATGAGGCGGGCCCGGGTCGCCGTACAGGAGCAGGGCGGGGAGGTGTTCTTCGACTTCTCGGCGGACTGCCGGATCATCGGCGAGCACGAGGGCGTGTCGATCCGGGTGGTCGAAGACGTGCACTGGAAGGCCGAGGTCAGACCGGCCGGTTCGACCGCCGTCGTGCCCATCCTTGACGAGCGGGCGGTGGTTCCGACGCTGGCGACCACGCCTGCGCCGGCTGTCGGTGCCGGCGGAGTGCCACCAGCACCAGCACCGGCCCCCGCAACCGCCCCGGCACCTGCCCCAGCGCCCCCGCCGGCCCCAGCACCGGCGCCAGCGCCCCCGCCTGCCCCTGCGCCAGCACCGGCCCCAGCACCAGCACCTGCCCCAGCGCCCGCACCTGCCCCAGCGCCCGCGCCAGCACCGGCACCGGCGCCGGCGCCGGCTGAGGTGGTTGTGCCGAAGGCGCCGGCCGAGGTGGTTGTGCCGAAGGCGCCGGCCGAGGTTGCCGTCCCGAAGGTCGGCGAGGTGGGTGTGCCGAAGGCGCCGGCCGAGGTGGGTGTGCCGAAGGCGCCGGCTGAGGTGGGTGTGCCGAAGGCGCCGGCCGAGGTCGGCGCTCCGAAGCTGCCCGCCGAGGTTGCCGTCCCAAAGGTCGGCGAGGTGGCGAGCGGGCTCGAGGCGCTGGAGGGCGTCGCGGCCCGCGGGCCTGGGCGGATCCGCCGGTTCGCGATCGGCGCCGCCGGAGCGGCCCTCGAAGGCGCCCTGACCATCGTCGGCTTGATCGTCGCGGTGATCTGGGAGCTACTCGTCGTTCCGTATCTGGCCAGGCTCCAACGTGAGGCCGAGGAGAAATACCAGAAGATCCTGCAACAGCAGATCCAGACCTACTACGACACCTACATGGCGCCCAATGTCGAGCGGAGCGTCCGCCAATTCGGCCGGCTGATCAAGCTGATCGAGGACGAGCACAAACAGCCGTACGTCAACGTCACCTTGACCGTGCATTTCGACCTCTCGCTGGCCAGGCGCTTCTTCTTCGGATCCGGAACACCAGAGTCCATCTTGGATCTGGATTTCCGGAGCATGGAGGTCACCGACGTCACCGTCAGCAGCACGCCGATCACGGAGGAGGCAGAGCCGCTGAAGGCGGACAACGCCACCTTGTTCTTCAACGACGCGACCGAGTTCAGCCAGGTCGTGCGCTTCGCCGCGATCCCGCCGACATACCAGGAGCTGGTCAACAAGTACGGAGCCGGGAATGTTGGCCCCGGCTGCTTCATCGCCACCGCCTGCTACGGCAGCGCACTGGCGCCCGAGGTCGACGTGCTGCGCCGGTTCCGCGACCGGGTGCTGATCCCGCGCGCGGCCGGCCGGGCGTTCGTGGCCTGGTACTACCGCAACTCGCCCCCGGTCGCGGCGTACCTTGATCGGCACCGGACGGCTCGTTGGCTGGTACGGCGCGGCCTCGTGGCCCCCGCGGTGGCCGCCGTCCGGCTGGCCGAGCGGCGTTCCTGGTTCAGCCGCGAGTGAGCTGGTCGGACACCGGCGGCCGACGGAGGTAGACGCTAGCCGCCGAGAAGGTCGCTCAGCGCGGCGCGGGCTCTGGCCGATCGCTGCGCCAGCGCCGCGAGCACGCCGGCCAGCGCCACCAACCACTCGTCGATGCCCGCCGGGCGGCGTTTGATCACCACGCCGCGGACCACCTGCCGGATCTCGCCCACGACCTGGCCGTGGCCGTGTTGGCGCAGCTCGAGCTCCTCGTCGGGCGTCGTCACGGTCAGCGCGACCGGTTCCCCATCGCGGCCGGCCATCCGGTCGGCGAGCGACCTCCTGCGTTCGACCGTGACCATGCCGGGCGGCAGCGCATCGCCGAGCGTGTTCGTGAGCACGCGGGTGTACGAAGCGATGTCGGCGGTGTCGGATCGCAGGGCGGCCGCGATCATATGCAGCTCGCCGGTGGGTCCCAGGTCGCTCATCGGTCCGTCAACGGCAGGACCAGCTGCGGCTTGGCTATCACGTGGTCGTCACGCAACGGCCGGACAGCCGTGCCGATGGCGAAGAATTCCGTGGTATGGCCACCCCACCGGTGCGTCTGGGACAGCATCTGCACTCCGACGATGCCTTCCGCGCCGAGGTGCTCGGCTTCCGCCTGCATCCGGCTCATCGCCAGCTCGCGGGCGTCGTACAGGGCCTCGGTGTACTGCGGGATTTCCACGTTCTGGCCGACGTTGCCAATGACCTGCCAGAACTTCTGGTGGGCGATGTGGTAGACGCAGGTGCCCATGGTCATGCCCAGTGGTGCATAGCCCGCCTGGATCAGCGTCCAGAAATCCTGCCCGGACAGGTCCGAGGTGAACGGCTTGTTCTGGTTGTTGCGCCAGCTGAAGCCGTCCGGCGTACGCGCGTGGATTTCGTCGCCCTTGACCGCGGTGCCGATCGCGATGAACTCGGCGAGGTCGGAGCCGAACTCCTTGAACTCGATGTCCAGCCGGACCCCGACGATGCCGTCGGCGCCGAGCGCGTCCGCCTCCGCCTCCATCCGCGTCATGGCTAGCTCGCGGGCGTGGTACATCGCCTGGGAGAGCTGCTCGAGCTCGCGGTTCTGGCTCCACCGGCCGAGCTGGATGCCGACGTGGTAGATGCTCGAGCCGAGCACCAGTCCGAGCGGCCGGAAGCCGGCCTCGCGTACCAGCAGGAACTCGTTGACGCTCAGGTCGGAGGTGAACAGGCTGGTGGCCTGCCCGGGGCGCATCTGCGCCAAGCGGCGCATGGCATCGTCCGGGACTCCGACGGTGCCGGGTGTGTCGACGGTCATCGAGAACTCCGCAGGGGAAGGATCGACAGGCTGTTCGTGACGGGTGCTACCGCTTCGGCGTGGAAGCGGGCGATCGCGTTGCCGGTGATGACGGCCTCGGCGACGTGGTCCCGGTGGCCCTCGGCGACCTCGTACTCCCAGACCTGGTGCCACATCGAGGTCATCAGCGCCGAGTCGCCGCCCAAGCGGGCGGCGAGGCGGGCGAAGTCGCGGCGGGCGTCCGCGCGGACGTGGTTCATCAGCTCGGTGTAGCCGGCCACCTCGGTGTTGCCGCTGAACACGCCGATCTGCGACTGGGTACGCCAGTCGTCGTGCCGGATCGCCACCGAGATCCCGTACGCGATGCCGGCCGGCACCCAGCCCGCCGCCAGCAGCTTCGCCACGTCCTGGCCGCCGAGGTCGGTGGTGAACGGCCGCGCCGGCCGCTGCGCCCCGCGGGACCGGACGGCCGTGCCCAGCGCCATGAACTCGCGCTTGTTGTTCTCCATCCGGACGTCGGTGAACCGCACCCCGACCACGCCGTCCGCGCCGAGCGCGGCGGCCTCGGACACCATGCGGTCCAGCGCGGTGTTGCGTCCGGCCTTCAAGGCATCGACGTACGGCGCGTAGCCGGCCCACCGCGAGCCCGAGCCGCTGGTCACCGTGCCCGGGCCGAAGGCCCAGCCAGTGCCGCCGAACCCGCCCGTCATCGGCATGTAGCCGCAGCCGCCGAACCCGGTCCAGCTGATCTGCATGACGATGGTGCCGAGCACCTCGCCCACCACGTCGAAGCCGCTGGCCTCGAGGCCGGCCGCGCCCACCGCGGGCAGCAGCGAGGTGCGCACGCCGTTGGCCGCCGCGCGGGCGATCCGGGCCCGCGCGACGGGCGGAAGCCCGCGGCCGTCCCACGCCCCGCCGATCTCGTCCATGCCTCATTCATACTCCCGCCGGACTGGGAGAAGGCTGTGCGATCAGGTGGGCAGACCGGAACCAGGACAGAAACGACCATTACGGCATATAACGACGCTTGTCGATGGTGAACACTGTCGAGACATCCACGATCTTCGCAGCAAACCTTGACGTTACCTGATCAACGTTGTTGAAATGTGTTGGCTCATGGCGGTCCGCGAGCGCTTCCCGAGAATCCCTTGTGGAGCGCGGCTCGCTGCTGCCCGCGTTTCGAGAAAGGGACCCACCCTCAATGCTGAAACGACGACGGCGCGCACTCGCCATGGCCGCCGCCTCCATTGTGGCGGTCGGCATCGCCGGGCCCGCCGGCGCTGCCCTTCCCCGCGAGGAGGGACCGGCCTGGCACGTCGGCATCCCGCCGCTCGCCACCCCGTGGACCGCGGACGTCGGACCGGACAACGCGCTTCCGGAGTATCCCCGACCGCAGCTCACCCGCGACAAGTGGCAGAACCTCAACGGCGTGTGGGAGTTCGCGAAGGCGGATCTGAACCAGGCGCCGCCGGTCGGCCGGACGCTCGGCGAGCGGGTGCTCGTGCCGTACCCGATCGAGTCCGCACTCTCCGGCATCCAGCGCCACGAGGACCGGATGTGGTACCGGCGGACGTTCACCGTCCCGTCCGGCTGGAAGGTGAAGAGCGGCAACCGCCTGCAGCTGCACTTCGGCGCGGTCGACTACGACGCCAAGGTCTGGGTCAACGGTACGCAGGTCGCGACGCACCGCGGCGGCTACGACGGCTTCGACGTCGACGTCACGGACGCGCTCCAGGGCACCGGCCCGCAGGAGCTCATCGTCTGGGCCGAGGACCTCACTGACGCCACCGGGCAGCCCATCGGCAAGCAGCGCCGGGTCTCCGACCATGGCATCTTCTACCAGGGCAGCTCGGGCATCTGGCGGACGGTGTGGATGGAGCCGGTCGCGGTGTCCAGCATCGACAGTCTGAAGGCGACTCCCGACGTGCCGGCCGGCATCCTGCGCCTGACGGCGAGCACCGTGCGCGGCGACGGACTCACGGTCAAGGCCGTTGCGCGAGCGAACGGCAGGGTAGTGGGCCAGGCCACCGGCCCGGCGGGTACGGAGCTGAAGGTGCCCGTACCGAACGCGAAGCTGTGGTCGCCGGATTCACCGTACCTGTACGACCTCCGGGTCACGCTGCTCAGCGGCGCGAGGACGCTCGACACGGTCGGGTCGTACTTCGGCATGCGCCAGGTCGGCACGGCCAAGGGCGCCGACGGCAAGCTGCGCATCGCGCTCAATGGCAAGATCCTGTTCAACATGGCCAACCTCGACCAGGGGTTCTGGCCGGACGGGCTGAACACCGCACCCACCGACGCGGCCCTGGCGTTCGACCTGCGGCAGGACAAGAAGATGGGCTTCAACGCGGTCCGCAAGCACATCAAGGTCGAGCCCGACCGGTGGTACTACTGGGCCGACAAGCTGGGCCTCATGGTGTGGCAGGACATGCCGGCCACCAACACGGGCCCGATCCCGCAGGAGTGGCGCGCGCAGTTCGAGGCGGAGCTGCACGAGATGGTCCGCGAGCACCAGAGCTTCACCTCGATCGTGGCCTGGGTGCCGTTCAACGAGGGCTGGGGCGAGTGGGATCGGGACGCCACCGGCCGCATCGCCGACGATGTCAGGAAGCAGGACCCGACCCGGCTGGTCAACGCACACAGCGGCGTGAACTGCTGCAACTCGCACGGGGACTCAGGCAAGGGCGACGTCATCGACCACCACCAGTACCTCGGACCGGCCTCCCCGGCGCCGACCGCCACCCGCGTGTCGATCGACGGCGAGCACGGCGGGTTCGGCCTCAAGACGTCCAACCACATGTGGTTCGGCGACGGCGGGGCGTACGAGATGGAACCCGATTCGGCGACGCTGACCCGCAAGTACGTCGAAAACCAGCAGGCTGTCATCACATCGGCCCGGTCGTGCGGCATCAGCGCCGCGATCTACACCCAGATCACCGACGTCGAGGGCGAGCTCAACGGGTTCTTCACGTACGACCGGCAGGTCGCCAAGATGGACCTCAACCAGGTCAAGGCGATCAACGAGAAGATCATCGCCGAGGCCGACGGCTCCGCGTCCAACGTGCCGCAGCCGCCGCCCGGCACGCCGGGGCTCACCGGCATCGCCTTCTACCCGCTCGACGGTACGGCGGCCGACGCGGCCGGCAACCACGACGCGACGCTGGTCGGCGGCGCGGCATTCGTCGACGCGCACAACGGGCAGGGCGTCGCTCTCGACGGCTCGTCGCAGTACATCGACACGGGTGCGCCGCTGGTCGACACGGCCTCGGACTACACCGCCGCGGCCTGGGTGAAGCTCGACAAGGCCGACGGCGCGTTCCAGACCGTGGTCAGCCAGGACGGTCCCACCAACAGCGACTTCTACCTCCAGTACTCGGGCGCGGACCAGCGCTTCGCGATGAGCTTCGCGGGCGTACGGGCCCTCGGCCCGGTCAAGCCGAACGCCGGCCAGTGGTACCACCTGGTCGGCGTGCGGGACTCGGTCAAGGGCGAACTGCGGCTCTACGTGGACGGCGAACTGGCCGGTACGCAGAGCGCCTGCCTGCCGCAGGGCGCCCCGACCGGCAACACCGTGATCGGCCGGGGCAAGTACGGCGGCAACCCCGTCGACTACCTCGACGGCACGGTCGATCAGGTGCACCTCTACGACCGGGCGCTCTCGGCGTCGGAGATCAAGGAGCTGTACCAGTCGGGTAACTGAGGTTGTACCGGCTCGGATTCAGGCCCGGTCCCATCACGGTCACCACCGCGGCGGGGCCGGGCCGGCCCTGGCGGGTCCGTCACATTCGCGGCGGCTGCGTCGTCGGCAGAGCATGACTTCTTCGGCACGACGCGTCGTTCTCGTGATCCTGGCCGTCCTGGCGGCCTACGTCGGGGCGTGGGCCGTTTCCGCGCCGGCGAACTGGTATGTCTCCTTCCCCGGCGGCGGGCACCACTGGCTGCCCATGCTCGGGCCGTACAACGAGCATCTGGCCCGTGACGTGGGCGGGCTCTACCTTGCTCTCGCGGTGGTCACCGTCGGCGCCGCCCTGCGACCGGCCGACAGCTTCCTGGTGCGGCTGACCGGGCTCGCCTGGCTGGTGTTCAGCGTCCCGCACCTGATCTACCACCTCGGCCACCTGAGCCACTATGCGATGGCCGACAAGGTCGCCAACGCGGTGGGCCTGAGCGTCGTGCTCGTGCTCGCCCTCGTTCTGCTGCTTCCGGTCCGCGTCCGCCACGGCGTTACCGTGGCCCGGTGACCACCGACAAATGGGCCGACTGGCTCTTGTCGCGCCGCGACGGCGGGGACGAGGATCTCCGCCGACGCCACGCGCCCGAGCTGCTGGCGTTCCGGGCCGGCGTGCTGAAGCGCGCGGCCATCCGCGAGGGCGACACCGTGCTGGACGTCGGTGCGGGCGACGGGCTGATCGGCTTTGGCGCGCTCGAGCAGGTTGGCGCGGACGGGCGGGTGATCTTCAGCGACGTCTCGAACGATCTACTCGACGAATGCCGGCGGCGGGCCGGTGGTGATCCCCGATGCTCGTTCGTACAGGCGGCGGCGGACGACCTCGCCGGGATCGCGGACCGGTCGGTCGACGTGGTGACGACCCGGTCGGTGCTCATCTACGTCGCGCGCAAGCCGGCGGCGTTCGCGGAGTTCTTCCGGGTGCTACGGCCGGGCGGGCGACTGTCCATCTTCGAGCCGATCAACCGGTTCATGGCCGGACACTCGGCGGATCTGCTCGGGATGGACGCCGGACCGGTCGCCGACCTGGTCACGAAGGTGCGCGGGGCATACGCGGCGGTGGACGCCGATGACGGGCCGATGCTCGATTTCGACGAGCGCGACCTGCTGTCGTTCGCCAGGGGCGCCGGCTTCACCGCGATCGCGCTCGACTACCGCGTTCGGCTCGACGTGCCCGAGCCGGCACCCGGCGAGTGGGACGCGCTCAAGCGGACCGCGCCGAACCCGCTGGCCCCCACCTACGAGGAAGCGATGGCGGCCACCCTGACCGAGGACGAGCGTGACCGGATGGAAGCACACTTCCGGGCGCTGATCGCGGCGGGCGCGCCCGCGCGGCGGACGATGGCCACGGCGTTCCTGCGCGCGGTCAGAGCTTGACGGCGTACGAACAGAAGAGGTGCTCGACGCGGCACCGGTCGCCCCCATCGTTCGCATCGGGCAGCCCGATGGCATGATAGTGAGGCGACTACATAGTGAGGTGCCTTCACAATGTTTGACGAGGACGCGATGTCCGATCGGGAGCGTTTCAACCGGGCCCTCGACCAGGTGCTCGAGCTGGTTGTGCTGCTCAACCAGGACATGACGCAGAGCCTCGCCGGCCGCGGCCTCACCGTGTCGCGGACCACGCTGCTCTGGACGCTGCGGCGGACCGGACCGTCCCCGCAGCGCAATCTCGCCGAGGCGCTCGGCGTCACCGCCCGTACGATCACCGGCCTCGTCGACGGCCTGGCCGCCGCCGGCCTGGTGACCCGCGAGCCCCATCCGGCCGACCGCCGGGCCACGCTGGTCACGCTGACCGGCGCCGGCACCGAGCTCGTCGAGACCCTCGAGCGTGAGCAGGAGGAACTCGGCCGCCAGCTGTTCGGCGCGATGCCGCGGACCCGCTTCGACGGCTTCGTCGCCGGCCTGTCCGATGTCCTCAACACCCTGCACGGCCTCGGCCTCGCGCACCGGCTGGGGGAGACCTCATGAAGAACGGCGTGCTGTTCGTCATCCGGTACGAACGGAGGCTCTGGGAGGCACTGTTCCGGTGGATGTTCCGCCGCCCGCACCGGGTCGAGCCGGGCACCACCACATTCGGGTACGCGGGCGCGGTCACGATGCTGTTCGGCGTGTTCATCGGCCTGTCCGCGGTGGAGATCCCGATCCTGCACCTGCTGCCGTGGCCGATCGCCCGGAAGATCTCGCTGATCGTCGGGGCGTACGGGCTGTTCTGGATGATCGGGCTGTACGCCACGCTGCGCACCCGCCCCCACGTGGTCAGGCCGTCCGGGCTGGGGATCCGCAACGGCATCACGATGGACGTGCCGATCCCGTGGGACGCGGTCGCCGCCGTACGGGTGCGCCGGCGCTCGCTCCCGCCCGGCGGGCAGACCCAGGTCGAGCAGATCGGCGACGATCGGGTCCTGTCGGTCGGGATGGGCAGCCAGACCAGCGTCGACGTGATGCTGAGCCGGCCGTTGAGCGTCGACGTCAAGAAGACCAGGGGAGAGCCGGTGACGCAGATCCGGTTCCACGCCGACGACCCGGAGGCCCTGGTCGCGGCCGCGCAGGCCCAGCTGGACGCGCGCCAGGCCGCCCCCGAGCCGCGTGGCGGCGCCCCCTGGCCGGCGTGACGACGCTCGGTATGGTCCGTGACATGCAGCGCGTGCAGTTGACCGTCGCGGGTGTCCGCTTGGCTATCGCGGGGGACAGCGTGATCGGCAACCGCTACCCGGCCAACTTCGACGTGCTGCACCTGGACACCGACCGCCCCCTGGTCGTGGTCGCGGACGGCATGGGCGGCGGGCGGGGGAGCGCGGTCGCCGGCCGGACCGCCGTGGACACGTTCGTGGCGGCGGTCCCGGGGTCACCGTCACCCGCCGCGCTGCGGGCGGCCGTCGCCGAGGCCCAGCGTCGCGTCCTGGCCGCCGGCGCGCGGCTCGACGAGCTCACCGGCTGCACGCTCACCGCGTTGGTGGGCGGGGACGGCGACGCCTGGATCGTCCAGATCGGCGACTCGCGGGCGTACCGGCTGCGGGGCGGCCAGCTGGAACTGCTCACCGTCGACCACACCGTGGCGTGGCTCGGCGCGATCTACGGCTGGTTCCCGGCCGACTCGCAGGAGGCGCACGCGGCCCGCTACCGGCTCCTGCGCTACATCGGCCACCCGGATGCCCCAGAGCCGGACGTGCTGAACATGTCGCTGCGGCCCGGCGACGTCTACCTGCTGTGCACCGACGGGCTCGCCGAACAGGTGGCGTATGAGCGGCTCGCCGCCGTGCTGGGCGGGCCGTCGGACGCCGCGACGAAGGCGGCCACGTTGCTCGCCGACTCGCTGGCGGCCGGCGGCAACGACAACGCGACCGCGGCCGTGATCGAGGTGGCGGCGGCCGGCTGAGATCGGTCCCGCGCCTAGAAACCCAGGGCGGGATGGTGGGTACCCGGTGCGGCGAACCAAGCGGCCGGCTCGTTCTTCAGCGCGGTGTCGATGCGTAGGCGTACCCAGTCATCGATGTCGGGCAGCGCGTCGGTCGCGAACCACCGCATCTCGAGCGATCCGTCGTCATTGACCCGAGCCTTGCCGCCGATGGCCGTGCACCGGAACCAGACGTTGAGGAATTGGCACTGGTCACCGTTCGGGTAGGTCACCGGGTGCAGCGCGACACCGACGATGCCGTCGACCCGCACCTCGACCGCCGACTCCTCGCGGATCTCCCGGACGATAGCGTCGGCGGGCTGCTCGCCGGGGTCGACGCTGCCGGCCAGCAGCGACCACCGGCCGTTGTCGCTGCGCCGTCCGAGGAGCACGCGGTCGGCCTCGTCCAAGACGACTGCGCTGACCCCGGGCACCATCAGCATCGCGTGCCCGACGTGGCTGCGCAGTTCGCGGAGATACGGAGAGATCGGCATAGGCGGCACCCTACGGGCCGCGTGCCGTCCTCGCCCTCGCCGGGCTGCCCGCACCGCCCCGCTCCCTTAGTGTCGGGGTGTGACCGTCATCGTCGTGCCCTACCACCAGGACGAGCG
Source organism: Actinoplanes sp. (assembly GCA_036001925.1). Lineage (GTDB taxonomy): Bacteria > Actinomycetota > Actinomycetes > Mycobacteriales > Micromonosporaceae > Actinoplanes. Next base: position 37,870 of record DASYTU010000244.1, read on the forward strand.
GCTGCCCAACGACCTCATTCCGCTGCCATCGGGCCGCGACCACCTGGTCGTCGACACGGCCCTGCCGGACGGCGACGTCTGGCGGCGGCTGGTCGCACTCGACGACGCCGTGGCCAACCAGGTCGCCGCCGCCGTCGGTACGGGGCGCACCACGACCGTGATCTCGGGCGACTGCCTGGTCGGTGTCGCCACGCTCGCCGGCGTGCAGCGGGCCGGCGTGGACCCGGCGCTGATCTGGTTCGACGCGCACGGCGACATGCACACGCTCGAGACGACGACCTCCGGTTACCTGGGCGGCCTGTCGCTGCGGCTGGCCCTCGGCGCGCACGCCGACCTGCTCGCCCCGCTGCGCCTGCGTCCGGTGGACGAGGGCAGGGCGGTCCTGGTCGGCGCCCGCGACCTGGATCCGCCCGAGGTGGACTACCTGGCCGCGAGCGCGGTCCGGCAGAGCGGCGTGGCGGGGCTGGACGCGGACGGGCTGCCGGGCGGCCGGCTGGTCCTGCACGTGGACGTCGACGTGGTCGACCCCGCCGGTCTGCCCGGACTGCTCTTCCCGGCGCCGGGCGGCCCGGCGGCCGCGACGGTCCTGGCGGCCGTCCAGCGGGTGCTCGACACCGGCCGGGTGGTAGCGCTGAACGTCGCGTGTACGTGGCACCCGACCTTCGACGGGCGGGTTCGCCAGACGCGTGCCGCGTTGATCGCCGCGCTCATCGAAATGGTGTCGGTGCCCCGGCCGTAGCACGGGGCACCGACACCCGGGAGGGTGCCGCCGTGGCCTGCGACACCGAAAGTCGAGAAGCCCACCATAGGGGCTCTCGGTCAATACGTCCTTTAGCTGCGGCGTAAGTTATCCGCAGAAATGGCGCAGGGAAATGTGCAGGATCAGGCGAGGCGCAGCGCGTTCAGTTGGGTCAGCATGCCCAACTCGTCGGCCACCACCGTGACGTCGGTGATCTTGTGATCCCGTACGGCGAGAATGTCGATCGTGCGGGCGGCGGCCTCGCGGCCAGTCGCGGGTACCTCGCCCAACGGTGTGGGCAGCGGGCCGGTGTGCCGGACGTGCATGACGAACGCCACCACGACGTGGCTCGGCGTGGCCAGCACCTGCAGCACCTCAGCTCGGATGCCGGAATAGGCCGCGTGCAGGCCGCGGGCGCGGGCCACCAGGTCGGCGAGGCGGAACGGAGCGCCGTTGACCGTCAGCTCGTCGGCATAGCATTCGCCGAACGCGGTCTCCCCGGCCGGGCCGTCGGGGATGGGGCCCGCCCACAGGGCCATGACCCGATTCACCATCCGCCGGGCTTCGTCCTCAGTCATGACCGTGAAGCTACGCGAGCGCCTTCCATTTGCGCTGTGAGCGGCTGCCGTCAAGGCTCGGCGTCTGCGGGTAGTCCTGGCTCGGGAGCTGCTTCGCGATCGCGGTCATCCAGTCCTTGTACGTCGCATCGGCCGGAAGGTCCCGCAGCGCCGCCAGCGCGACATAGGTGAACGCGCCGTTCGGCCGGTCGCCGAACCGGGCGTCGTAGCTGTACTCGAGGTCCTGGCAGCCGGACATGAGCAGCGCGGCGTGTCGCGGCCGGCCGGCCACCACGCGCGGCATGTGGGCGGCGCGTTCGGCCTCCTCCGGCGACAGGAACACGGCCGGCGGCAGAAAGCGGACCTTGTCGGCGCTCGGCCGCAGCGAGGGCGCGAACCGGGCCACCGTGCCGGAGTGGCAGGAGTCGGAGATCATCACGACCCGGGTGCCGCGCTGGCGCTCGCACAGGATGTCGTAAAGCTCGTCATCGAGCAGCGGGCCGTTGGTGAAGATGTCGTACGGGCAGAGGGCCTCGTCGCGGCCGTCCGGCTCGTCGCCGTTGTCATCTCGCACCCAAGTGCCGTGCCCCGAGTACGTGATGACGACCGTGTCGCCGGACCCCGCCCCGGCCAGCTTGCGGCGGATACCCGCGCGCACGGCGTCGCCGGTCGCCTCGGCGTCGAGCATGAGTTCGGTGTCAAAGCCGCGCTTGGTGAGCTCCTCGGCCCAGTCCTGCGCGTCGTTCACGCAGCCGGACAGATCGCTGCCGGTGCCCGGATAGTCGTTGATGCCGATGCATAGTGCGTATCTCATCGGCACAGCATCGACGGGGCTTCCCCGCCGGATGGTCCTCGATCCGACCGGGCACGGTCGGATCGGCGACTAACCGTTCCGGTAGCGCTCCAGCCGCTCTTTCACGGCGCCGGGTAGAAGGACGTGGGCAACTGGTTGACCTTGGGCGACTTGTTGCGCATGCGGATCCGCAGCAGCAGGCCGACGCCGGCGAAGACGAACACGGCGCCGACGATGAGGCCGGGGCCGAGCAGGCTCGGGATACCGCCGGACGCGCCCGCCCGGTTCGCGGTGATGTCGCCGCCCGGCGGTGGCGCGGCCGCCGGGGCGCTGGTGTCATCGTCGCCGGGTGCCGCGGCGCCGGCCTCGTCGGACTCGCTCGATGACGGGCCGGGGTCGGCGGTCTCGCTGGGTGTGGCCTCGGAGGGCGAGGGCTCGGCGGCGTCGTCGCCGGCGCCGAGTAACCGGCTTGTCCCGGTGGCCGACTGCAGCAAACGGCCGGCCGCGTCGAACGCCTGACCCTCGAACGTGATCTGCCCGCTGCGGTCACCGGTGAACGCCACCTTGTACTGGGCCGTGACCGTGCGCCCGGGGCAGAGTGCCCTGGGGTCGAACAGCACGTCGGTGATCCGGGCGGTGTCGCCGTCCGACCGCACCCGCAACGGGGATCCTCCGGGCTCCGGGACGCGTTCGACGCGTACCTGGTCGAGGGTCACGCCGGACACCCGCAGCAGCAGCGACCAGCGCATTCTCTGGCATCGCCGGCTCTGGTCGGCGGACGCGACGACCGTGACCTTGCGCGGGCCGTCGCCCGCCGCGAACGTGTCGGGCAGTTGAGTGATCTCGACGGTGACGCCGGGTACCACCGCGGAGGCCGCGGCCGGCAGGGCCAGAGTCGCGGCCGCAATTGCCAGGATCGTCGATACCAAGGCAGCAGCGCGATGCCGCACAGCGATCATCTCCTTACGCAAGGGCGTCAGCTTCCACGCACGACTAGTAGTTCGTGACTGCACGGCGAAAGGTTCAGCCGACGCGCCGGCTCACGCTCTTGGGCCACTTTATTTTTGCCTTAGCAGCGGGTTTCCGGACCATGTCTTCGCTGGTCAGCGCGCTTATCAAGGAGGTGACTGGCAGGGGGCGGCAAAGTTGCCAGCAAAGAAGCGCCCGAGCGTTCATCCGAACCCCTGCGCCCTACGTAGATGGGAGAGGGCACGAACAGGCCGCAATGCGATGTGCAGAAAGGCAGGACGGCGGCACGGCCCGACAGTAATGAGCGCGGGGCACCCCCCATGGGTGTCGGCGTCCCGACCGCCCAACGACGGACGTGACCGCTGCGGAGAACGAGGAGTCAATGGCCCGGACGAAGATGAACCAACGATCCGCCAATCGTGTGGCCGTCCCGATGGGTGCCACTGGTGGTCGAACACCACCGTCAAAGATGACGGTGTTGTTGCTGGCCACCTCGATCATCTCGGCGGTGTGGGCCGCGGCGATGCTGACCCCGTTCGGGCGCATCGCCTACGTCTACTTCTTCGCGTACTCCGAGTTCTACATGGGCGTGCTCAGCCTGGTGTCGCTGTCGATCACTATCATGATCGGTCTGGTCGCGACCGACCGGCTGGTGCTTTCCATCCGGCAGCGGGTCCTGCTGCAGTCCGCGCACCGCACCACCGGCGTGATCGCCGTCGCGGCGCTCGGCCTGCACCTGTGGACCAAGCTGATGGAGGGGCACATCCGGGCGATCGACATGGTCATCCCGTTCGTCATGCCGGGCCACAACCGGGTCTACGTCGGCCTGGGCACGATCTCCGGCATCATCATGGTCACGGTGATGTGGACCGGCCTCGTCCGCGCCCGGTTCGTCGGCCTCGGCAAGCCGTGGATGTGGCGGTCGATCCACGCCGTCTCCTACCTGATGTGGCCGATCGCCCTGGTCCACGGCCTCTCCGCCGGCCGTCCCGCCGCCACCTGGGTCATCGTCAGCTACGTCGTTTGCGTACTGCTCGTGCTCATCGGCCTCGCCGTGCGGTTGTCGGTCAGCCTGAACCGCAGGAAGGACTTCGCGTCCACCTCCACCGGCTCGATCAAGCCGGTCGGCTCGCTGGTGCCGACCAATTCGCCAAGCATGAAGAAGCGGGCGGGCCGGCGCGCCGACGCGGACCCGATGGGCGCGCGCGTGGTGGCCGACCGCGGCGACGCGCCCGCGGCCGTCCTGGAGTCGTGGGTCCCGGCCGCGTCGCCGGTCAGCGCCCCGGCCGCTTCTCCGGTCAGCGCACGGCCCGCCCCGGTCAGCGCACCGCCGATCAGCTCGCCGCCGTACGACGACGGGCGGTACCGCCGGTCCGCCCGGTACGCCGACGAGGAGGAGGCGGCTCCGCGCTCGCGGCGGTACGCCGACGACGATGCCCCGCGCGGCCGCCGCCGCGCGGAGCCCCGCTACGACGAACCCTCCTACGACGAACGCCGCCGGTACGCCGACGACGACGAGCCACCGCCGCGGCGCCGCCGCCGGGCCGACGATGACGCCGGGTATGACGACGAGCCCCGCCGGTCCCGCCGGGCGGCCGAGGAGACCCGGGCCACCCGCTCGACCCGGTACGCCGACGAGGCCGGACCGGACCCGCGCCACGGCGACGACACGCCCCGCGGCCGCCGCTACGCGGACGATCCGGCGCCGCGGTCGCGCCGCCACGCCGAGGACGAGCCGAGCTACGAACAGACCCGGACGTCGCGGTCGCGCCGGCGCGCCGACGAGGACCGCTACGACGACGTCGCGCGCCAGCGAGGCACCGGCGACGTCCGCACGACCGGCGAGTTCCCGTCCGCCGGGCTCCAGAGCGGCGAGTTCCGCTACGACGGCGGTCCGGCGGTTCCACGGTCGCGGTCGTCCCGCTACGCCGAGGACGACAGCCCTGCGCCCCGGGCCCGGCGCGACCGGGGCGCGAACGCCGATCGCGCCGACTCGGGACGGCACAGCCGCAGCGAGTTCGTGGACCTCTCGGCGCCGGCCGACCCGTGGGGCAGCACCGCCGACCCGAACTATCTGCCGCCGGACGACACGCCGACGCTCGTCGACATGGCTTCGCGCCGGGCACGCAAGGCAGCGCAGCAACAGGACGCGGCCCGCGGGGCGAGCCGGGGGGCTCGCCGTACCAGGAGCCGCGGTGACGACAACGACGTGGCCGACGCCCAGTACTGGCGTCAGCTGCGAGGGGAAGCGCAGTGAGCCTGAAGCAGGTTCCGCCGGTCACCAGCATCGGCATTCCGCGGATCACCGCGGGCTTCGACGAGTACGGCCGCCTCGATCTCGTCGCGCACCAGGAGGTGCACGGCGGGTTCGCGGCGCTGTCCTCGGGCGAGCTGATCGGCCTCGCCGACCGGATCGAGCTGCGCGGCAGGGGCGGCGCCGGCTTCCCGTTCGCCCGCAAGGTGCGCGCGGTGCTCGACTCCTGCCGCCGCCAGGACCTGCCGCCGGTCATCGTGGTCAACGCCACCGAGGGCGAGCCGCCGTCCTGGAAGGACAAGGCGATCCTGACCCGCGGCCCCCACCTCATCCTGGACGGCGCGGCGCTGGCCGCCGCCGCGCTGGACGCCGAGGAGATCGTCATCGGCATCGCCGACGACGGCATCGGGCAGCAGTCGATCGCGGCCGCGCTGGCCGAGCGGCGGATGCCGGTACCGACCCGGATCGTCACCGTGCCGCACCGGTTCATCTCCGGCGAGGGCGGCGCGCTGGTCCGCGGCATCAACGGCGAGGCGCACATCCCGCCCGGCCGCAAGGTGCGCTCCAGCGACAACGGCGTCATGGGGCTGCCCACGCTGCTCTCCAACGCCGAGACGTTTTCCCAGCTGGCGATCGCCGCGCGCCTCGGGCCGTGGGAGTACAACGCGGTGGGCATCCCGGAAGAACCGGGTACGGTCATGCTGACCGTCGGCGGCTCCGCCACGGCGCCCGCGGTCGTGGAGTGCCCGACCGGCACGCCGTTGGTGGACATTCTCACCATGTGCGGTGCCGATGTCGGTCCCGGCATCCTGGTCGGCGGCTACCACGGCAAGTGGATCAGCGCAGAGTCCGCGATGTCGGTCACCGTGTCCCGCAAGGGTTTCGCCGAGGTCGGTGGCACGTTCGGCGCCGGCATGATCATCCCGATCGGGTCCGCCACCTGCCCGCTCGGCGAGGTCGCCCAGGTCACCCAGTACCTGGCCGGCGAGTCCGCCGGCCAGTGCGGCCCGTGCCGGCTCGGCCTGCCGGACCTGGCGCGGGCGGTCACCCTGGTCGCGCTGGGCGGCAGCGCTCTGGAGAACGTCCGGGCCGCGGCCGGCGTCGTGAAGGGCCGCGGCGCGTGCAGCCACCCCGACGGTACGGCGCGCTTCGCGCTCTCCGCGCTCGAGGTGTTCCACCGCGACGTGGAGGCGCACGCCAACGGCGAAGGCTGCGGCAAGCCGGTACGCGGCATCCTGCCGTTGCCGTACCACTCCGACCAGGGGGCGCGGAAGCTCGCCGTGGACTGGTCCCGCTGCGACGGGCATGGGCTCTGCTCGGCCGTCGCCCCCGAGATCATCCGGCTGGACGCCAACGGCTTCCCCGCGTTCCCGCAGACCCCGCTGCCGCCATGGCTCGAGAACGGCGCACGCAAGGCGGTCAACGTCTGCCCGGCGCTGGCGCTGCGGCTGACCGAGGCGTCCAGGTGAACCTCCGCAAGGTGGCGATCATGCTGGCCGCGGGCCTGCTCGCGCTGACCGGCTGCGCCTCCTCGCCGTCCGCGCCTGCCGCAGCCGTACCCGACACGCTGACCTTCACCGGCAAGACGCTGGACGGCGCGACGTTCGACGCTTCCACGCTGGCCGGCCGGCCGGCGCTGCTCTGGTTCTGGGCGCCGTGGTGCGCGACGTGCGCCAGCGAGGCCCAGTCCATCAACGACCTCAAGGACGAGTACGGCGACCGGCTCGCCATAATCGGCATCGCGGGCATGGGCACCAACACGGACATGCACCGGTTCGTCGCCGACCTCGAGGTGACCAAGGTGCCGAACCTGGACGACCAGGCCGGCGTGCTGTGGCGCAGGTTCGGTGTCACCGAACAGAGCACCTATGTCGTCATCGACCGGTCCGGCACGGTCGTCGCCACCGGCTACCTCGACGACCTCCAGCTCACCGACAAGGTCAAGTCGCTGGTGGCCTGAGCCGTGGAGGCGCCGCTGCTGCTCGCGCTCACCGCCGGCATGCTGGGCGCCGTGAACCCGTGCGGCTTCGCGCTGCTGCCCGCGTACCTCTCGGTCCTGATCTCCGGTGACCGCACCCGGCCGGACGGCACACGCGCGACCGCGGTGGCCGTGGCCCGCGCGCTGCGTTGCACCGCCGCCCTGACCGCCGGTTACGTCGCGGTCTTCGGTGCGTTCGGGCTGGTCCTGGCGCCGCTTGGCGGGTGGATCGAGCCCCGCCTGCCGTGGCTGACGGTTTTGCTCGGCCTGAGCCTGGCCGCGGTGGGCGGATGGCTGGTCGCCGGCCGGTCGCTGCCGGCGCCCGGCAAGGGGCCGCGGGCGCCCAGCCTGACCGGTACCGCCGCGTCGATGGTGCTGTTCGGGATGGCGTACGCGCTGGCCTCGCTGGGCTGTGCGGTCGGGCCGTTCCTCGCGATCGTGGTGAGCAGCCTGCGCGCCGGTTCCGTCGGGCAGGGGGTGCTGCTGTTCCTCTGCTACGCGGGCGGGATGGGCCTGGTCGTCGGGGTGACGGCGATCGCCGTTGCGCTGGTACGGACCGGGGCGGTGGCGCGGCTGCGGCGGGCGGCCGGGGTGGTGCCGCGGCTCGGTGGGGCGGTGCTGGTGGCGTCCGGAGCGTACGTGGCCTACTACGGCTGGTACGAGCTGCGCCTGGTCAAGGATCTACGGACCGCCGGGCACGATCCCGTCGTCAACGCTGCCTCCGACGTCCAGCGCACGCTGAGTGCGCTGGTCGGCCATGCCGGCCCGGGATGGCTCGCCGGTCTGTTGCTCGCGATGGTGTTTCTGGGCGTGCTCGTGTCTCGTCGCTCCCGCGCGCCTCGAGCCTCGCGCCCCGGCGGCTAGCGGCCGGGGCGCGCGGCGAACGCGAGCGCCTCGCGGGCCAGGTCCGACCACGACAGGTCCGAGTCGGCGGCCAGCGCGAACCACTCCTTCATCGGCGTGCCCTTGTTGGCGTCGAACCGCACGCCCTCGCCCGCGGCGACGAGCTCGTCGACCCGCGCCCGCGGAAGCTTCACGACCAGGCAGTCCCGGACCAGCATGGCGAAGATCCTGCCGTTGCGGCGCAGCGCATGGGAGCCGAACCGCCGGCCGCCGGCGGGCGGCGACACGTCGTCCAGCTGGATGAGCTCACCGACCAACTCCTCGAAACGGTCAACCGGCGTCATGCCCACAGTTTCCCGCATCGGTCGTCACGGCCGCCGTCAGCCCTCGGTGCCGGGTGTGCGAAGCTCGCTAATGATGTCGATCACGATCCCGCCGGACCTGGTCCGTAACGTCGTCGACAACTGGCCCGACGACGGGGAGCGGTGGCTGGCCGGACTGCCGGCCCTGATCGACCAGATCGCCCGGGATTGGCAGCTTACCGTCAGCGCGCCGTATGACCTGAGCTACCACTGGGTCGCTCCGGTCGCCCTCGCGGACGGCTCGCCCGCGGTGCTCAAGCTCGGCGTCCCGTCCGGGCATCTGTCCGTCGAGGCGGAAGCGCTGCGGGCGTACGGCGGGCACGGCGCGGTGCGGCTGCTCGCCGAGGACCCGGACCGGGGCGCGCTGTTGCTGGAACGCGCCGATCCCGGCGTCCCGGCCGCGGCTCTGGTCCCGCGCCACGATGAGGCGGCGACGGCCGCGCTGATAAGCGTGGGCCGGCGTCTGCACCGTCCGCCGCCGCCCGGGTGCACGTTGCCGGACCTGCGCGAGGAGAGCGAGTCGTTCCGGGCGCACCTGCGGCGGTTCCCGGCGGACGACCCGGTGCCACGCCACCTGGTCGAACGCGCCGGCCGGCTCTTCGACGAGCTGTGCGCGAGTGCGCCGGCCCGGCTCTTACTGCACGGCGACCTTCACCACGACAATGTCTTGAGCGCCGAGCGCGAGCCGTGGCTCGCGATCGATCCGCACGGCGTCGTGGGTGACCGCGGTTATGACTGCGGGGCCATGCTCTACAACCCCGAGCCGTGGCGGTGCGAGGACGACCTGCTCGCGCTGGTGCCGGCCCGGATCGAGCAGCTGGCCGACGGCTTCGGCATCCCGGTGGACCGCGTCGTCGCGTGGGGTTTCGTCATGGGCGTGCTGTCGGAGGTGTGGACGGCGCAGAGCGCCGGCGAGCCGGGCGGTCGTGCGCTGGATGTCGCCACCATGCTGTACCCACGCCTGCGCTAGCGCGCCCTCGAGGGATCGCGCCGGTTCTGGGTGCTCCTGTGGCCCCCGGGAGGGGCCACAGGAGCACACAAACTCGGATGCCCCGGGACAGCGCGGCCCGCGGACCGCTAGTGGAACGCGCTGGGATTCACCTGTACGAGCTGCCCGGCGTGCTGGAGACCGATGAAACTGGCGATGCTCCACGACGACGCGTAGAGGCGTCCACCGAAGTACTCCAGGCCGGTCGGCATCGTGACTTGTGCGTGAGTGATCTCGCCGTGCTGGATTCGGGTGATCCGGCCCACGGTGGACGGGTCGAATCCGGGCGGCGGCGGTCCCTCACCTTCCGGGGCTCCATAGAGAACCTCGGATACGAAAACGGTTCCGTTCGGTGCCACGGCGATGCCGGTCAGCGACGTGAATCCGTACCACACCTTGAGCACCTTGCCGGTCCGGCCGTCGAGCTTCCAGATGGCCGCCGCACCGGGTTGTTCCGCGCCCAGTGTGGACACAAAGACGTACTTGCCGCGCACCGCCACGCCGGTCGGAACCGGATCGCAGCCGACGGTACCGGGGTTGGCCTGCGCGCCGGGCTGGAGGCATTCCGGCGTCTTGACGGTCGGCGGGACGAAATAGGTCGAGATCTTGCCGGTGCGCGGATCCACGCGGAGGACGTCGTTGGCTCCACCGTCGGCGATCAGCAGACCCCACTTCGTGTACGTCATGCTGAACGGGTTTGACAGTGCGTCGTAGGGCTGACCCGACGGATCGAACTGAACCTGTCCGTCCGGGTTGTACTTGAGCTCGTAGGCCATGAGGTCGGCGAGTACCCGGACGCCCGTTCCGTCCTTGTTAGCGATCAGCAGAGAAGCCGGCGGGTACGCGGACGGCGGCGGCGCACCCTCCGGGCCTCCGCCGCCCAACACGACGTAAATCTTGTTGGCGTGCGTCGCGACGCCCGACGGGCCCGCGAGTCCCGAAATGACGGTGCGCTGACCACCCGTCTTGAGATTGACCGCCGTTATCTCTCCGGTGTCCGATTCCGTGATAACGGCTCGTGTCGACGATTGAATGTCGAGCCCGTACGGTCCGTCCAGTCCGCTCGTGATCGTCTTGACTGGCGGCGTTGCATGTCCGGTAGAGGCGTGTGCTGGGGAACTCGCCAGCACGGTTAGCGCGCTCGTACCGATGACGGCTAGCGCTCTCAACGCATAAGTGAATGTCATGCTGTCCCCCCACAGATGTCCTAATTCCTCGTGATTTTCCGTGCTCCTTTCACGTCTGATCATGAGACGACGGAATATTGGCGACCCCAACCTATGGAGCCCCACCCAGAGGGTCAACCGGCCGATTGGTCCGCTCTGCAGCAGCCGAGAAGCCGCTTTGAATGCGGACGGAGACTGAACGCGGTCGTGGTGAGTTGAGGCCAAGACCTGGCGAGCGTCGCGAAAGTGGTGTGGCGCGCCGAGTCCGATCGTGCTACCGCTCGGCCCGAGCGGCGGTGTCTCGTACGCGCCTGAGGTGGGCGTCCTCGGCCCCGGCCCGACCTCGGACATCAAGGGCACGCTCTTCATCGAGATGTACCTCGAATTGCTCGGCGTGCCCGTCGCGGTCTGACACCCGGACACCCGGAAGTGTCGGTTCGGCGGCAACCGGCGTACCTGGTCTTCGCAGGCCGTGACACCGACCGATATGGTGCAGGCTGCCGCGCCGCGCGTGGCGGGGTCATGGGGGACAGGCCGGTACGGGGTGTGGTGAATCGACGATGACGGGCGAGCGGGCCGCGGTCACGCCGCTGCGCCCACGTGACCCCCGCCGGCTTGGCGACTACGAGCTGGTCGGCCGGCTCGGCGAGGGCGGCATGGGTACCGTCTACCTGGCGCGGAACCCGGTCGGCGTGCTGGTCGCGGTCAAGATGGTGCGCGCCGACCTGGCACCCGACGACGAGTTCCGGCGGCGGTTCCGCAGCGAGGTGAATCGGGTACGGCAGGTGCCGCCGTTCTGCACGGCCGAGGTCCTCGACGCCGACCCCGACCACGAGCCGCCGTACCTGGTGGTCGAGTACGTCGACGGGCCCAGCCTCGCCGACGTGGTCCAGGAGCGCGGACCGCTCACGGCGTCCAACCTGCACGGCGTGGCGATCGGCGTCGCCACGGCGCTGACCGCGATCCACGGCGCCGGGGTGATCCACCGCGATCTCAAGCCGCGCAACGTGCTGCTCGCCCCGGGCAGTCCGAAGGTCATCGACTTCGGCATCGCCCGCGCGCTGGAGGCGACGAGCGCGCACACGGGCACGGATCAGATGGTCGGGACGGTCGCGTACATGGCGCCGGAGCGCTTCGGGTCGCAGCCTGGCGCGTCGCTGACCCCCGCCGCGGACATCTTCGCGTGGGGCGGTGTGGTCACGTTCGCCGGCACCGGGCGGACGCCGTTCGGCGCCGACTCGCCGACCGCTACCGCGGCCCGCATCCTCACCCAGCCGCCCGACCTGTCCGGGCTCACGGGATCGCTGCGTGACCTCGTCGGGTACGCGCTCGAGAAGGATCCGGCCAACCGGCCCAGCGCCCGCGAGCTGCTCGACCTGCTGGTCACCGGGCCGCAGCGGACGGCCGCGTCCGCGGCGGCGCTCGCACACCAGCCGGGGCTGCGTGCCGCGGCGCAGGAGGCGCAGGCCGCGACCGGGTACGACGCCAACCGGCAGCTGACCGCGGTTGCCGTGCCGCCGGAGCTGGCCGAGTACGTCGACGCCACGGACGCGACGCGGATCGTGACCGCGACGCCGGCACCACCGGTCCCGGCGCCGCCGCGGCGGCGGTGGCCGGCACCGGTCGTCGCGGCGCTCGTTCTCCTCGCGGTGCTGGCCGCCGCCGCGCTGGTCGTGTCGTCCCAGGTGTGGGGCGGATCCGGCAACGACAGCGCCGGCCCACCCACCGTCGCGGCCTCCAACACGGACTCGAAACTGCTGGTCAGCGACGCACTCGACCGCACCTGGTTCTGGCAGGAGTCGGCGGACGCGAAGGAGCAGGCTAGTTGCTCGTTCGACGGCGGGCTGGTGGTGCGGCGCAACAGCGCGGGCTCGTTCCGCTGCCGCGGCCCCCAGGACGCCGAGCCGGACCACCTGCGGACCGACGTGAACGTCCGGCTGCTCACCAAGGGCAGCTGCGCGGGGATCTGGTTCCGGTTCCGGCCCTACCTCGGCTACCAACTCCGGGTCTGCGAGAACAGGTTCCTGGTCGGCACGCATAAGGACGCGGACGCGGAGGTCTACCGCACGTTCCCGCTCGACGACCCGATCGACGTCGGCGGCCCGCCGACGAAGATCACGCTGAACGTGCTGGGCGACACGGTCGAGGTGCTGCGTGACGACGCGCCGGTCGGCACCGTTCCGTTGACCGACAAGGACATCACCGGTGGCCGGGTGGTGCTCGGCATCTTCACCGAGCCCGCCGCCCCCGACCACACCCCGCCGTACGCGGTCGCGTTCGACCACATCACCATCCGGGCCCTGCCGTAGCCGTCCCTACCGGGGCCCCTGCGTGTCAGGGCTGCGGAGACCAGATGGAGAGCGCGCCGCCGGGCAGGCAGACGACCTTCAGCCCGCCCGGCCCGGCGACCGTCCACGCCTCGTACGCCGGGTCCGCCTCGACGAGCAGGCGGGCGCCGCCGTCGAGGTCCACCCGCAGGGCGCCCGCGTCGTCGGCGGTACACACGGTCACCACCTGCCCGGTCAGCTCGCCGAGCAGGGCCGCGGCCCCGTCGTCCTCGCCCGGCACGATGTGGTGGTCACCGTCGTAGGCCCGCAGCAGGAAGCCGGTCTCGATGCGTATCTCGTAACCGCCGGTGAGGTCGATGCCCACCGTGTACCCGAACTCCTCGGCGACGACCTTCTGGCCGGCGAAACCCAGGTCCATGGTCACCAGCCCTGCGGTACGGGATAGGAACCGTCCGGGTTCTTCGGGATGTGCGTCGCCGAATTCGGCCCGGGCTTTCCGTCCAATCCGATCGGTTGCCCGTGCTCGTTGTAGTACCGGACGTAGCCGTTCGGATATTGGGCGGTGGGCTCCATGACGCGCACCATATCAGCGTTGCCGGCGGACCCGGGCTTCTGATAGACGGTGCCCTTTGCGTTGTCCGCCGTGCGCGACGACCAGCCCGGTTTCACGCCGGCCGGGTTGTTGGCCGTCGAGTCGGCCGCACCCTCGGAACCGGAACCGCCCTCGGTGTCGACCGGGGAGACGTGGTCGTCGCCGCCGGCGTGCGAGGCGATATTGGCCATGGCCGCCGTGGTGATTCCGGCGCCCGTGGCGATGCCGGCGGCGGACACCACGTTGAGCGGCACGCCGGCCACCGCGCCCACGCCGGTCGCGTCGAGCGCGATGCCGAGCCCCTCGCCGCCCGCGCTGATCGCGGCCAGCCCGATGCCGGCGGCGGCGAGCGCGACCGAGCCCGGGTGGTGGACCATCGCGTTGCCGACCGACGCGAACCCGTTGACGACGTGGCCGCCGACGTCGTGCACGAAGTCGCCCACGTCGTCGAGCCAGCTGGACTTCTCCGGCGCCAGCGAGGCCTTGTCGCGCAACGTACCGGCCGCGGTCCGGCCGGCCGAATCCACTTGGGTACGGGCGGTGGCGAGCAATGTCTGCGCCTGCGAGCGGTCGGCGTCGCCGGGATCACTGAACGGCGGGAGGCTCTGCCGCGCCGCTTCGGCTTGCCGAGCCGCCGACTCGTACGCGGCCTGGGCCGCCCGGGTTGCCGCCTCGCCCTGGTCCCACAACCGGATGGCCTCCGCCGCCTGGCCTTGCGCCCAGCGGAGGGTGCTGACGTAGTCGTCGAGCGCACCGGCACCGGCCTGCATGGCGTCGGCGGCGGTGAACCATTTGCCCGGCTCGTAGCTGAACTTCTCGTGGAAGCGTTGGGCGGCGGCGCCCGACCACGATCCGGTGTCGATCGAGCGCAGACCGTCCCCGGCGTCGCCCGCCGCCTTGGCGCGGGCCCGCAGCGCGGCGGCATTCTCCGCGATGGCGTCGGGATCACCCGGCACGAGCGCGCGAGCGTCGTGGGTCTCACCCAGCTCAGCCATCGACCACGCTCGCCGCAGGGTCGGTGGCCATCCTCTTCGCCGCGGCTTCGTCCGTCGCCCGGTAGGCCCGCGCGACCCGCGCCAGCGCATCGCTGATCGCGCGGGCATCCTCGGTGAGGATGTCGAGGCCGTCGCTCCACCGGTCACAGTAGTCGGTCAGCGCGTCGTGCAGGTCGCCGTCGCCGTACATCTCCGCCGGGCCGGGTAGCCGCTTCAACCGGAAGTCGTGCTGATCGGCCACGCTCTCGGCGATGCCGTTCGCCGCTTCCTCCACTTTGGGGATATCGACGTGAAATTGTGGTCCGTCCAAATCGGCACCCACCTTTCCCGAGGCCTGAACGGATCGTAGCCATAGACGGCGATACAGAGGACCCTAGTCCTTCGCTAGGCCCGCCCGGCGCAGCGCATCGGCCATGGCTCCGCCCGGGGAACCGCCGCCCGAAGAGCCGCGGCCGGACCGCTGGCCACCGCTTGTCCGCGGCTCGCGGCCCTGGCTGGGCTGGCCGCCCTTGCGGGGTTGGTCGCCGGAACGGGGCTGGCCGCCGCGGCCGCGGTCACCGGCCTCCCGGCGCGGGGAGTCCTCGAGCCGCATCGTCAGGGAGATGCGCTTGCGGGCCTCGTCTACCTCCACCACGCGCACCCGCACCACGTCGCCCGACTTGACCACCTCTCGGGGGTCCTTCACGAACGTGTCGGACAGCGCCGACACGTGCACGAGACCGTCCTGGTGCACCCCGATGTCGACGAACGCGCCGAACGCCGCCACGTTCGTCACCACGCCTTCGAGGATCATGCCGGGCCGCAGGTCGGCGATCTTTTCCACGCCTTCGGCGAAAGTTGCGGTAGTGAACGCTGGGCGTGGGTCTCTCCCAGGTTTCTCCAATTCCCTAAGGATGTCCGTGACGGTCGGAAGGCCGACCGTGTCGGTGACGAACAGCGCCGGCTGGAGCCCGCGCAGCAACGACGTGTTGCCGATGAGCCCACGGATGTCCGTGCCCGCCGTGGACAGGATCCGGCGGACCACCGGATAAGACTCCGGGTGCACCGCGGACGCGTCCAGCGGGTCGTCGCCGTTCGGGATGCGCAAGAAGCCCGCGCACTGCTCGAAGGCCTTCGGCCCCAGCCGCGCGACGCGTTTCAGCGCCGACCGGTTCCGGAACGGCCCGTTGGCGTCGCGGTGCAGCACGATGTTCTCGGCCAGGCCGGCGCCGATGCCGGACACCCGGGTCAGCAGCGGCGCGGACGCGGTGTTCACGTCGACGCCCACCGCGTTGACGCAGTCCTCGACGACCGCGTCGAGCGAGTGGGACAGCTTCGCCTCGGAGAGATCGTGCTGGTACTGCCCGACGCCGATCGAGCGCGGGTCGATCTTCACGAGCTCGGCGAGTGGGTCCTGCAGGCGGCGCGCGATGGACACCGCGCCGCGCAGCGACACGTCCATCCCGGGCAGTTCCTGCGATGCGTACGCGGAGGCCGAGTACACCGACGCGCCGGCCTCGGACACCATCACCTTGGTCAGGTTCAGCGGCGGGTTGCGCTTGATCAACTCGGCTACCAGCCGGTCCGTCTCCCGGGACGCGGTTCCGTTGCCGATCGCGACGAGTTCGACGCGGTGCGCCGCGGCGAGCCGGGCGAGGGTGGCGAGCGCCTCCTCGACCCGGTTCTGCGGGACGTGCGGATAGATCGTGTCCGTCGCGACGCACTTGCCCGTGGAGTCCACCACGGCCACCTTCACGCCGGTCCGGAAGCCCGGGTCGAGACCCATCGTCGTACGGGTGCCCGCTGGCGCGGCCAGCAGCAGATCGCGCAGGTTCGCCGCGAACACCCGTACCGCCTCGTCCTCGGCGGCCTGCCAGAGACGGACCCGGAGGTCCGCGCCCAGACGGATGAGGATCCGCGTCCGCCAGGCCCACCGCACCGTGTCGGCGAGCCACCGATCGCCGGCGCGCCCGCGGTCCGCGATGCCGAACTGTGCCGCGATCCGCGCCTCGAACGAACCGTCGTCCTCCGGCGTGGCCGACGGCTCCATGGTGAGGTCGAGAACCTCCTCCTTCTCACCGCGCAACATCGCGAGGATCCGGTGCGACGGCAGCTTCGTGAACGGCTCGGCGAAGTCGAAGTAGTCGGCGAACTTCGCGCCCTCGGTCTGCTTGCCGTCCCGGACCTTGCTGACCAGCTGTCCCCGCGTCCACATGCGTTCGCGCAGCTCGCCGATGAGGTCGGCGTCCTCGCTGAAGCGTTCGACGAGGATGGCCCGGGCGCCGTCCAGCGCGGCCGCCACATCCGCGACCCCGCTGTCCGCGTCCACGAACGGCTCCGCCGACGCCCGCGGGTCGAGTGCGGCATCGCCCAGCAGCAGATCGGCGAGCGGCTCGAGGCCCGCTTCCCGCGCGATCTGCGCGCGCGTGCGGCGCTTCGGCTTGAACGGCAGGTAGATGTCCTCGAGCCGCGCTTTCGAGTCGGCAGCCATGATCCGCGCCTCGAGTGCGTCATCGAGCTTGCCCTGTGAACGGATGGACTCCAGCACGGCGGCCCGCCGGTCTTCCAGCTCGCGCAGGTAGCCGAGCCGCTCCTCGAGTGTGCGCAGCTGCTGGTCGTCCAGGGTGCCGGTGACCTCCTTGCGGTAGCGCGCGATGAACGGCACCGTGGCGCCGCCGTCGAGCAGCTCCACGGCCGCCGCGACCTGCCGCTCGCGAACCCCGAGCTCGTCGGCGATGCGCTGATGAATCGTGGTAGTCACTGATCACCCTTCCCGTGCGGACACCGGTTGCGATTCTGCCCGGGGCTCGCTCGCGCTGTCGCGCCGCCCCGCACGACCGCGCGTACTGTCGGAGACCATGCACGCCGCCATGTGGTACGCCCCCTACGACGTCCGCTGGGAACGTCGCCCGGACCCGAAGATCGAGTTCCCGACGGACGCGATCGTCCGCGTGGTCGCGGCCTGCGTGTGCGGGTCCGACCTGTGGACGTGGCGCGGCGCCCGGCCGCCGGCCGACCCGCACCCGATCGGGCACGAGTTCGTCGGCGTGGTCGAGGAGACCGGCGCCGGCGTGACGACCGTGCGTGAGGGCGACTTCGTCGTCGGGCCGTTCTCGATCAGCGACGGCACGTGCGTGCACTGCCGGCAGGGCATCACGACGTCCTGCGTGCAGGTCCAGTGGTGGGGCGGCACGGATCGCGACGGGCGGGTGCTCGACGGCGCCCAGGGCCAGTACATGCGGGTCCCGCTTGCCGACGGCACGCTCTACCCGACGCCGGGCCTGCCGGACACCGCGCTGATCCCGGCGCTGCTCACGCTCTCCGACGTCATGGCCACCGGCCACCACGCCGCGGTGTCGGCCGGCGTCGGTCCCGGCCGTACGGTCGCGGTCGTCGGCGACGGCGCGGTCGGACTCTGCGCCGTGCTCGCCGCGGTCCGGCTCGGCGCGGACCGGGTCATCGCGTTCTCCTCGCATACCGACCGGCAGGAGGTCGCCACCCGCTTCGGCGCGAGCGACATCGTCGCCGAACGCGGCGACGACGGTGCCGCGGTGGTCCGCGACCTGCTCGCCGACCAGGGCGCGGACTGCGTCCTCGAATGCGTCGGCACCAAGCTCTCCATGGCCCAGGCCATCGCCACCGTGCGCCCGGGCGGCCACATCGGGTACGTCGGCGTCCCGCTCGGCGGCGCGGAGCTGCCCATCGACACGATGTTCGACGACAACATCAACGTCGGTGGTGGTGTCGCACCGGTCCGTGCCTACCTGCCGGACCTCCTGCCGGACGTGCTCGCCGGCACGCTCGACCCGAGCACGGTGTTCGACCTTCAGCTGCCGATGGATCAGGTCGCCGAGGCGTACCGCGCGATGGACGAACGACGGTCGATCAAGACGCTGCTGTGGCCTTGACCGCGAGCAACGCGGCCTCGGTCCGGGAGGCGGCGCCGGTCTTGCGCAGCAGGTTGGACACGTGCACGGTCACGGTCCGTACCGAAATGCCGAGCGCCCGGGCGATCTGCTTGTTCGACATCCCCTCGGCCAGGCAGCCGAGCACCTCGCGCTCGCGGGCGGTCAGCTCCCTGTGCGCGCCGGCCAGGGCGTCGGGACCGTTAGCCCCCTCCACGGCGAGCAGCTCCGTCAGCCGGTACGGGTTGCCGCCGGTACGCCGCCACACCGCCTCCGCCAGCTCCGGTGCGACCGTGCTGTCCGCGTACACGTGCTGAAGAACGTCTGCGACGTCACCGGCGGCCAACGCACCCAGATGCTGGCGCACGGCCCCGGGCGCGCCGGACAGCCGTGCCAGGGTCCGCGCGGCGAGTTCCGGCGACACCGCCGCCTCCGGCGGTTGGCTTGTGACCAGCAGCAGCGCTGGCAGCTCCGCGGCGCCGAGCGCGGCGACCAGGTTCAGGCTCGCGGGATCGAGCGCGTGAAGATCCTCTACCACGAGTACGGCGGGTCCGGCGTCGACAAGCGCACGGACGGTAGTCACGGCGAGCCGCAACAGCGCGTCCGGCGTGTACCTCTCCCGGGGGACATCCGGCTCCTGGGCCAGCCACGACAACGCGTCGTGCGGAACGGGCAGGTCCTGGCGGCTCTGCGTGGCGAGGACCGCGGCCAGCCAGTCGTACGGCGCGGGGGAGTGCACGCGCGCCGAGCCGGCCAAGATCTTCGCCGGTTGCGTAGCCTGCACCGCGGCCGCGACCAGCGTGCTCTTGCCGGTGCCGGGCGCGCCGGTGACCACGGCCGGCAGTCCCCTGCCGCCGTCGTTCACCTGCGTCCAGGCGCGCCGCAGCTCGTCGAGAGCGGCCGCCCGTCCCACCATCGGCACCGGCATCACGACCCAACCCTACGTAACAGGTACTAGAGACAGCGCCGCAGGTTCTTGGCACCCTTAGGGCCATGACGTTTGCTGTCCGCGCCGTCGCCGCGACCGACCAGGGACTCGTGCGGTCCAACAACGAGGACGCCGTCTTCGTCGGCAAGCGCCTGTTCGTGGTCGCGGACGGCATGGGCGGGCTCCCGGCGGGCGAGCTGGCCAGCGACATCCTGGTGCAGGCGCTCGCGGTCGTCGACGACATGCCCGATAGCGGGGAGCCGCTGCAGGACATGCTGGCCGCGCTGCGGAAGGCGAACGAGCGGATCGAGGCGGCCATCGCAGACGACGACGCCCGCGACGGCATGGGCACCACCGTCACCGCGCTCTTGCTCTCCGGCGGCCGGGTCGCGGCGCTCAACGTCGGCGACTCGCGCTGCTACCTCGTCCGCGACGGCGAGCTGACCCAGCTCACCCGCGACGACACGTACGTGCAGGCGCTGGTCGACCAGGGAGTACTGAGCCCGGACGACGCCCGCCGACACCCGCAGCGCGCGGTGGTCACCCAGGCGGTGCAGGGTGGACCGTTCCGCCCGGCCGGCAGGATGATTCCGATCCAGGCCGGGGACCGGTTCCTGCTGTGCAGCGACGGGCTCACCGACTACGTGACCGATGACGTGATCGGGACGACGCTGCGCACATACGAGGACCGCCAGACGTGCGCGGCGGAGCTGATCGCGCGGACGCTGGAGGCCGGCGCACCGGACAACGTCACGGTGATCGTCTGCGACGTCGTCACCGACTAGCGCGGTCGTCGTCACCGACTAGCGCGGTCCAGGGAGGCCACCAGCCGGGCCGGGGCGATCACCCGGTACGCGTCCTCGCATAGCTCCGCGATCTCGGCCCAGTCCGGGTCGCGGTCGAGTCGCACGCCGAGCCAGCCACGCTGCCCCACGTACGGCGGCCGGAAGAACTGCTCCGGATTCGCGGCGACCAGCTCATGCTGCGCTCCGGGTGGCGCGGCGCACCACAGATGCGGGAAGTCGTCGTCGTGGTGCCCGTGGTCCCAGAACGTCACGAACACCTTCTTGTCGCCTACGAACCACGTCGGCGTGCCGTGACTGAGCCGCTCGGTCACCTCGGGGAACGCCAGGCAGATGGCCCTCAACCGGTCCAGCTCCACGTGTCTGAGCTTGCCCGCGGCGGAAAACAGGAGGCAACGCTGAGCTTGCCCGCGGCGGAAAACAGGAGGCAACGCTGAGCTTGCCCGCGGCGGAAAACAGAAGGCAACCCCTCAAATTATGCTCGTCGGATGCTGATCGCGACGGAACGGCTCGTGCTGCGCCGGTTCCGGTCGTCCGACGCGGAGACGCTGGCCGCGTACCGGTCGGATCCGGACGTGGCCCGCTACCAGTCCTGGACCGCGCCGGTCACGCTCGAGCAGGCGCGGGCGATCGTCGCGTCGCTGGCCGCGGGCGACCCGGCACAGCCCGGCTGGTTCCAGTACGCGATCGAGCGCGCCGAGGACAAGGCACACATCGGCGACATCGGCGTCGACCTGCACGAGAACCGGATGCGGGCCGAGATCGGGTTCACGCTCGCGACGGCGTACCAGGGCAGGGGCTATGCCGGCGAGGCGGTCCGCGCCGTGCTCGACCACCTGTTCCGGGTCCGTGGCCTGCACAAGGTCACCGCGGAGACCGACGCCCGCAACGCGGCGTCGGCGCGGCTGCTGGAACGCGTCGGCTTCACCCGCGAGGGCCTGCTGCGCTCGCACACCTGGATCAAGAACGAGTGGACCGACGATGCGATCTACGGCCTCCTGGCCGACGAATGGCTGCTGCCGCGCTGACCGGCGCCGGCTGGTGAGGCGGCCGGCGAGCTGGCTCACCAGCGGGATGACGATCCAGCACGCGTAGGCCGCGGGCTTGCTCACGAAGCTGATCGGGATGGGATCCGGCTGCTCGGGCGGCGCCGCTTCCTGCGGGTCGCCCGCGCCTGACGTGACGGTTTGGCGATCTTGTGCACGATACCCCGGAAATCGAGGGTAAAGCGCACAAGATCTTAAATGCGTGGACGCCAGCCGGCCGCTTTGAGGGCGGCACGGACCTGAGCCGCCACCTCGTCGGGTCGATGGCGCACCGCCCAGGACGGGAACCGGAGTACCCGCTCGCCGGGTATCCACAAGGCGTTCTGCCGCTCCATGTCGGCCCACCACTGCCGCACGTCGGTGTGCTGCCCGCCGTCGATCTCGACATGCACTCCCCACTCGGCAAAGTAGGCATCCAGGTAGCGGCAGCGCCCCCGTTCATCGCGACGTCGATGTTGCAGCATCGGCACCGGTAGCGCCGCACGCCGGCAGAGCCGGAGGAAATCGGCCTCGGGCAGCGAATGGGCGCCCAGGACGCCGTCGGCGACGGCCTCAGCGATCAACGCCCGGCGCCGTGCGCGCACCATGCCGGCCAGGACACGTGTCACGTCGTCCGCGCGGACCATGCGCTGCTGGAAGGCCGCGGCGATGATGGCACGGGCCTTGTCGTCGGTGCCGGCCCACTGCGCCGCGTCGACCAACGATCGGGCGGCGGTCGTACCAGGCGGGTCGCCGAGCCGGTGCACGTCCGCGGCTGGGAGCCATGACGTGCGGTGCACGACCACGCCCGCCGGCGGACAGCGAATCGTCGACCGGGCAGGTATCAGCACGTGCACACTGTCTTGCCCGAAGCCGCGAAAGCCCATCGATTCGAGAGCCGACGGTCCGCCGAGCAGCGCCACCCGGCCGGCCCCGGCGGCGAGCACGGCCACCCAGCGCCACTGCTGCCGCACGATCGGGCCCGAGTGGGTCACGTAGACGCCTCGATGCGGAGCCTGCCAGCGGCTCGATGTGACGCGCCGCTCGATCGTGCCGGCCGCCAGATAGCGCAACGCCTGGCGCCGGCTGATCACCCCGTGCTGCCGCATCAGCACCTGCTCGAGCCCGCTCTGATCCTTCTCATGGCGCACGCCGAGCATCCTCGCGCCGCCCGCCCGTCACCCGCCGTCACTGTGGATAACAGGCGGTCAGAGCCCGACCGTTTGCAGTTCAGCGACCGGTCGGCGAGGCCCGATTCGCGGATCTAAGCCGTCATGGCCGCGGCGATCATCAGCTCGTCCTGCAGCGCCTCGAGCCAGGTGATGACCGCGCTGGACATCGCGGTGATGCCGGCGGCGCCGACCGCCTCAGCCTTCTCCCACAGGTCCGGCGTGACCCGCGAGGTGAAGAAGTACCTCGAACCGCCGTAGCCGGCGTCGACCAGCTCGCGCAGGTCGTCGAAGCCGGCCTCCACGCCCGCCCGGAAGACGTCGGAGAGCACCGCGTTGGGCCGGAACGCGGCGAGCAGGTCGAGCGCTTGTTGGCCATCGGCCGCGGTCCGTACCTGGTCGCCGCGCGACGCCAGGTTGTTGATCAGTGTCTCGTTGCCGGTCGGGTTGTCGTCGATCCACAGCAGACGCACCCGGTCCAGCTTGGAAGCGCCGCCGCCAGACGGGCCGGCAGGGGTCGGGGCGGTACTCAGAGTCCGCCGCCGTAACCTCTGCTGCAGCCGCTGGCGTTCCCCGACGTCACCCAGCGCGTCGAGTAGGGCCAGGGCATCCGGGCTGTCGACCAGCGACGGCCAGCCCGGAGAGGTGCGCTCGTCGAGCTGGGACAGCAACTCCCGGACCTCGTTCGGTGCGTACCGGGCGCCGCCCGGCTCGGGCGGGGCGATGCCGCGCCGGCGTAGGTACTCATTCGCCTCCTCGGTGCGTTCGGTGCGTTCGTCGGCGCTGCCGAGGAGCAACTGCCGGGCGGCCTTGTAGGTGAGCAGCTCGCCAACGGTGTCGCCGGTGCTGCTCAGGATCTCCCGGTACAGGTCGGGGTAGAAATGCTGGAGCGCGACCGCCTTCATCAGCCCCTCGGCGCCGAAGCCCCGCCAGCCCGGGTCGAGCTGGTACTCGGTGACGAAGCTGTTGATCAAACGCTTGACGCGGCGGGGGTTCCCGCCGGTCTGCCGTCCGATCAGGTCGGTCATCGTCTCCGTGAACAGCCGCTCCGTGCCGGATCGTCGCGCGTACCCGGTGATCATGGCGTGGGTGCTCGGTGGACGGGAGTGGGATCTGATAGTTCACCTGGATGATCTTCTCGAGGTAGCCGCGGACGTGCTCGGCGTCGCCGCCGCCAGGCACCGCGATGCGGGACAGCACACCGAGGTCGCAGCCCAGGATGAACGCGATCCCGGGAACGTCGAGATAGAGCTTGATCGCTTCGCAGATCTCCAGCGCGGCGCGGTGGCCGCAGCGGTCCAGGTCGTCGACGAAGACGACGATCGTGCGACGCGGCCGGCCGCCACCCCGGTCGGTCCATTGGGTCAGGGCGTCCCGAAGCAGCGTCTTGGCCTGCTCGCGGGCCTCGGCGTCGACCGGCACGCGTCGCCACAGATCCTCCAGCGCGCGATCGGCTCGCAGAAATCCCGCGATCGCGGTCAGCACCAGGCGAACCGTACCGGTCAGCAGGCCGCCCGCGTTCAGCCGGCGGAACGATCGGCGCACGACGTTGCGGTCCAGCCGGGCCAGGACGAGTTTGAGCATGCCGACCAGCGCGCTGACCCCGCTCGCGGTCCACGCGTTGAACCAGACCACCTCGAAGTCGCCGTACGCCCGCAGTTCCGCGGAAAGCTGTTGCATCAGCGTGCTCTTGCCGGCGCCCCACCGCCCGTCGATGGCCACCACAAACGGCGTGTTGTCGCGGGATCCGACGATGAGCCGGCCGAGGTCGGCGGCGACCGCGGACGTGTGCAGGAGATCGAGTTCCGGGGCGTCGACCGGCAAGTCGTTCAGGAGTTGGAACCGGTCGTCGCCACCTTCCACGGCGGACAGTGTAGTGACAGCCTCCGCGATCTTGGACTTGTGGTTCCCCGCAAAAGCTGCATTCCAGCAGATAAGGGCAACCACAAGTCCAAGACCCTGGTAAATAGGGGGTTCAGTCGAGTCCGTGGCGTGCGAGGCGGCGGGTCATGATGATGATCATGGCTCATTGGACCATCGCGGCGTGGTGTTGTGGTAGCCGTTCGTAATCGCGGACGGTGCGTCGACACCGGTTGATCCAGGAGAAGGTGCGTTCCACGCACCACTGTCGGTGCAGCACGACGAAGGTGGTCTGCCCGGCCAGTTTGGCCACGATCAGCTGTGCGGCGGCCCATTCCACGAGCGTGCCGGTATAGCCGGAGTCGGCCCAGAGCATGCGGATGCTCGGGAAACAGGCGTGCAGCGCCCAGAGCAGGGGCCGGGCGCCGTCGCGGTCCTGCACGTGTGCGCCGGTGACCAGGATGGCGAGCAGCAGCCCGCAAGTGTCGACCGCGATGTGACGTCACCTATGCACGCATCCGAAGGCCCTTCCTCATGTCACGCCGCCACGCCGAACACGGGCACTGACGTCGATGGCCGCCAGGCCGACGGCCGCCTGAAACCCTTATTTACCAGGGTCCAAGATCGCGGGGACGGGGCGGGTCAGCCTTCGTAGTGCAGCCAGACCGCTCCCAGCGGCGGCACGCGCAGCGACGCCGACGCGTCCAGGCCGTGCCACGGGAGGGCCTCGGCGTGTACTTCGCCGAGGTTGCCGACCCCGGAACCGCCGTACAGCTCGCTGTCGGTGTTGATCACCTCGCGCCATACCCCGGCCCCGGGAAGGCCGATGCGGTAGTCCTCGTGCGGGATCGCCGCGAAGTTCACCACGCATGCCAAGGTGTCGCCGTTCGGGGCGAAGCGCAGGAACGAGAACGTGTTGTGCTGCGAGTCCTCGGAGGTGATCCAGCGGAAGCCGCTCGGCGACGTGTCCTGCGTCCAGAGCGCCGGCGTGTCCCTGTAGATCCGGTTGAGGTCCTGCACGAGCCGGTGGACGCCGCCGCCGCGCCGCTCATCGGCGATCAGGTTCCAGTCCAGGCCGCGTTCCTCGCTCCACTCCAGCTCGTCGCCCATCTCGGAGCCCATGAACAGCAGCTGCTTGCCGGTGAACGCCCACATGAAGCCCAGCAGCGCCCGCGTGTTGGCCAGCTTCTGCCAGAGGTCGCCGGGCATCTTGCCGGTCAGCGAACCCTTGCCGTGCACGACCTCGTCGTGGCTGATCGGCAGTATGTAGTTCTCGCTCCAGGCGTAGATGGTGGCGAAGGTCATCTGGTGGTGGTGCCACTGCCGGTAGATCGGCTCCTTGCTCATGTAGGACAAGGTGTCGTTCATCCAGCCCATGTTCCACTTGAAGCCGAAGCCCAGGCCGCCGAGGTGGGTGGGCCGGGTGACGCCCGGCCAGGCCGTCGACTCCTCGGCGACGGTGACCACGCCGGGGTTGTTGCGGTAGACGGTCGCGTTCATCTCCTGCAGGAAGCTGATCGCGTCGAGGTTCTCCCGGCCGCCGTACTGGTTCGGCGTCCACTCGCCGTCCTTGCGGGAGTAGTCCAGGTAGAGCATCGAGGCGACCGCGTCGACGCGCAGGCCGTCCGCGTGGAACTCCTCGCACCAGTAAAGCGCGTTGGCGACCAGGAAGTTGCGGACCTCCTTACGGCCGTAGTCGAACACGTACGTGCCCCAGTCGGGGTGCTCGCCGCGCCGCCAGTCGCCGTGCTCGTAGAGTGGCGTGCCGTCGAAGCGGGCCAGGGCCCACTCGTCCTTCGGGAAATGCGCGGGCACCCAGTCCAGGATCACGCCGATCCCGGCCTGGTGCAGCTTGTCGACGAAGTGGCGGAACTCGTCCGGGTTGCCGAACCGCGCGGTGGGCGCGTAGTAGCCGGTGACCTGGTAGCCCCAGGAGCCGCCGAACGGGTGCTCCATGACCGGCATCAACTCGACGTGGGTGAAGCCGGCGTCCACCACGTACTCGGTGAGCTGGTCGGCGAGTTCAGTGTAGGAAAGCCCGGGCCGCCACGAGGCGAGGTGCACCTCGTAGATGCTCATCGGCTCCCGGTGCCACTGCCGCGACGCACGCTGCTCCATCCAGTCCGAGTCGTGCCACTCGTAGTCCGACTGGAACACCACGGAGGCGGTGGCCGGCGGCACCTCGGTGTGCTGGGCGAGCGGGTCGGCGTGCTCGCGCCACTGGCCGTCGCGGCCCAGGACCTTGTACTTGTACTTCGAGCCGACGTGGGCGTCCGGTACGTACAGCTCCCAGATGCCGCTGCTGCCCAGCGAGCGCATCGGCCAGCCGTCGTGCGGGCCCCAGCCCGCGAAGTCACCGATCACCTGCACGCCGCGCGCGCTCGGCGCCCATACGGCGAACGCCACCCCGGTGCCCAGGGGCCGTGCGCCGAGCACCTTCCACAGCTTCTCGTGCCGCCCCTCGCCGATCAGGTGCAGGTCGAGTTCGCCGAGAGTGGGGAGGTGCCGGTACGGGTCGTCGTACTCCACGCCGTCGACGTCGAGTCGGTAGTCGAGTACCGTGGCGGGCACCTCGACGGCGAAGATCCCGCCGGGATGCACCTTCATCATGGGTACGCGCTCGGCGTCATGCACGAGCGTCACTTCCTTGGCGCCCTTGCGCAGCGTACGGATGACGGTGGTCGCGCCGCTCGGGTGCGCCCCGAGGATCGCATGTGGATCGTGGGTCTCCCCGGCGACGACGCTGTTCATGGCGCGCTGGTCGGCGGCGAGCGGAGAGGTGGTACGCCCGATCATCGGATCTCCTGTAGGGGGTTCAGCCGACGAGCCGGGCGATGGACCGCAACGGGATTCGCAGCCATCCCGGCCGGTGTCGGGATTCATACGCGGCCTCGTAGACCGCCTTGTCCAGCTCGTACGCCGCCAGCAGTGCCCCGTGCTCACGCGGATCGGAGCCGGCTGCGTGCGCGTACCCGTCACAGAACGCGGTCTGGTTGCGCTCCACCCACTCGTGCGCGCGGGCGGCCAGGTGCTCGTCGGAGTCCTGGTCCACGAGCAGTTGGTAGGCCGCGTACTCGTAGGAGCGCAGCACGCCGGCCACGTCGCGCAGCGGCGAGTCCGGCTGGCGGCGCTCGTCCAGCGGCTGGCCCGGCTCGCCCTCGAAGTCGATGAGCAGCCACGCCGCCGGGGTCCGCAGCACTTGGCCGAGGTGCAGGTCGCCGTGGATGCGCTGCACGGTGACCGCCTCGACGGTCAGCTTGCGGAAACGCTCCTCGATGGCGGGTACCCACGGCCGCAGCTCGGGCACGGCGGCCGCGGCCGCGTTGAGCCGCGCCAGGACGGCGTCCACCGGGAATGGCGATTGGCTGGACCCGAGCTGCTCCGCGAGCGTGCGGTGGACCGAGGCGACCGCCTCGCCCAGCCGGTACGACTCGCCCTGGAAGTCACCGCCCACCTCGTCGGCCCGCATCTCCGCGTCGGCGAACAGATCGCGCGCGCTGGCCGTGGCCATCGCCCAGCCCTCGGCGGAGTTGGCCGCGTACGCGGTGACCATACCGAGCGCACACGGCTCCCCGTCCTCGGTGCTCTCGAACGCGCCGAGGAGCCTGGCCACGTGCGGGTTGCCGGCGCGGCCGAGCACCCGGTTCAGTTCGATGTCGGGGTTGATGCCGACGTCGACGCGGCGGAAGACCTTGAGGATCGCCGACTGGTCGAAGATGACGCTGGTGTTGGTCTGCTCGGCGTCGGAGACCCGCGGCTGCGCGTCCAGCGGGAGATCGGCGTTGGGTTCGGGCTCGAAGGCGATCGGGCCGATGGTCCCGCCGGCCGCGATGAGCGACAGCAGGAACTGCGCCGCGGAGGCGTCGTACAGCGCGTCGTACCCGCTGCGGTCGTTTTCCGTGCCGATCGTGGCGACCATGCTGTACTCGACGATCGGACCCGAGTCCCAGGCGACCAGAATCTGATAGCGCTCGTAGCTGCCGTCGGTATAGGAGACGTCCAGCAGCACCAGGTCCAGGTTGTCCCGCAGCGAAGTCACGGAGCTGGGTTTGACTTCGGAAATGGTGCGGCCGCGGCCCGCGTACCAGCGTTGCTGGGGCAGCCACTCGGCAAAAGGCAGCGTCATTGCTTCTCCTCAGACCCGCATAGCTCGAACCAGTAGAAGCCGTGCCCCGGAAGCGTCAAAAGGTATGGCAGCTGGCCGATGCGTGGAAAGTTCACGTGCCCGGTCAGCTCGACCGGCGTGTACCCGTTCCAGTGCTGCAGGTTGAGTTCGATGGGTTGCGGGAAGCGGGACAGGTTGTTGACGCAGAGCACCACGTCGTCAGCGGTCTCGCGCAGGAACGCCAGCACGGACGGATTGGAGCCGCCCAGCTCGCGAAACGTGCCGGACGCGAACGCGTCGTGCCGGCGCCGGACGGCGAGCATGGTACGGGTCCAGTTCAGGATCGACGTCGAGTTGTCGCGCTGGGCCTCCACGTTCACGGACTGGTAGCCGTATAGCGGGTCCTGGACGGGGGGCAGGTACAGCCTGCCCGGGTTCGCCGTGGAGAAGCCCGCGTTGCGGTCCGGCGTCCACTGCATCGGGGTCCGCACGCCGTCGCGGTCACCCAACCAGATGATGTCGCCCATGCCGATCTCGTCGCCGTAGTAGATCACCGGCGACCCTGGCAGCGACAGCAGCAGCGCGGTGAACAGCTCGATCTGGTTGCGGTCGTTCTCCAGCAGGGGCGCCAGCCGCCGGCGGATGCCGACGTTGGCCTTCATCCGCGGGTCCTTGGCGTACTCGGCGTACATGTAGTCGCGCTCTTCGTCCGTCACCATCTCGAGCGTCAGCTCGTCGTGGTTGCGCAGGAAGATCCCCCACTGGCAGTTGTCCGGGATGGCCGGCGTCTGGGCCAGGATCTCGGAGATCGGGAACCGGGACTCGCGGCGTACAGCCATGAAGATGCGCGGCATCAGCGGGAAGTGGAACGCCATATGGCACTCGTCGCCGCCGCTCTTCGGGTCGCCGAAGTACTCCACCACGTCGGCCGGCCACTGGTTGGCCTCGGCCAGCAGCACCCGGCCCGGGAACTCGTCGTCGATCACCTTGCGGCAGTGCTTGAGGAACGCGTGCGTCTCCGGCAGGTTCTCGCCGTTGGTGCCTTCCCGCTCGAACAGGTACGGGACCGCGTCCAGCCGGAAGCCGTCGATGCCCAGGTCGAGCCAGAACCGCAGGACGTCGAGCATGGCGTTCTGCACGGCCGGGTTGTCGTAGTTGAGGTCGGGCTGGTGGGAGAAGAACCGGTGCCAGAAGAACTGCCGCCGTACGGGGTCGAAAGTCCAGTTGGACTCCTCGGTGTCCACGAAGATCACCCGGGCGTCCCGGTACTTGTCGCTGGTATCGCTCCAGACGTAGAAGTCGCCGTACGGGCCGTCCGGGTCGCGGCGCGACTCCTGGAACCACGCATGCTGGTCGGAGGTGTGGTTCATGACCAGGTCGGTGATGACCCGGATGCCGCGTTTGTGTGCCGCGTCCAGCAGCGCCACGAAGTCGTCGACCGTACCGAACTCGGGTAGTACCCGGTAGAAGTCGCGGATGTCGTAGCCGCCGTCGCGCAACGGTGAGTCGTAGAACGGCGGCAGCCAGAGACAGTCGACGCCGAGCCACTGCAGGTAGTCGAGGCGCTCGATCAGGCCGCGGAGGTCGCCCGAGCCGTCCGAACTCGAGTCGTAGAACGCCCGGACGAGCACCTCGTAGAAGACGGCCCGCTGGAACCAGGTCCGGTCCGCCGGCAGCGTACGGGCATGCCCGAAGTCGTCGGCGGTCGGGTGCTCGACCACCCCGTGCTCGACGTGGCTGCCCTCCGCGGGATCGTGCTCGACGATCGGATCGAGGTCGCTCGTCAGGTCCATCGGGTTTCCACCTACCCCTGCCCGCAGGTTCTCAATCAAAGGCCCGGCTACACCGATCTAGCGGTGCGGCGTCACCGTGAAGATGTGGGCCGGCTCGACGTACGGGTCGATCCGGACCGTGTTGTGCTGACCCCACTCGTACGCCGCCCCGGTGATCTGGTCCGTCACCACGAACCGATCGTGCCAATCCATCCCCAGCTCGGGCATGTCCAGAACAGTGTTGCCCCAGTGCACGTTGGTGGCGTCGAACGAGCAGATCACGAGCACGGTGTTACCCGTCTCCGGATCGCGTTTGGACCAGCAGAGCAGAGCCGGGTTGTCGATCTCGTGGAATGTGAGATTCCGCAGCCAGTGCAGCGCCGAATTCTCCCGGCGGATCGCGTTGAGCCGGGCGATGTACGGCGCCAGTGACCGGCCCGCCCTCTCGGCGGCCGCCCAGTCGCGCGGCTTGAGTTCGTATTTCTCGTTGTCGATGTACTCCTCGGCGCCGGGCCGGGGAACGTGCTCGAACAGCTCGAGACCCGAGTACATGCCCCAGGACGGCGAGAGCATGCTCGCCAGCACCGTACGGATCTTGAACATCGGCGGGCCGCCGTTCTGCAGCGTCTCGTGCAGGATGTCCGGGGTGTTGGGCCAGAAGTTGGGCCGCATCCAGTCGATGGAGGCGACCAGCTGCTCCATGTACTGCCGCATCTCCCACGCCGAGGTGCGCCACGTGAAGTATGTGTACGACTGGGTGAACCCGATCCTGCCCAGTCCGTTCATCATGGCGGGCCGGGTGAACGCCTCCGCCAGGAACAGCACGTCCGGATCCGTCTCCTTGACCTTGGCGATCAGCCATTGCCAGAAGTTCAGCGTCTTGGTGTGCGGGTTGTCGACCCGGAAGACCTTGATGCCCTGCGCCACCCAGTGCAGGACGATCCGCAGCACTTCCTCGCGCAGGCCCTTGGGGTCGTTGTCGAAGTTGATGGGATAGATGTCCTGATACTTCTTCGGTGGATTCTCGGCGTAGGCGATCGTGCCGTCTGCGCGGGTGGTGAACCACTCCGGGTGCTCCTTCACCCACGGGTGGTCCGGCGCCGCCTGCAACGCCAGGTCCATCGCGACCTCGAGGCCGTTCTCCCGCGCCGCGGCGATGAACGCCCGAAAGTCCTCGAGCGTGCCGAGCTGCGGGTGAATCGCGTCGTGGCCGCCCTCGTCCGAGCCGATCGCCCATGGCGAGCCGACGTCCTCCGGGCGCGCGGTGATCGTGTTGTTGCGACCCTTCCGGTTGATCCTGCCGATGGGGTGGATTGGGGGCAGGTAGACGATGTCGAACCCCATCGCCGCGATGGCCGGCAGCCGCCCGGCCGCGGTCGCGAACGTGCCGTGCTTGGTCGGCATGGCGTCCGGCCCGATCTCCGCGCCCTCGGAGCGCGGGAAGAACTCGTACCACGCCGAGTACAGCGCCCGCTCGCGATCCACCCAGATGGCGTACGAGCGGGTCGTGGTCACCAGGTGTCGTACCGGGTGGTCCCAGAGCAGCGCCTCGAGCTGCAGCGCGGGCGACACCCGGGCGACCAGCGAGCGCTGGTCGTCGCGGAGGGCCGCGGCCGCGTCGAGAACCCGGTCCTGGTCGGCCTCCGGAACGATCTTGGCGGCCAGGTCGAGCATCTCGGCGCCCTCGGCGATGTCGTTCGCCAGGTCTTCGATTCCCTGACCGGCGCCGATCTTCTTCACCACGGCGTTGCGCCAGGTCAGATACGGGTCGTCGAACGCCTCGACGGTGAACGTCCACCGCCCCACGGCGTCCGGCTTGATGACGGCGTGCCACTGGTCCAGGCCGGGGGTGCCAGGGCGCATCCGGGTGAACGGCTCGGCCTGGCCGTCCGGGCCCTGCCATACCACGTTCACCCCGAGCGCGTTGTGTCCTTCGCGATAGGACACCGCCGAGACCGGGACGAGTTCGCCCACAACCGCCTTCGCGGGATAGCGGCCACAGGACACCGACGGCGTCACGTCTTCGATGGGAAAGCGACCGGTCATGATCTCCACCGTAGTCAGAGGGGCGCGTGCGGGCTGGGCGACCGGCCGAAACGGACCCCCGTCAAGGCGTGCTTTATCCCGTGATGGAGCATTTCGAATGGTCGCGCGCCGACGCCCTCAACCTACCGGAGGACGGTCATTCCGGCCTATCGAGGCGTGGCTTTGCGCCGCCGATGAACAGGTCGAGTTCGCGATCATGCAGCACCCGGCCGGGCTCCGGATCGCGAGCCGCGGCGGCCGCGAGCCCCGGCACCGGAAGATCGCCGGGGGAGTGGCCCGCCACCAGGACGACGTTGCCGGCCCGCCGCCCGCGCAGCATCGCCGCGCCGCCGATGAGGCCGACGTCGCCGAACGCCGCGCGCAGCGTCGCCGCCTGGATCCGCGTATAGGCCAGCGGCGGCAGGTCGGTCAGGTTCATGGCGAGCAGCCCGCCGCGCCGCAGCGCGCGGGCGGCCGCCTTCGCGAAGCCCACGCCCGCCACCTCGGCCGGCATCCACGCCTCGTCGAACACGTCGGCCACGATGACGTCGTACTCCGAAGGCTCGTCGTGCTCGAGCTCCGCGCGGGCGTCGCCCACCGCGACCTCGACCGGCGCCGCCACCGGCAGCAGGCGCATGACCAGGGCGATCAGCTCACCGTCGCGGTCCACGACCTTCTGGAACGACCCGGGCCGCGTTGCCGCGACGAAGCGCGCCAGCGTCAGGCCGCCGCCCCCGAGATGCAAGACCCGCATCGGTACGGGCGCGGGCGCCGCCAACCGCACCACGGTGGCCAGCCGCCGCACGTACTCGAACGCCAGATACGTCGGATCGGCCAGATCGACGTACGACTGCGGCACGCCGTCGACAAGTAGCGTCCAGCCCCCGGCGCGCGCCGGGTCCGGACGCAGCTCGGCCACGCCGTAGCCGACGGCCGCGACGAGCGGTGCACGCCGGTTGCCGTGTGGAGCCACCCGGGCGACCCTACTCAGCTTGCGCCGACGTTCGCCCCGCGCCGCCCCCGCACCCCTCCGGGTTGATCATGGCGTTGGGACGGCGTTTCGTCCGGTTTTCGCCGCCGTAACCCCATGATCAACTCGGCCGGAGGCGGGGCAGGGCGATCCCGGCGGCGCCGGAGGCGGCCAGTCAGCTCAGCGATCCTGCTCGGCGGTCACCGCTGCGCCGATGATGCCGGCGTTGTTGAGAAGCATGGCCGGGACCATCGGGGTGCGGATGTCGATCAGCGGGACGAATCGGTCGGCTTTCTTGCTGACCCCGCCGCCGATGATGAACAGTCGCGGCGACAGCAGCGCCTCCACGTGCCTCAGATACGTCTCGACCCGGGAGGCCCACTTCTCCCAGCTCATACCCTCTTCCTCGCGGACGCGGTCGGAGGCCATCAGCTCGGCGTCCTTGCCGTGCAGCTCGAGGTGGCCGAACTCCGTGTTCGGAATCAGCTTGCCGTCAAGGAACAGCGCGCTGCCGATGCCCGTGCCGAACGTCAGCACCATGATCAAGCCACGCTGGTCGCGCCCGGCGCCGAAGGTGACCTCTGCCACGCCCGCCGCGTCCGCGTCGTTGAGCACCGCGACCGGATGGCCGAGCTGCTCGGTGAAGAGCTCGGCGGCGGGCGCGTCGATCCAGGACTTGTCGACGTTCGCCGCGGTGCGGACCACGCCGTCGACGACGACGCCGGGGAAGGTGATGCCGACCCGGTCGTAGCCGGCGAACTGGCCGGCGACCTCGACAACCGCCGCGACGACGCTGGTGACGTCCGACGGTTGCGGCGTGGGCAGGCGATACCGCTCCGCGATCAGCTCGCCGCGCACGGTGTCGACCGGGGCGCCCTTCACGCCGGAGCCGCCGATGTCGATGCCGAGGATGGCCATCTGAGATTCCCATCTCCAGGTCGAAAGGTCTGCCTGCTTAGTACCACGTGGGACCGACATCGAATCGCGGGCGGCCCGCGGGCGCTCATCGTCCCGATTTGTTACGGAACGTGACTGATACTTTCGGCTAGTCAAGGGTCGTCTTCTCGGTTAGCCTCGATACATCTGAACGGTCGCCGCGTGCGGGCACGGCTCTCTGCCCGTTCAATGGAGGACCACCATGATTGCTACGTCAGTCGAGTTGAACACTCTGCGTGACGTACCGCCGGCGGACACCGCCGAGACCAGCGCTACCGACCTGCTGTACGCCATGGCGGCCGCCCCGGTCGGTCACCGCTCACGGGCCCGGCTGCGCGACAGCGCGATCGAGGCGTGGTTGCCGCTGGCCCGCCATCTCGCCCACCGCTACTCCGGCCGCGGCGAACCCACCGACGACCTGGTCCAGACCGCCACCGTCGGACTTATCAAGGCCGTCGACAAGTTCGACCCCGACCGCGGCGTCGACTTCGCCGGCTACGCCATCCCCACCATCATCGGCGAGATCAAACGCCACTTCCGCGACCGCACCTGGAGCGTCCGCGTCCCCCGCCGCCTCCAGGAACTACGCCTCGCCATCACCGAAGCCAACAGCACCCTCACCCACACCCTCGGCCGCTCACCCACCGTCGCCGACATCGCCACCCACCTGGCCATCACCGAGGAAGACGTCCTGGAAGGCCTCGAAGGCGCCCGCGCCTACAACGCCACCAGCCTGTCCACCCCGATCAGCGCCGACGGCACCACCGAACTCGGCGACACCCTCGGCGCCGAGGACCACGAGTACGACCTCGCCGAAACCCGCGTCGCCCTCGGCCCCGCCCTCGCCACCCTCGACGACCGCGAACAGAAAATCCTCACCCTGCGCTTCTACGGCAACCTCACCCAGTCGCAGATCGCCGACCAGATCGGCATCTCCCAGATGCACGTCTCCCGCCT
>DASYTU010000245.1:0-27415 GCA_036001925.1 Actinoplanes sp.
CGGCGGCGGCTTCTCCGAAACTGATCGGGCGTTACCTGGATGAGACCAGCGGCGATATCGAGGTGGTGGCCGGCGACCTGACACCCTGCAACGACACGCCAAACCCGACGTGAGCCCGTGCTGTCAGGCGCTAGTAGCGGGCGCGTAGGAGCTGTGCCGCTTCGGTCGCCCAGTAGGTCAGGGTGACCTGCGCGCCTGCCCGCTTGATGGACGTCAGGGTTTCCAGGATGACGCGTTCACGGTCCAGCCAGCCGTTGGCTGCCGCTGCCTCGACCATCGCGTACTCGCCGGAGACCTGGTAGGCCGCCACCGGGATGTCGACGCGGTCGCGGACCGCGGCGATGACGTCGAGGTACGGCAGGGCAGGCTTCACCATGACGATGTCGGCGCCCTCGGCCACGTCCAGCTCCACCTCGCGGAGGGCCTCGCGCACGTTGGGCGGATCCTGCTGGTAGGTCCGGCGGTCGCCCTGCAGCGTGGACTCGACGGCCTCGCGGAACGGGCCGTAGAAGGCGCCGGCGTACTTCGCGGAGTAGGCCAGGATCGACACGTTCTGGTAGCCGGCCTTGTCCAAGGCGCGCCTGACGACACCGATCTGGCCATCCATCATTCCGGACGGGCCGACCATGTGCGTCCCGGCGGCGGCCTGCACGACTGCCATCTCGGCGTAGATGTCCAATGTGGCGTCGTTGTCGACCGACCCGTCGGGCGCCAGCACGCCGCAGTGGCCGTGCGAGGTGAACTCGTCCAGGCAGAGGTCGCTCATCACGACCGTGGAGTCGCCGACCTCCTCGATCACGTCGCGGATCGCCACGTTGAGGATGCCGTCCGGGTCCGTGCCTCCGGAGCCGCGCTCGTCGCGCGCGGCCGGTACGCCGAAGAGCATCAGCCCGCCGACGCCAGCGCCGACCGCCTCGTGCGCCGCCTTGCGGAGGCTGTCCCGGGAGTGCTGCACCACGCCGGGCAGCGAGCTGATCGGCCGCGGCTCGCGGAGGCCCTCCTTGACGAAGAGCGGCAACACCAGCTCGGCCGGCGCGGGCCGGGTCTCCTCGACCAGCCGGCGCAGCGCCGCGGTACGCCGCAGGCGGCGGGGACGAGCGTCCGGGAATGACACGAGAACCACTCCTAACGGAAGCGCAGCGCCGTGGGCCCCTGGACTTTGGAACCGCGCCGCTGCTTCGCCGGCATGGCGGCCAGCTTGTCACGCAGCTCGACCGCGTACGACGCCAGGGCCTCGACCAGGTCCGGCACGGAGGCATGCGGCGGCTGCACATCGACGCGCAGGCCGAACTCGGTGGCGGTCTCGGCGGTCTTCGGGCCGATCACCGCGACGACGGTACGGGCGTGCGGCTTGCCGGCGATACCGACCAGGTTGCGCACCGTGGACGACGAGGTGAAGAGCACCGCGTCGAAGCCACCGCTCTTGATGGAATCGCGGATGTCGGCCGGCGGCGGCGCGGCGCGGACCGTCCGGTACGCGGTCACGTCGTCGACCTCCCAGCCACGCTCGATCAGGCCGGCGGCCAGCGTCTCGGTGGCGATGTCGGCGCGCGGCAGGAGCACCCGGCCCACCGGGTCGAGGACCTCGTCATGCGGCGAGAACTCGGCAAGCAGGCCCTCGCTCGACTGATCGCCCGCCGGGATCAGCTCCGGCTGGATGCCGAATGCCCGGACGGCATCCGCGGTGGCCTCGCCGATGCAGGCGATCTTCACGCCGCCGAAGTGCCGGGCGTCCAGGCCGTGCTCACCGAACTTCTCCCACACCGCGCGTACGGCGTTGACGGACGTGAACACCACCCACGCGTACCGGCCGTCGACCAGGCCCTTGACGGCCCGCTCCATCTGCGCTGGAGTGCGCGGCGGCTCGACCGCGATGGTCGGCACCTCGCACGGGATCGCCCCGTACGCGCGCAGCCGGGCGCTCATCGCCCCGGCCTGCTCCTTGGTGCGCGGGACGAGCACCTTCCACCCATACAGGGGACGGTTCTCCCACCAGCTCAGCTTGTCGCGCTGCGCCACCTCCGCGCCCACGCTGAGCACGACGCGCCCGGTGAAACCCAGCGCGGCGGCGACGAAGCTGTCCACGGTGGACGTGGTCGTGTACTGCGTCTCGCCGGTGCCGTCGCCGGTCACGGCGACCGCTGTGCCCGGCTCGACCCCGGCGGCGAGCAGGCCGTCGCGGACGGCGGCGAGGTCGCCGGCGTCCACCGCCACGGCGAACGAACCCTTCACGGCCGCGGTGGCCAGCGCGTCGAAGTCGAGAGTGGCGACGTCCTCGATGTCGGCGATCGTCCGGACGCCGGGCAGCGGCACGCCGGCGTAGGTGGCGACGCCTTCGGCCTGGCCCAGCCCGGGCACGACCTCGAAGTGCACGGCGGTCCGGGCGACGGCCTGCACTTCCTTGACGACCGCCTCGTGGCCGAACGGATCGCCGGCGACGAGGTGCACGGCGGAGAGCCCGGACTTGGCCGCGGACAGCAGCACCTT
Organism: Actinoplanes sp.; assembly: GCA_036001925.1. Classification (GTDB taxonomy): domain Bacteria; phylum Actinomycetota; class Actinomycetes; order Mycobacteriales; family Micromonosporaceae; genus Actinoplanes. Next base: position 2,488 of record DASYTU010000245.1, read on the forward strand.
GGCGACATCGCCGGGCGCGCCCTCGGCCGGGCTGAACTGGGCATCGTCCTTAGCCTCGGCCTTGATCGCGGTAAGCAGCGAATCGGGTACGCCGCGGTCGTAGACCACCTGGTCGGCGTCGGTGAGGGCGTCGTGGGCCCGGCGCGTCAGCAGCCCCGGGTCACCGGGTCCAGCACCGACGAACGCGATGCGTCCGACGGGCTTGCGGGCGGTGCGGGTGGTCATCCTGTACTCCCCATCAGGGTATCGGCGCCGGCGTCGAGAAGATCGGCGGCAAGCGCCTTGCCGATCTCCGCCGCGTCGGCGGGCGTTCCGGTGCGCGACAGCCGGATGGCTCGGGCCCCATCCGGGCTGATCACGGCACCGCGCAGATAGATCTCGTCGCCTTGCTCGCCCTCGGCGAGCTCGGCGTGTGCCGCGATCGGGGCGGAACACCCGGCCTCGAGCGTGGCGAGCATCGCCCGTTCCGCCGTGACGGCGGCGCGGGACGGTGCATGGTCGAGCGCGGTCAGCAGCTCGACCAGGTCTGCGTCGTCGACCCGGCACTCCACCGCCAGCGCGCCCTGGGCTGGGGCGGGCAGCATGAGCATCGGGTCCAACGTTTCGGTGATCTCGGCGGCCCGTCCGAGACGCACCACGCCGGCCCGGGCCAGGACGACCGCGTCGAGGTCGGCCTGTGGGCCGAGCACCCGGGCGATGCGGCTGTCAACGTTGCCGCGGATCGGCGTGACCTGCAACTGTAGGCCCAAAGCATGCAATTGCGCGATCCGGCGCACCGCGCCCGTGCCGACGCCGGCGCCCGGCGGCAGTTCAGCCAGGGCCTTCCTGTCGCGGGCGATCAGGGCGTCGCGCGGATCCTCGCGCTCCGGAACCGCGGCGATGTGCAGCCGCGCGTCACCGGCGGTCGGCAGGTCCTTGTAGGAGTGCACCGCGAAGTCGATCTCGCCGGCGACCAGGGCGTCCCGCAGGGCTGAAACGAATACGCCGACCCCCAGCCGGGCGACCGGCGCGGACGAGCGGTCGCCCGCGGTCACGATCCGGACCAGTTCGACCGGACGTCCGGTGGCGGCGGTCAGCGCGTCGGCGACCAACTGCGACTGGGCCAGCGCGAGCGCGCTGCCACGCGTACCGAGGCGTAGCGGAGCGCTCACGACGATCCTCCGATCTCGGGCACGGCGTCGGCCTGTGTGGCGTGTGGGACGTCCAGGTCGAACAGTTCGCGCAGCAGGGCTGCGTACTGATCGCCACCCGGCTCGGCGGCCAGCTGCCGGACCCGCACGGTCGGCGAGTGCAGCAGCTGCTGGACGACCCGGTGCAGCGTACGGGAAACGTCGGCGCGCTGCTCCTCGGTGAATTCGGACCGCCGGGCGATGAGCTTGCGCAGCTCCACGGCGACCACCTGATCCGCGCGGGTACGCAGCGCGGCGACGGTCGGCGCGATGTCCGTGCCGCGTAGCCAGCCCAGGAAGTGGTCGACCTCGGCGGCGACGATCTGCTCCACGGCCGCGGTCTCGGCGGCGGCCGGCAACGCGCGCCGGCTGGCCGCCAGCCCGTCGATGTCGATCACGATCACGCCGTCCAGGCTGGTCGCGTCGGTGGCCACGTCCCGGGGCACGGCCAGATCCAGTACGACGAGCGGCACGTCGCCGTGGCGGGCGGCCAGGGCCGACTCGAGCCGGTCACGGGTCAGCACCGGGGCGATGGAGGCGGTCGCCGTGACGACGAGGTCCACCGCAGCCAGCGCCTTATCCAGCTCGGCGAACGGAACCGCCATCGCGCCGTAGGCCTCCGCGAGGCGATCCGCGCGCTCGCCGCTGCGGTTCGTCACCGTGAGCGGGCCGACCTCGGCGCGGCTCAGCGTGGCCACCGACAGCGCACCCATCGCGCCGGCGCCTACGACCAGCGCCGGGCGTCCGGACAGGTCGCCCACATGGGTCGCCGCCACGTCCAGCGCCGCCGTGACGACACTCTGCCCCGCCCGGTCGATGCCGGTCTCGGCGTGCGCCCGCTTGCCCACCCGCAGCGCCTGCTGCATGAGCTCGTGCAACAGCCGGCCGGCGGTGTCGGACTCGGTGGCAGCGTGGTAGGCGTCGCGCAGCTGTCCCAGGATCTGCGCCTCGCCGACGACCATGGAGTCGAGCCCGGCCGAGACTCGGAACGAGTGCCGTACCGCCGCCTCGTCGTAGTGCACGTACAGGTGTCCGGCCAGGTCGGCGGCCGGGAGTCCGGCCTGCTCGGCCAGCACACTGCAGATGTCGCCGAGCCCGCCGTGGAAGCCGGAGACCGCCGCGTACACCTCGACCCGGTTACAGGTCGAGAGGACAACGGCCTCGCCGACGTACGGCTGAGCGACCAGTCGCTGGAGCACCGACGGAAGGGCTTCGTCGGCGATCGCGAGACGTTCCAGCGTGCCGACATCGGCGGTGCGGTACGACGCACCGACGCTGAGCAGGTTCACGACCCGACCGCCTCCTGGTTGTCGGAAGAGGCCCGCCCGCCGGGCAACGCCGTCAGGGAAGCCTTCCGGTGCTCGTGGAACGACAGGATTTGCAGCTCGATGGCGAGATCGACCTTCCGCACGTCGACGTTCGCCGGCACCGACAGCACGCATGGCGCGAAGTTGAGGATGCTGGTCACCCCCGCGGCGACCAGCTCGTCCGCGACGGCCTGGGCCGCGCTGGCCGGGGTGGCGATCACGCCGATGGCGATGGCCTCCTCGACCGCGAGCCGGCGCAGCTCGTCGATGTGCCGTACGGTCATGCCGTTGATCCGCTCGCCCACCTTGGCGGGATCCGCGTCGAACAGCGCGACGATGCGGAAGCCGCGGCTCGCGAAGCCGTCGTAGCCGGCCAGCGCGTGCCCGAGGTTGCCGACGCCGACGAGGCAGACCGCGCGCCGCTGGTCCAGGCCCAGGATGTACTCGATCTGCTCGATCAACAGTGCGACGTCGTAGCCGACTCCGCGGGTGCCGTACGAGCCGAGGTGGGACAGGTCCTTGCGGAGCTTGGCCGAGTTGACCCCGGCCGCGGCGGCAAGGCCCTCGCTGGAGATCGTGTCCGAGCCATCCTCGAGGTTGTGCAGAGCGCGGAGATACTCCGGTAGCCGTGCGATCGTCGCCTCCGGGAGATCCGGGAAGGCGGGCACGGTGCCGGGATTGCCGGGCGTGCTTTCGTGGCGCTGCTGACTCATCTGACTCCGTGCCGACGAGGTGACGAACCTTCGGTGAGCCCGCCCTGGCCTGCTTGGACCGGCTGTGGTAGCGGGGCTCGTCGGACTCACAGAGTAGGCGCTTGTGAAGGCGTGCACAAATCGCGATCTTGATAGGACGACTGGACAAAGATCGAGTTGGCGTGTTGACTGCACGCCCACCTCAGCGAGTATGCCGCGCCCCGGGCCACTACGGCCAATTACAGTGTCCGAGCGAACTCGACCGCGTCGACCAACGTGTCGGCCACCGGCCGCCCCGAGGCACGCAGCCGCGTCGGGTGCGTGAAGCCACCGGTGTAGAGCACCGCCGCTGCACCCACCGACTCGGCGGCCGTCGCGTCGTCCAGCGAGTCCCCGATGACTACTGCCTGTTCGCCTGGAATGCCCAGTTCGTCGAGGTGCCGGGCCAGGTGGCCGGCCTTGAGGTCGCCGCCGATCTCCGTACGCAGGCCGTCGACGCGGGTGAACATCCCGGCCAGCCCGTACGACTCGATGGCCGGGACCAGCTCCTCGTGGAACCACATGGAGAGCAGCGACTGCGTGCCGGGCCAGGAGTTGATCGCCTCCTTGGCGTCCGCGGCCAGCGAGGTGGTCGTCAGCCCCAGCCGGTACGCGTCGTGAAAGATCCGGTCGAGGCGGCCGAACTCCTCGGTGTCAACCGCCCGCTGCAGGATCTCGGCGTAGAACTCGGCGACCGGCCGGCGAAACACTCGCCGGTGCTCATCGGAGTCGACGCTGCGGCCGCCGACCGACGCGAACGCCTCATTGGTCGAGCTCACCACCAACGACAGGTCGTCGAGCAGCGTTCCGTTCCAGTCCCAGACAAGGTGAGTACGAGCCACGGCAAGACGATACTGAAAAGGTCCGACCGGAAGCCGCCGCATTTTCTACAGGCGCGACGCCCCCGGCGGCCGGGCCAGGTCACGCCGCAGCCGATCCTCCTCGATGCGCCAGTACCCGTGCTCCTTGCCGTCCAGCAGCAGGACCGGCACCCGGTCGCCGAAGTCACGCTCCAGGTCGACCGATCCGGCCACGTCCTCGCGCACCCACTCCCCGGGTGCGATCCGATCGAGCGTCTGCTCGGCCACCTCGCACAGATGACAGCCGTCCCGGCTGATCAAGGTCAGACGTGCCGGATTCAATGCAGCTCCCCCTTTCGCACTTTGCCGGTCGCCGAGTGGGGCAGCTTATCGACGATCTCGATCGTGGCCGGCAGCTTGAACCGCGCCAGCCTCCCGGCGCAGTACACCCGCAGCTCGGCCGGCGTCGGTGGCGGGTCGAGCGCGGGCACCACGTACGCGTACGGCGCCTGGCCCGTTTCCGGATCCGGCACGCCGACCACCGCGGCCTCGGCCACGCCCGGGTGGCTGTCGAGTACCCGCTCGATCTCGGCCGGATACACGTTGAAGCCGTGCACCAGGATCAACTCGCCGATGCGGTCGACCAGGACGAGGTCGCCGTCGCCGTCCGCGTACGCGATGTCGCCCGTCGCCCACCAGCCGTCCGGATCCGGTCCGTCGCGCCCGTCCGGCCAGTAGCCGGAGAACAAGTTCGCACCCCGTACGACGATCTCGCCAGGATCGGTGCCGGCCGAGTCCGCCACGGAGAGGTCCAGTTCGGCGAGGTCTTCGGCCGGCGTGGGCGAGCCGTCCTGCCACAGCACTGCCCCGTCGGCCGTGCGCAGCAGCAGCGACACGCCGGGCAGCGGACGCCCGACCGAGTTCACCTTGGCCCGATCGCTGACCGCCGTCGTGGTGAGCACCGGGCCCACTTCCGTCAGGCCGTACCCGATGATCACGGTCTTGCCGGACGCGGCCGTGAAGCGCGCCGCGTCGACGGGGTCGAGCGGCGCCGCGCCGCACACGGCGGTCCGCAGGCCGGCCAGGGCGGCAGCCGCCGAGGCCTGCCGCGACCAGGCCGCATACATCGATGGCACGCCGAGCGCGACCGTGACGCCACGCGGCGCGATCAGCTCCAGCGAGGTCGCCGCGTCGAAGCGGTCGACCAGCACGCCGGTCGCGGCATGATGGGCGACCGTGCCGAGTCCCGTGTTGAGCCCGTAGGCGTGGAAGAACGGCACGGCCAGCAGCACGACGTCGCCGGGCCCCACGACGGCCGGTTCGATCCGGTCGAGCTGGTCATGGTTCGCGGCCAGCGCGCCGTGTGTGAGCATGGCGCCCTTCGGCCGCCCGGACGTCCCGGACGTGTAGAGCAGGACCGCGAGCTGATCACGGGCCGGGCTGTCGAAGGCGGCCCGCGGTCCGTCGTCCGCAAGAGATGCCGGAGGTACGGCCATCACCTGCGCCGACCGCAGCGCATCCCGCACGTTGCCCCCCGCGACGACCAGGGCCGCCCCGGAATCGGTCAGCGCGTGGGTCAGCTCGTCGGCCGTGTACGCCGGATTGAGCGGAACCGCCACGAGCCCGGCACGCAGCACCCCGAAGTAGGCCACCGCGAAGTCCATCGTGTTGGGCATGACGAGCGCCACGCGGGACCCGGGCTCGGGGCACAAGAACGCGAGCCGCCCGGCCGCCACCTGGACCCGCGCGTCGAGCTCCGCCCAGGTCAGCGTCGTGTCGCCGGCAATCAGCGCGGTGGTGTCGGGGCGTCGCTGCGCGGCCTCACGAACCGGGTCCCGGGCTCTGTCGTCCATGAGGTCGTGCATGAGGTCCTCCACGAGGCCCGAGTCTGACACACCTCGGCCGAAAGGCGGTTGACGCACATCCAGCCGATCAGCGGAGGCACAGACGCAGGACATGGCGAGGGGCGGTGCCGGGAGTTACCGGGCCGCCCCTCGCCATGCAGCATGCCTTTTTCAGAAAGGTTTGTCTACAGTCCGAAGGGGTCCGGCCGCTTCTCGAGCAGCGCGTGCAGGGCCGTCTGGATCGTCTCGCGGACCTGGTCGGCGAGGTTGTAGACGACCATCGGGTCATCCGCGTATTCGGTCAGATGCTCGGTCGGGATCGGCGGGCAGAACTGGATCAGCCACTTGCTCGGCAGCGGCACCAGGCCCAGCGGACCCAGCCACGGGAACGTCGGCGTCACCGGGAAATAGGGCAGGCCGAGCAGCCGGGCCAGCGGCTTGAGGTCGGCCAGGATCGGATAGATCTCCTCGGCGCCGACGATCGCGGCGGGCACGATCGGCGTACCCGTGCGCAGCGCCGCGGACACGAAGCCGCCGCGGCCGAAGCGCTGCAGCTTGTAGCGGTCGGCGTACTTCTTGCCGATGCCCTTGAAGCCCTCGGGGAATACGCCCACCAGTTCCCCGCCGCGCATCAGCCGTTCCGCGTCCGGGTTGCAGGCGACGGTCGCGCCGGCCTTGCGGGCCAGCTCGGAGAGCACCGGCACGCGGAAGACCAGGTCGGCGCCGAGCAGCCGCAGGTGCCGGTCGCGCGGGTGCTTGTCGTTCAGCGCGACGGACAGCATCATCGCGTCGAGCGCCAGCGTGCCGGAGTGGTTGCCGACGATGAGTCCGCCGCCGGTTTCCGGCACGTTCTCGATACCGAAGACCTCGGTGCGGAACCAGTCCTTGTAGAGCAGTCGCAGCGTCGGGTAGAAGACCGAGTCGGTCAGCTCGGGATCGAACCCGAAGTCGTCCACCTCGTAGGCGCCGGCGAGGCGGCGCCGGAGGAACGCCAGGCCGCGCGCGACGCGCTGGTCCCACACGTCGACGGGATCGGGCTTCTGTTCGTCGGCCGGCTCTTCGGCCCGAGGTCCGTTGCGCGCCGGCGCCGCTGGTCGCCGGCCAGGCCGCCGCCCGTTCAACGGCGTCGGCGACGCGTCCGCGGGCACCTCGAAGTCGACGTGCCCCGGGAACGCCTGACGGTACTCGTCCTGGCTCATCGCGGATCGCCTCCTAGCGAGGCCTCTTCCTGTTCTCCGGCCGCGACGGCCCGCACCCGGCGGATGCCGTCCAGGATCGCCTTCTCCGCGGCGGCGAGCCGGTCGGCGGTGAGTGAGGAACCGTTGCGGTGGGCCGTGATGAAGTCGTTGAACGCCGTCTCCGTGGTGCGCGGCGTGAAGCCGAACTCCTGGACGAGTCGCGTCGTATCGACCACGCGGCCGTGCACGAACAGGTCGATCTGATCCAGACCGATCTGCCCCACGCCGAGGTTGCTGGCGAGAGCCGCCAACGACGACAACGTTCCCTCGGGCAGCGGCACGGAGATCCGGCCGGCCCGGCGTACGGCCTGGGACAGCACCAGGACGCCGGCACCGGCCACGTTGAACGTGCCCGGGTGATCCTCGACCACCGAGCGGTGCAGGATCTCCAGCGCGTCGTCGACGTGCACGAACTGCAGGCGGGCGTCGCGGCCCAGCACGGTCGGCACGACTGGTTGGGCGAAGTAGCGGGTCAGCGTGGTGTCCGCCGTCGAGCTGATGAACGGCGCGAAGCGCAGCACCGTGGCCGCGACCTCGGGCCGGCGGCGCCGGAAGCCGCGCACGTAGCCCTCGATGTCGAGGATGTCGCGGGCGAACGAGCCGCGCGGCACCGCGCGCGGTTCGGTGTCCTCGGTGAAGACGGCCGGATCCCGGAACGACGCGCCGTACGCGGCGGTGGACGAGCGGACCACGAGCTTGCGCAGCCGGCTCGCGCCCTGGGCGGCAGCGAGCAGCTGCATCGTGCCGATGACGTTCTGCTCCTTCATGGCCGCGCGGCCGCCGTGCCGCGGATCGGGCGCGCCGGTGACGGCCAGGTGCACGATCGCCTCGGCGCCGAGGTCGGCGATCGCGCTGGACGCGGTACGCGCGTCGGCCCGGATCAGCTCGACGCCCTCCAGCAGGCCCGCGATGGCCGGTGGGGGGTCGTGCGGATCGAGGCCGACGACGCGTTCGACGCCGGGATCGGCGGCGAGGCGCGAGGCCACCCGGGCGCCGAGGAAACGGCTGACCCCGGTGACCACGACGACTCTGGGCGGAGACGTCACCACGGGCGCGCCTTTCGATGCAGCGGCGGTGGGGAAGACAAGTGCGTGTGGCCGGACGTCAGATCCGGCCGCGCGTCACTTGCCGAGACGGCGACGCTGGACGCGGGTCTTGCGCAGCAGCTTACGGTGCTTCTTCTTCGCCATACGCTTGCGGCGCTTCTTGACCACGGAGCCCATACGAAAAGCCTCTCGAACCATGTGGGGCCGGAACGGGCGCGCAACAAGACGCGGCCTGAATCCGATCTGGACTGGGGCCCGGATCCGGCGCGGCGCGCACGGGATCCGGGAACCAACCGCACCAGCGTAGCGGCCCGGCCGACGCAGGACCAACACGGCCCTCGGCTTACCCGATGTGGATCACGCGGTCTGGCCGAACGTTCTGCGCAGGTAGGCGTGCACGGCGTTCTCCGGAACCCGGAACGAACGGCCGACCCGGACGGCGGTCAGGTCGCCGCCGTGGACGAGACGGTAGACGGTCATCTTGGACACTCGCATGAGCGCGGCCACCTCGGCCACGGTCAGGAACCGGACCTCCGAGAGGCGCTCCTCGGGCTGGGCTGGACCCGTCATCTCCTCGCACCGATCCTTTCGCAGGCGCGTGCCGCCTGAGCCGGACCGGCCTTGCGCCGAGGCGGACCACGCGCGCGTCATCAGTACGGTATCGGGGCGAGTGTCACGTGCGCGATGCGTTCGGTGAAATGGCTACAAAAAAGTCAAGTCGGTGCGCCGATTTCGCCGGGCATTTCAGCCTAAAAGGTTACTTCCGTGACGTCAGCGCGCGGCCGAAGAACGCGACATTGGCGGGACGCTCGGCGAGCCGGCGCATCAGGTAGCCGTACCACTGGTCGCCGTACGGCACGTAGACCCGGACCGTGTGACCGTCCGCAGCCAGGCGGGCCTGCTCCTCGGGACGGACGCCGTAGAGCATCTGGAACTCGAACTCGTCGGCCGAACGATCGAACCAGCGGGCCCGGTCCTCCGCGATCGCGATCAGCCGCGGGTCGTGCGTGGCCACCATCGGGTAGCCCTCGCCGGACATCAGGATGTTGAGGCAACGCACGTACGACTTGTCGACCTCCAGCGCGGATGGGAACGCCACCGACTCGGGCTCCGCGTACGCGCCCTTGCAGAGCCGCACCCGCGACCCGGCTGTCGCCAGCTCCCGGCAGTCCCCCTCGGTCCGGCGCAGGTAGGCCTGCAGCACCGCGCCCGTGCTGGGGTGGTCCTTGCGCAGCTCAGCGAGGATCTCCAGCGTCGAATCGGTCGTCGTGTGGTCCTCGGCGTCCAGCGTTACCGTGGTGCCGGCCTCGGCCGCCGCGTCACAGATCGCGTGCGCGTACTCGTACGCGAGCTTGTCGTCGATCTTCTGGCCCAGGGCGGAGAGCTTCACGCTCACCTCGGCCGCCGGGGTCAACCCGGCCTCGCGCAGCCGGCCGAGCAGCGTGAGATATTCGTCCCGGGTCGCCAGTGCCTGCTCCGCGGTCAGGGTGTCCTCGCCCAGATAGTCCAGGCTGACGGCCAGTCCGTCGTCGGCGAGCTCGCGACCGGCCCGCAGCGCGTCGGCGATTCCGCTGCCCGCGACGAACCGGCGGACGATGTTCTTGGCGATCGGCGCGGACTCGACCAGCCGCTCGAGCCGGGACGATCCGGCAGCGGCGAGAAAGACGGATCGGAGCATGGGGCGAGCGTATCGCCCGATGCGGCACCGGGCGCGGGAGCGCCACCGGATCCGTGACCCGCCTCAGCAATGGAGGCTACGGTTATCGGGTGAACTTCGATGCGTACGCCCGGACCGCCGTTGACCTTGTCAACGCGGACATGGACGATCTCGCCGGGCTGCGTGCCCTGTTCTCCTCCGACCAGGCATGGATGCGCGACGAAGTCGCGGAACGGGATCTGGCGATCTTCCGCCGCGCCCGCCGGCGGCTGCGGGACGTCTTTGAGTACGGCACCTCCGGCCGTGACGCCGAAGCCGTCACCGAACTGAACGCGCTGCTCGAGGCGTTCCCCGTGCAGCCGCGCATCTCCGGGCACGACGCCGGCGACTGGCACATGCATGTCACCAGCCGGGGCGCTTCGGTGAGCGCGGAATACCTCGCCGGCGCGGTCTGGGGCCTGTCGGTGTGGCTGTGCGAGTACGGCAGCGCCCGTTTCGGCATCTGCGCCGACGAGCGCTGCGGCAACGTCTACCTCGACACGTCGTCCAACAACTGCCGGCGCTTCTGCTCGGAGCGCTGTGCCACCCGCTCGCATGTGGCCGCGCACCGCGCCCGCAAGCGAGCGGCAACGCTCACGCCGGCGTAGCCGCCTTTTCCGGCGCCAGGTGGCGCCGCGCGAACTCGAGGGCCTCCCGCAGATCCGCCTCGCGGACCGCGCGGCTGGTCACCCTGCGCGTCGAGACTTCCAGCGCGACCGACCCCCGGAAGCCGCGCCCCGACAGCGACCGCAGCAGCTCGCCGCACGGCTGGTTACCGCGGCCGGGCACCAGGTGCTCGTCGCGGCCCTCGCCCGTGCCGTCGCCGAGGTGCACGTGCTTGAGGCCGGAGCCCATCTTGTCGGCCATCGCCAGCGCGTCGCTCCGGGACGCCGCGCAGTGCGACAGGTCCAATGTGTACGCGTCGTACCCGGCGTCGGTCGGGTCCCAGCCCGGCACGTACGGCACGAAGTTCCGGCCGGCCATCCGCACGGGAAACATGTTCTCGATGGCGAAAGTGGTGGCCGTGTGCCGTGCCTGGATCTTGGCGAGGCCGGGGGCGAAGTTACGGGCATAGTCCCGTTGCCAGGTGAACGGCGGGTGCACCACCACGGTCGGTGCCTCGAGCGTCTCGGCCAGCTCGGCGGCGCGGCTCAACCGCTCCCACGGGTCGGGACTCCACACCCGTTGGGTCACCAGCAAGCAGGGTGCGTGGACCGAGCGCACCGGCACGCCGTAGTGGGCGGCGAGTCCCTGCAGGGCGCCGGCGTCCTGACTGACGGCGTCGGTCCAGACCATGACCTCGATCCCGTCGTAGCCCAGCGTCGCCGCCATCTCGAACGCGGCCGACGTCGGCTCTGGGAAGACCGAGGAGCTGGACAGCAGCACGGGGACTCGGAAACTCACGCGTCAAGGGTAGACCCGTAGGTCCTGCCGCCAGCCGCGCGGTCCGGATATAACCCACCAAACGTACGCGCATCGCGCCCGTCCCCCGGGCGCGCGCGTACGCTGACCCAGGTGAGCCGCCGTACCCAGATCCGCATCACGATGGACCCCGCGGCCGCCGCCCGCGCGGCGGAGGTCGAACTCGACTTTCCGCGCGAGTGGATCGAGTTCCTCGACCCCGCCGACGATCAGCATCTGGTACGCGCCGACCTGACCTGGCTGCTGTCGCGATGGACCTGCGTGTTCGGCTCGGCGTGCCACGGCATCATCGCGGGCCGGCCCGAGGAAGGCTGTTGCTCGCACGGCGCGTTCTTCACCGACGCCGACGACGAGAACCGGGTCCGGAGCGCCGCCGCGAAACTCACGCCCGAGACTTGGCAGCACTACCGGCGCGGGTTCAAGAACTACACCGAGATGGACACCATCGACGGTTCGAAGCCGGCCCGCCGCACCGCGACCCGGTCCGAGGACGGTCCGTGCGTCTTCCTCAACGACGCGGACTTCGCGGGTGGAGGCGGTTGCGCGCTGCACGCGCAGGCGCTGCGGGACGGCGTCCACCCGCTGACCTACAAGCCGGACGTCTGCTGGCAGCTCCCGGTCCGCCGGGAGCAGGATTGGATCAAGCGACCCGACGGTACGAAGGTGTTGCAGTCCACGCTGACCGAGTTCGACCGGCGTGGCTGGGGCCCCGGCGGTCACGACCTGGACTGGTGGTGCACGTCCTCGCCGGACGCGCACGTGGGCTCGGAGCCGATGTTCCGCTCGTACGCACCCGAACTGACCGCGCTGATCGGCGAGCCGGCGTACGAAAAGCTCGCGGAACTATGCGAGGCCCGGCTGACGTCCGGACTGGTCGCGGTCCACCCGGCGACGGTGGCCGCGCAGGCGGCCCATGCGCCGAAGAAGCGCGGCGGGCGCGAGCCCGCCACGCCACCCGGTGCCTGATCCCGGCCCTACGGCTCGAACTTGTACCCCAGGCCGCGGACGGTGACGATGTAGCGCGGCGTCGAGGGCTCCGGCTCCACCTTGGACCGTAGGCGCTTCACGTGCACGTCCAGCGTCTTGGTGTCACCGACGTAGTCGGCGCCCCACACGCGGTCGATGAGCTGGCCCCGGGTCAGCACCCGGCCGGCGTTGCGGAGCAGCAGCTCGAGCAGCTCGAACTCCTTCAGCGGCAGCTGCACCGAGGAGCCGTCCACGGTGACCACATGGCGCTCGACGTCCATCCGTACCGGGCCGGCGGCGAGCGTGGGCGCTGAGACCTCGGTGGCCTCGCCGCCCTGGCGGCGGAGTACGGCCCGGATCCGGGCGACGAGCTCGCGCGGCGAGTACGGCTTCGTGACGTAGTCGTCCGCGCCGATCTCCAGGCCGACGACCTTGTCGATCTCGCTGTCCCGCGCGGTGACCATGATGATCGGTACGGCCGAGCGCTGGCGCAACTGCCGGCACACCTCGGTGCCGGACATCTCGGGCAGCATGAGGTCGAGCAACACGATGTCGGCACCGGTCCGGTCGAACTGCGTCAGCGCGGAGGTCCCGGTCGGAGCGACCGACACTTCGAAGCCTTCCTTGCGCAGCATGTACGACAGGGCGTCGGAGAACGACTCCTCATCCTCGACCACGAGCACGCGGGCCAATGAAGTTCCTTCCGTTCGGGCGGCGGGTTACAGACCGGCCACGCCGGACTCGATCTCAATTGCTGCCGGTAACGGCAGCGGGGCTTCGGGGGGTCGCGCCGGTAGGCGCAGGGTGAACGTCGAGCCACCACCCAATGTGCTGGAGACCTCGACGCGGCCGCCGTGGTTGGTGGCGATGTGCTTGACGATGGCGAGGCCGAGGCCGGTCCCGCCGGTGGAGCGCGAGCGGGCCTGGTCGGCCCGGTAGAACCGTTCGAAGATCCGATCGACGTCGTGCGGCGCGATGCCGATGCCCTGGTCGGCGACGTCGATCTCGATCCAGTCTTCGTCCTGCCGCATGGTCAGGGAGACCTTGGTGTCCTCGCCCGAGTACGCGATCGCGTTCTCGACCAGGTTGGTCACGGCGGTCGCGACCTGGGTGTCGCTGCCGTACACCGTGGCGCCCTTGGGCCCGGTGTAGATGACCTCGATGTTCTTGGCGGACGCAGTCGTACGGGTGCGATCGACCACCTCGGCGATGACCCAGTCGAGAGCGACCGGCTCCGGTGTGGGCAGCGGCTCGGCGCCCTGCAGCCGGGTGAGCTCGAGCAGCTCGTTGACCAGCCGGCCCATCCTGGCCGACTCGTGGTGGATGCGCTCGGCGAACCGGCGCGCGGCGACGATGTCCTCGGACTGCTCAGCGGCGGTGGCGGTGGCGTCGGGCAGTTCGGTGGCGTCCAACAGCGCCTCGGCGAGCAGTTGTAGCGCGCCGATCGGCGTCTTGAGCTCGTGGCTCACGTTGGCCACGAAGTCGCGGCGGACCCGGGCCAGGCGGTGCGACTCGGTGACGTCCGCCGCCTCGACGGCGACGTGAGTGGAGTTCAACGCGACTGCGCGCAGGTGCAGCCCGAGCGGGGCCTGGGCACCTCCGGCGCGACCGCGCGGCAGGTCGAGCTCGACCTCGCGGCGCACGCCGGTGCGGCGGACCTGACCCGCGAGCGTACGCAGGATGGGGTGAGCGGCGATGGTGCCGGGCGCGCCGCCGGAGCGCAGCAGGCCCATGGCGCGCGCGGCCGGGTTGACGAGAACCGGGTGGTCGTCGGAGTCGAGCACGACCACACCGACGCGCAGGGAATCGAGGCTCTTGCGACCGAGCCCCTTCATCCCGTGCTTGCCGCTCGGCTGCTCCTCGTCCGTGTCGATGGCGGGGCCTCCCTCAGACTTGTCCGCGCCGGCCGACGATGCGGGGCCGGACGTCGAGGGACTGCGGGTACGGGCCAGCAGCAGCCCAGCCACCGCGCCGACGGCGAGCGCGGCAAGGAGTAGGCCGACGCCGTACACCGTGTCCACGCAGCGATCGTAGGGTCATTGTTTACCTGAACCGTACGTCGAAAAGGACAAACCCGGCTCGCGTCGAATAAAGTTCACCACGGCGCCCGGCTTCGTTCACCGCCGTTCATGTCCACGCCGCCGCGCGCCAATAGCGTGGGCGGCGCAAGCCCTGCTCAATGCGGCTGCAGCCCTTGAACGGGACAGCCCCGAACCCCCGGGACGGGAAGATGCGCGAGGAGTTTCACGCCGACCTTGCCGAGGTCAGCCGCCTGCTGGTGACCATGGCGGAGGCCGTGCACGCCGCGCTTCGCAAGGCGACCACGGCGCTGCTCACGGCTGACCTGAAGGCCGCCGAGACGGTCATCGAGCGCGACGTCGAGATCGACGATCTCTACCGCCAGGTCGAGAGCAAGGTGGCCGACACGATCGCGCGGCAGGCCCCGGTCGCGTCGGATCTGCGTACGGTCGTCACTGCCCTGCACGTGTCCGCGGATCTGGAGCGGATGGGCGACCTGGCGGAGCACGTGGCGAAGACCGCGCAGCGGCGGCACCCGTCGCCCGCGGTCCCGGCCGAGCTACGGCCCGTGTTCCAGCAGATGGCCGAGGTCGCCGACCGGATGGCCGACAAGATCACGTCCGTGCTCGCGAAGCCGAACGCCGATCTGGCCGCGGAGCTGGAGAAGGACGACGACGACATGGACGAGCTCGAGCGGGACCTGTTCAAGATCATGCTCGACGACGATTGGCCGTACGGCGTGGAGACCGCGATCGACGGCGCGCTGCTGGGCCGCTTCTACGAGCGGTATGCCGACCACTCGGTCAACATCGGCGAACACATGATCTACATGGTCACCGGGCGGCTGGTCGACTAGCGACGGTGGGTTCCGGGGCGCCACGGGGGCCCCGGGCCCGGCGCCTCAGCGTCCCTGGTTCGCGACCGCGGCCGCGGCCTCCTTGGCGGCCTCGGGGTCGAGGTACGCGCCGCCCACGGTCGTCGGGCGCATGTTCTCGTCCAGGTCGTAGCGCAGCGGGATGCCGGTCGGTATGTTCAGCTTGGCGATCGCCTCGTCGGAGATGCCGTCGAGGTGCTTGACCAGCGCGCGCAGCGAGTTGCCGTGCGCCGCGACCAGCACGGTGCGCATCGCCAGCAGGTCCGGCACGATCGCGTCGTACCAGTACGGAAGCGCCCGGTTCAGCACGTCCTTGAGGCACTCGGTGCGGGGCTTGAGCTCCGGCGGCAACGTCGCGTAGCGCGGGTCGTCCGCTTGAGACCACTCGTCGTCGTCGGCGATGGGCGGCGGCGGCGTGTCGTACGAGCGGCGCCACAGCATGAACTGCTCCTCGCCGTACGTCTCGAGGGTCTGCTTCTTGTCCTTGCCCTGCAGCGCGCCGTAGTGGCGCTCGTTGAGCCGCCACGAGCGCCGCACCGGGATCCACTGCCGGTCGGCGGCGTGCAGCGCGATCTCGCCGGTTCGGATGGCCCGGCGCAGGACGCTCGTGTGCACGACGTCGGGCAGCAGCCCGTTCTCCTTCAGCAGCTCACCGCCGCGGCGCGCCTCGGCCTCGCCCTTCGAGTTCAGGTCGACGTCGACCCACCCGGTGAAGAGGTTCTTGGCGTTCCATTCGCTCTCGCCGTGCCGCAGCAGCACCAAGGTCCCAGTCATGCGCACATCCTGCCCCAGCCCTGCTCGTCGGTGCGCGGCGCCCCAGTGGTGACCACCACATGGAAACTCGACTGCGTCGCGCCTCGTACCCCGTTAGGTTGTAATGCCGGTGAGCTTTGTCGGTGCTTACGGGGGTGCGGCGGATGCGGGGCTGGTTCCGGCAAGCCACGGGCGGGTTGCCACGGCAGTTCTGGCTGCTCTGGACCGGCACACTGATCAACCGCCTCGGCGCGTTCGTGGTCATCTTCCTGGCGATCTACCTGACCGGCGAGCGGCATTTCACGCAGAGTCAGGCCGGCCTCGTCATCGGCCTGTACGGTGCGGGCGGCGCGATCGGCACCATGGCCGGCGGCGTACTGGCCGACCGCTGGGGCCGCCGCCCGACGATGCTGACCGCCCAGCTCGGCGCGGCGACGCTGATGGTCTGCCTCGGCCTGGCCCACGACTACGGAACCATCGTCGGGACCGCGTTCCTGCTCGGCGCGTTCGCCGAGGGCGTCCGGCCGGCGTTCTCGGCCATGATGATCGACATCGTGCCCGACCGGGACCGGATCCGGGCGTACTCGCTCAACTACTGGGCGATCAACCTGGGCTTCGCCGTCGCCGCGGTCGGCGCGGGCATCGCGGCCCAGTTCGACTATCTGTTGATCTTTCTGGTCGACGCCGGCACCACGCTGATCACGGCCATGATCAGCCTCTTCTTCCTGGCCGAGACGCGCCCCGCCCGCGCCGGAACGTCCCGGTCCGCACCCCACGCGCAGGGCGGCTTGCGTACGGTGTTCCGCGACCGGATCTTCGTCCTCTTCCTGGTGCTGAACCTCGGCGCCGTCATCGTGATGTTCCAGCACATGTCGACGTTGCCGATCGCGATGAGCGCGGACGGCCTGGGTCCGGCCACGTTCGGCTGGGTGATCGCGGTCAACGGCGTGCTCATCGTCGCGGGCCAGCTCTTCGTGCCGAAACTCATCGACGGACGCGACCGCTCCCGCGTGCTGGCGCTGGCCACGCTGGTGGTCGGAATCGGCTTCGGACTGGTCACGTTCGCTGACACCGCCTGGTTCTTCGCGGTGACCGTGGTGATCTGGACGCTTGGCGAGATGCTCCAGTCGCCGTCCAACGCCGCCTTGATCGCGGCACTGTCGCCGGCCGCGCTGCGCGGCCGATACCAGGGGGTGAACTCCCTGTCCTGGTCCGCCGGCGCCGCCCTGGCCCCGATCGCCGGCGGCTTCGTCCAGCAGCACCTGGGCGACGCCGCACTCTGGCTGGGCTGCGCGGCGGTCAGCGCGCTGGTCGCCGCGGGTCAGCTCGCCTCGGGCCCGGCCCGGGAACGCCGCGCCGCCGCACTGCGCACTACCGAGGCGGCCGGCACCGCCGCCGCACTGCGAACTACGGAGGCGGCCGGCGCGGGCCAACTCGCCTCCGGCCCGGCCCGGGAACGGAGCGCCGCCGCGCTGCCGCCGGCGACCGCCGAACCGGTTGCGGACGTCCCGCCCGCCGAGCTGTCACCGTCCCGCGACTGACCCAGCCGCGGACGGCGACAAACGGCGTTTTGGCAAAGGGCAACAATGCATTCTGTTGCACTACGGAAATGAGCTGCAAAGGCTCGAAATAAGGCGCCGGCGGCGGACGACGCCCATCCCCATAGGCGTCGCCCGCACTAACCGCCGGTCTCGGGTCGCGCCGTCCCCCAACGGCTCATGCCACCCGTCCCCAAACGCCTCACCGCGGCGACCATGTGGTCGACCCGTTCCCCGAACTAACGGTGGGGCGTCCATTCACCACGCTAGTTGGGCTTGTCAACGCCCACAAGCCAGTTAGCCATCTGCCATCTGTCTGAACCGTCACAGACAACCGAACGGACTACTCCGTAAGGTTCTCCAGGTGGATAGGGCTACTCCGCCGGTCGTCCCACCCCACCCTCTGCCGGCCGGCGTGATCGGCCGCTCAGCTTTCCTTCCGGCGATCCGCGATGTGCGCGAATGCCTGCAGGTTGGCAAGCGACTCACCGCGTTTGACGCGCCAATCCCATTCGCGGCGGATCGCCGAGCCGAATCCGATCTCCAGCATCGTGTCGAACGACTCGTCGGCGTACGCGAGAACCGCGCCCAGCAGCCGGTCGAGCTCGTCCTCATCGAGGCCGTGCAGACCGACACGCCCGGTGAGGTAGACGTCGCCGGCCGCGTCGATGGAGAACGCGACGCCGTACATGCGGGCGTTGTGGCGCAGCAGCCAAGCCCACAGCTGCTCACGGTTCTCGTCCGGCTGGCGCATGACGAACGCCTCGATGCGCAGCGAATGCTCGCCGACGACGAGGTTGCAGACCGTCTTGAGCTTGTGCGTGCCAGGCAGCGTGACTACGTAGGACGAGTCGCCGGTGGCCTCCCACTCGAGCTCGCGCTCGGTGCAGACGCGCTCGATCAGCTCCTTCACCATGCGTAGGCCCCGACGTCGGCGAGGCGCGCCTCGATGAGCGCGCGGTGCTCGGTCACGGCCTCACGGTAGACCCGCAGCAGTCCCTCCGCGGTCCGGTCCCAGGAGAAGTTCTCGGCATGCCGGACCGCGCCCTCCGCGAGCTGCCCCCGGCAGCCGGGCGCGGCAAGCAAGCCGGAGAGCACCCGCGCCCAGTCCTGCGGGTCGTGCCCGTCGACGAGTACACCGCTCGTCCCGTTCTGGACCGCGGTGACCAGGCCGCCGACCGCGGCCGCGACCACCGGCGTACCGCAGGCCTGTGCCTCGAGCGCGACCAACCCGAACGACTCGTTGTACGACGGCACGGCGACCAGGTCGGCGGTCCGGTAGAGCGCCGCCAGATCCTCGCCGGTCTGCGGCGGCAGGAACGTCACCGCGTCCGTGACGCCGAGCGAGGCGGCCAGCTCGATGAGCGCGGTGGGCCGGTCCAGGCCGGTGCCGCTCGGGCCACCGCAGATCACCACGGTGACGTTCGACTCCGGTGACCGGCGGCGCATGTCGGCGAGCGCGCGGATCAGCAGGTCGGGACCCTTGAGCGGCTGGATCCTGCCGACAAACGCGACGACGTGGCCTCGTTCCGGCAGGCCCAGGCGCTGCCGGTCGACGGCACCGGGACGGAACCGGTCCAGATCAACTCCCGGCTGTACCACCGCGAGCCGAGTCGGATCCGCGTCGTAGCTGGTCACCAGGTCCTGCGCCTCGAAGCGGGTGTTCGCGACCAGCCGGTCGGCCTCCGCGACGACCTGCTCCTCGCCGATGACGCGCGCCTTCGGCTCGGGCCGGTCGCCCTCGGCGATGAGCCGGTTCTTGACCTTGGCCAATGTGTGCGCGGTGTGCACGAGCGGCACGCCCCAGCGTTCGCGCGCGAGCCACCCCACCTGCCCGGACATCCAGTAGTGCGAATGTACGAGGTCGTAGTAGCCGGGCGGGTGGGCGGCCTCGGCGCGCAGCACCCCGTTGGCGAACGCGCACAACTGCGACGGCAGGTCCTCCTTGGTCAGGCCCTCGAACGGTCCTGCGGTGACGTGCCGTACGGTCACGCCCGGCGCCATCTCGACGATCGGCGGCAGGTCGCTGGCGGTGGCCCGGGTGAAGATCTCGACCTCGACGCCGCGGGCGGCGAGCCGCTTCGACACCTCGACGATGTAAACGTTCATCCCGCCGGCGTCGCCGATGCCGGGCTGTTCCAGCGGCGAGGTATGTACAGAGAGCGTGGCGATCCGTCTGGGCGTAGGCCAACCGCCCGAACCCGACGCGTGTGCCACGTTTTGTCCCTCCTGAAAGCCTCAAACGTAACGTCCAACCGTTACACGGTCGTTCATCTTCCCGGTCGGTCGAGCGCTCAACCCGAAGCCATCCCCCCGGGGTGACCAAGCTCTCCCGGACGCGGTTGGGGCAGGATCGGGGGATGGCAAACATCGCGGTCGTCACCGGGGCATCGAGCGGCATAGGGGCGGCCACGGCCCGCCGGCTCGCCGCCGAGGGTTTCCACGTCGTCGCGGCCGCGCGCCGCGCCGACCGGCTCAAGGCGCTGGTCGAGGAGATCGGCGACGCCACGGCAGTGACCTGCGACGTCACGGACGACGACTCGGTGGCCGAGCTGGCCGCCGCGGTAAGCGAGCTGCGGGCGCCGCTCACGCTGCTGGTCAACAACGCCGGCGGCGCCCGTGGGTTGGATCCGGTCGCCGCCGGGTCGGTCGCCGACTGGCAATGGATGTACGACGTGAACGTCCTGGGCACGCTTCGGGTCACGAAGGCGCTACTGCCGGCGCTCGAGGCCAGCGGCGCCGGCTCGATCGTCACGGTGGGCTCGACGGCCGCCTTCACCGTGTACGAGGGCGGCGCCGGCTATACCGCGGCGAAGCACGCGCAGACTGCCCTGGTCGGCACGCTGCGCCTGGAGATCGTCGGCACGCCGGTCCGGGTGATCGAGATCGATCCCGGCATGGTGCGCACCGAGGAGTTCTCGCTGAAGCGGTTCGGCGACCGGGACAAGGCCGACGCGATCTACGCGGGGGTCAAGGAGCCGCTCGTGGCGGAGGACATCGCGGACTGCATCGTCTGGGCGGCCACCCGCCCCCAGCACGTCAACATCGACCGGCTGGTGGTGCGGCCGATCGCCCAGGCCGCCCAGCACAAGGTGGCCCGGGACCCTACCCCGGATCGGCACGGCGAGCAGTGAAGCCGCTCGGCGCGGTCACCCGGGGAACGACGAATCCCAACCGGCTGCGCCGGGTCGACAACTTCATCGCATACCGGTGCCGGGATCTTCTCGCGGACGCGGCCGTGCCATTGGTCGTCGACCTCGGCTTCGGCGCGACGCCGGTCACGGCGGTCGAACTTCAAGCCCGCCTGGCGGCCGCGGTCCGCGCGGACGTCGCGGTCGTGGGTCTGGAGATCGATCCGGTACGGGTAGCCGACGCCCAGCAATCGGCGGCTCCCCCACTGCTCGAGTTCCGCCGGGGCGGCTTCGAACTGGCCGGGTTGCGGCCGGTGGTGGTGCGGGCGATGAACGTGCTGCGCCAGTACGCCGAGGACGAGGTCGCGGACGCCTGGCGGACAATGACGGCGACCGGCGCGTTCCTGGTCGAGGGGACGTGCGACGAACTGGGCCGGATCGCGACCTGGGCATGTGTCGACGCGTCCGGCCCCCGAACCCTGACGCTGTCGGCGCGATTGTCCGATCTGGACCATCCCGCGACGTTCGCGGAACGGTTGCCCAAGGCCCTGATCCACCACAACGTGCCGGGCGAGCCGGTCCACGAGCTGCTGCGGGCGCTCGGCAAGGCATGGGACGCGTCCGCCGGCCCGTTCGGGCGGCGGCCGCGGTGGCTGGCCGCCGTGCAACGGATGCGCGACGAGGGATGGCCGGTGCGGGACGGCCGCGCCCGGTGGCGTCTGGGCGAGCTCACCGTGCCCTGGCCGGCCCGCCGGCCCTGAGCGCGCTCCTCGATCAGCGGCCGTCCTGATGCCCCGTTTTGTGGCGGCTGTCGGCGGGTAGTTGACGCAGGTGAATGGTGTGGATAACCGGACCGTCGCGCGCTACACGCTGGTCGTCGTCGGGCTGGTCCTCGCGACGTACCTGCTATTTCGGCTGGCGTACGCGACCCGCACGATACTGACCTGGATCGTGATCGCGGCCTTCCTCGCGGTCGCATTGCATCCCGTGGTCACCTGGCTGGAGCAACGGGTCAGATGGGTCAAGCGATGGTTGGCCACGCTGGTCGTCTTTCTGGTGGCGCTCGTGGTCATCGTCGGCCTCGCGACCATGTTCGTGGTACCGCTGGCTCGCGAAGGCGCGCAGTTCGCCGACAATCTGCCGCGGTTCCTCGCGGACATCCGGGCCGGTCGCGGCCCGATCGGCAACCTGGCCGAACGATTCCACGTCATGTCCTACATCCAGTCGCACGCCACGCAGGCCCGCGACTACGTCTCCAGCTTGGGAGCGCCGACGCTCGCCGTCCTGCGCCGGGCACTCACCGGGATCGCCGGCCTGATCACGATCTTCGTCTTGTCGTACCTGATGGTGCTCGAGGCGCCGAAGATCATCGACGGTTTCCTGGCGTTGTTCGAGGAGCGGCGCGCCGAACGGATCCGCCGGGTCGGCCGCGACTGCGCCAAGACGGTGACCGGTTACATCTCCGGCAACCTGCTGATCAGCGTGATCTGCGGCGGGCTCACGTTCTGCGTGCTGGCCATCCTGCACGTGCCGTTCGCCGCGCTGATCGCACTGTTCGTCGGCCTGGCCGACCTCATCCCGCTGGTCGGGGCGACGCTGGGCGCGATCGTCGGTGTGCTCGCCGCGTTCACCCAGTCCGTCACGGACGGCATCATCGTGCTCGTCTTCTTCGTGGTCTACCAGCAGGTGGAAAACCACTTACTGCAGCCGCTGATCTTCTCCCGTACGGTCCAGCTCAACCCGCTGACCGTGCTGCTCGCAGTCCTGCTCGCGGCCCAACTGGCCGGTATCCTGGGCGCGCTGCTGGCCATCCCGGCGGCCGGCATCATCCAGATCGTGGTCCGCGACATCTGGGACACCCGGCGGGGCCGGCTCAAGCCGGAGCCGACGGTGGGCGAGGATGGCGAGCCCACCGGCACCGCCACCACCCCCGAGCACGTGCCGCCAACCGACGCGACCCGACCAGCCGCCGCCGGCGCGTCCGCGCCCGTGAAGGCAACCGACCGCCAAACCCCCTTGGACCGGCGCTAGAGGGCGCAGTTCACGAGGACCGGTTCGGGGTGCAGGAGGATCCCGAAGCGGGCGTGCACGCCGGTACGGATCTCCCGTGCCAGCTCGAGGAGCGCGGCCGTCGTGCCGTCCCCGCGGTTGGTCAGCGCGAGCGTGTGCTTGGACGAGATCGCGACCCCGCCGCCCCGCGTGAACCCCTTGCCGAAACCGGCGTGCTCGATCAGCCAGGCCGCCGGAATCTTGACCGTGCCGCCCTCGCCGGGCCAATGCGGCATCTCGTCCGAGGGCAGCGCGGGCAGCACCGGGTTCGTGAAGAACGATCCCACCGACCAGGTGTCCCGGTCGTCCGGGTCCAGGACCATCCCCTTGCCCGCGCGCAGCTTCAGCACGGTGTCCCGGGCGCGATCGAGCGGTACCCGGTCGCCGGCTTCGACGCCCAGCTGGCGGGCCAACTCGCCGTACCGGATCGGGGCCGACTCCGCCGAGACCGTGAGCCGGAAGTCGACCTCCAGCACGACCCACCGGTCGTTGTGCTTGAAGACGCTCGACCGGTACGCGAACCGGCACTCCTCGGGGGTGATTCTCCGGATCTCGTCCGCAGCCCGGTCGTACGCGTGCACCGCCACGATCGTGTGGGCGACCTCCTGGCCGTACGCACCCACGTTCTGGATCGGGGTGGCTCCGGCGGACCCCGGGATGCCGGAGAGGCACTCGAGCCCGGCCCAGCCGTTCGCGACCGTGTCCGCGACGACGTCGTCCCAGGGCTCGCCGGCCGCGACCCGTACCACGACGTGTTCCGCGCCCCGCTCGACGACCTGGACCCCGCGGGTCCGCAGAAGCACCACATGACCCGGGAATCCCGCGTCACCGACGACCACGTTGCTGCCGCCGGCAAGAATGAGGACATCTTCGTCGGCGTTACGTACGGTAGCTACGATTTCGTCCGTTTCATGCGCGACGGTAAGCATGCCGGCCTGGCCGCCGAGGCGTAGCGTCGTGTAGGCCCGGAGTGAATTGTCACTCTCCGGAGATGCGGCAGTCGGGTGGTCAGCACTAACGTCGGGCACGACGTTCACCCTAGGCTCAAGTGTCTCGGGTGCCTCACCGGCGTCCGGCCGAAGCGGGAGATCTGCGATGAACAGGCTGCACGCGACGAAGGACTTCTGGCTCGCGGCTCTGCGAGCCGACGGCCCGGCTCTGCAGGACGCGGTCACCGAGACCGGGCCCGACGTCGCCGTGCCATCGTGCCCTGGGTGGACCGTAGCCGACCTGGTCGAACATCTGACGAGCCTGCTGCGCTGGGTCCGGGAATCGGTGGCACGCGGCGTGACCACGAAGCCGGACGAACGGGTCACGCCCGTGCCGCGGCCGGATTGGCCGGATGCGCTGGACGGGTTGCGGCGCGAGCTGACCGGGACGATCGAGACGCTGGACGCGCTCGACCCCGAGTTTCCCGCCTGGACATGGCCCGCGCAGGCGAAGAAGGCGGGCTTCTGGCAGCGCCGGATGGCCCACGAGGTCTCCGTGCACCGGTGGGACGCCGAACTGGCGGCCGGGCGGCCGACTCCCATCGAGACGAAGCTGGCCGCGGACGGCGTGAACGAGGTGCTGGACACCTGGTTGCCGGCCGGCCGGCGCAAGGGCCCGACCGACATGCACGGCGTCGTCCATCTGGTGGCGACGGACGCAAGCTACGAATGGTTCGTCCGGCTGCGCGGCGCGGGCGTCGCACTGCTCGACACCGGCACCATCCTCGACACCGACGACCACCACCCGCGCGCCGGGGCGACCGGGACGGCGAGTGAGCTCCTGCTGACCCTGATGGGCCGCCGCCAACCGGATGTTCTGCTGGTCACCGGCGACCCGCGTCTGATCATGGCGTTGCAGGCCGCCTGAGCCGTCCCACATGTCGGACGCGGTTCCGGAACTTCCGGTAGGTCCCCGCAAAGGTGAATGGCTTTACGCTGTACCGGTTGAGAGCGGCCGGAGCGGCGGTCGTCACCCATCATCCAGGGAGCGGTGAAGGCATGACGGCAACCGTCACGACCACGGCGACCCGATCGAGCGGGGCGCCGGTCGGGCCCGTCACGGACATGAACTGGCAGATCGAGCCGGGCGCGCTGGATCTCAGGGGATACTTCGTCTGGTCATTGATGGACAATTGTGAATGGGCCGACGGCTACGCCAAGCGTTTCGGCATCGTGTACCTCGACTACCGCACGCAGCAACGGGTGGCGAAGGACAGCGCGCGGTGGTATCAGGACGTGATCCGGCGTGGCGGTCTGGAGAGCCATGGCCGGGCGGAGGAGTGATCTGATGGTCACGCGGGAGCGGCCGACCCTGGAGGCAGTGGCGCGACGCGCTGGTGTCTCGCGGGCGACCGT
>DASYTU010000246.1:0-33097 GCA_036001925.1 Actinoplanes sp.
CGGTCAGGGCCGAAACCGATCCGTACTGGTCGATCAAGTTCAGCCCGGACGGGCGCACTCTGGCCGTTGGCACTGATCGCCACGAGGTCAGGTTGTGGGACGTGGCCAGCGGACAACCCGGTCCGACTCTCACCGGCCACATCGCGTACGTGTGGGCGGTGGCCTTCAGCCCGGACGGGCACACCCTCGCCAGCGCCAGCGATGACCACACGGTGCGGTGGTGGGAGATGCCCAGCGGGAAACCGCGCACCACCCTCACCGCTCACACCGATGGGGTGCGGGCGGTGGCGTTCAGCCCGGACGGGCGCACCCTGGCCACCGGCAGCAACGACCACACCGCCCGGCTGTGGGACATGCCAAGCGGGAAACCGCGCGCCACCCTCCTCGGCCACACCGGCGATGTGCACGATCTGA
Organism: Actinoplanes sp.; assembly: GCA_036001925.1. Lineage (GTDB taxonomy): Bacteria > Actinomycetota > Actinomycetes > Mycobacteriales > Micromonosporaceae > Actinoplanes. Next base: position 415 of record DASYTU010000246.1, read on the forward strand.
CGTTCAGCCGGAACGGCCGCGTCCTGTCGACAATTGGCCGTGACACCACTGTGCGGCTGTGGGACGCGGCCAGCGGGCAACCGTACGGCAATCTCGACAGCGGCGTGAGCTCGTTTGCGGTCAGCCCGGACTCGCGCATGCTCGCCACCGCCAGCGAGAGCGGCACCCGGTTGTGGGATTTGACCGCCGTACAGCCCCGTGCCAGCTTTACCGGCGACACCATCAATTTGTGGTCGCTCGCGTTCAGCCCGGATGGGCGAACCCTGGCCACCGGTGGCAGCGACCGCAGGGTCCGCCTGTGGGATCTCACCGGCGGCCAGCCTCCTGCCATCCTCGCCGGCCACACCAATGAGGTGACCTCGGTGAGGTTCAGTCCGGACGGCCGCACTCTGGCCAGCTCAAGTGCTGACGGCACGATCCGGCTGTGGGACGTGTCCAGCAAACGAACCCGCGCACAGCTGCGTGGTGTGGCAATCCAGATGGCATTCAGCCCGGACGGGCGCACCCTGGCCGGCGGAGACTGGGACGGCAAGGTGCGATTGTGGGATCTGGACACCGAGAAAGTCCGTACCCTCACCGGTCACACCGCCCCTGCCTGGCAGCTCGCGTTCAGCCCCGACGGGCGCACTCTCGCCACCGCCAGCGACGACGACACCATCCGGCTGTGGGATCCCTCCAGCGGGAAGTCCCGTGCAACCCTTACCGCCCACACCAACGACGTGAATGGGTTGGCGTTCAGCCCGGACGGGCGCACCCTGGCCACCGGTGGCTGGGATCTCAGGGTGCGGTTGTGGGACATGCCTGATGGGAAACTGCGTGCCACTCTCACCGGACATTCCCAAGGAATATGGGGGCTGGCGTTCAGCCCGGACGGCCGCACCCTGGCCAGCGGGAGCGCCGACTACACAGCGCGGCTGTGGGATGTCGCGACCGGCCGCGCCCGCGCCGTCATTACGGGCAACACCCAGTCCGTGGTCACGCTGGCGTTCAGCCCGGACGGCCGCACCCTGGCCACCGGTAGTTGGGACGGGAAGGTACGGCTCTGGAACGTCGCGCTGCCCAGCCCGTCCGCCGCCATCGAGAAGATCTGCCGGTCCGTGAACCGGGACCTCACCCCGCAGGAACGGGCGCTGTACCTGCCCACCGACCGATCCGTCACGGCCGTCTGTCCATGACGTCAGGTGCCGTCGTCACTGTGGACGGTCCAGCCACCAGCTATCGCCCGAGTACCGTGATCGGCGCCCGTCCCAGGAGTCCCTGGTGCTCCGGCGCGTCGGCGCAGAGGGAGTGCGGCGGACCACCGGGCAGCGGCCCGAAGAGTTCAAGCTCGTGGGTTCCCGCCGTGGCCGTACTCGGGATCTGCACCCACAGGAACAAGCGATCTGGGTCTGCTGGCGTTGGTACCTCTCCCACGCGACGGTTTTCGGTGGGGTGACCGTCGAGTCGCACCTCCGCTGGTCCGCAAAATCTTGGGTCGCGGTGCGCCGATACGATCAGCCATCCGCCCGGCTTAGCGAACGTTCCGGCCACGATCAAGGGCGAGTCCGAGCCGGCCGAGATTGACGGCTTCACAATGGCCCCGCCGGCCCCAGGGGCCGTACGTGGCGGTGCGGCAGCGAAGTGATCGACGTGGCGGCTTGCGAGCAGCACAACGCCCAGGCCGAGTGCCAGCAAGACAACCTCGATCAGCTTCCGGAGTCGAGATCTCGGCGGTCTTGGGGAAGTGAATGTGTCTGCGCCCAGGGAAATGACATCCGGTTCGATGTTCTGATCCGGCCGGGCGGTGTCCTGAGGCTGCATGCTGACCTCCAGCAAATGAACTGGCAGGTCGCATGGCATCTGTCCGGACCGGTGTCCGGCAAGGCACTCGGACGGATCTCGGACGCAGTTGAGCACGAACCTCGAGATGGCCCCGGATTGACGTTGAGCAACGGCCGCGCCGGGTCCAACCGCCTTCACCGGTCACCACGGCGTTAGCAGCAGGTGATTGACCGCCAGGGCGGGTGAATGCCTGGGCGGCCAACCAAAAGCTGCGTCCGGGGTCGGGCAGCAAGGCCGCGCGGGCGGCGAACCAGATCGCGAACGGCAGCCAGATCCGCTCTACCTCGGCCTTACTCAGGCCGCACAGGTCGGCCGCGAGCACGGCGGCTGCTGCCGCCAGCGGCAACACCCACATAGCGACGAGGCGACCGAGATGACCAACCGACGGCGTCCCGCGATACGGACTGGTGGGCCGCCTCCGACATGGTCTGGTTCGCGCCTTCGCGCACTGCCAACTATGTGGGCGATACTGGGATCGAACCAGTGACCTCTCCGGTGTGAACGGAGCGCTCTCCCGCTGAGCTAATCGCCCGTAACGGAAGCGACTGTACCGGACCCTGAGCCGCCGCTGCGAACCCGGGTCAGGGCCCTATCCAGTTCCAGACGACTGCGGCGAGGTCGACGCCGAAGCTGAGGCGTACCGAGGCCCAGACGATCGCGGCCACGAAGATCAGGCCGACGACACCGATGACGGCGCGTATGGGCAGCGATTGCCGGCCGATCCACCGGGTCCAGGACCGGACGTGCCGCTTGGTGAACTCAAGGAGATTCTTGGCCCAGACGAACTCCAGGGACCAGATTGCGAGACCGAGGATCACGATGGCCCAGCCGGGACCCGGGAACGGAATCAGCACGATCCCCAGCACCACGACCAGCGTGCCGAGCGTGCCAATAGCGATCTTGAGAACCAGCCGTCCGGTCGGGTTGTTCCTGATCCGGTCCAAAACACGCACGTCGGAGTCTCGCTCGTCCGTTGTCACGCCCATTTCATCCCCTAGTGTTCCGGCGCCCCGTCACTACCCGGAAGGAATGGACGTTACCGGAGTAAGTCAACTGCTGGACCACAGACGCCGGGCAGAACAGGACAAGATATCGCTTAGTGTCTTGGTAACCTGCGCGAGAACGTGCTCGTGACCGGGCTCGGCGCGCCCGCGGGCATCGGAGATCTCGGGGTGGCCGTCAATCCTCGCCTTCGGGCACCTAACGCAAATAGCGGCGGTCGTGTCGCTTTATGCCTGATTGTGTCGCACCATTCGTGATGGGTCAGTCGACAATCCGTGACCTGCGTCGTCCCGCGTGCATCCCTGGTGGCGGCCGGTTACCGTCGGCGCGATGCTCAACCTCGGCCAGCGCCCTCCCGGCTCCGCACCGGCGCCCCCGGCACCCTCGTGGGCGGGCGTCGGCACGTGTGCGCTGGCCGAAAGCTCGCTGGCCACACCGCAGCCCGCGCCCCGGCGGCTGCCGTACCACCTGCTCGCCCTGACTACGGCCGGACACGGCACGGTCGAGGTCGATTTCGTCGCCCAGACGTGCCGGCCCGGGACGCTGCTGTGGATCCGTCCGGGTCAGGCGCTGCGGTTCGGCACCCAGCCCGGGCTGGACGCCGCGCTGGTGACCTGGCGGCGCGAGCTGCTCTCGGCCGCCGACGTCGCGGGCCTCGGAGTGGACGATCCGTCCGGCCCGGCCCGGTGGCAGCTGGCGGGCGAGGACGAGGATGCGGTCATCAGCGAGTTCGCCCAGCTCGCGGTCGACTGCGACCGGCATTCGTCGGGCGCGGTCGCGTCCGCGCTGCTGCGCCACCAGCTGGCCGTCCTGTTACTGCGGATCGCACTGCTGACGGCGGACGACGAACCCGACGCCACGACGGCCGAGAGCCGCACCTACGCGCGTTTCCGGAGGCAGCTCGAGGAGGGCCACCCGCATAGCCGGCGGGTCGAGGACTACGCCGCCCGGCTCGGCTGCTCGGTGCGCACGCTCACCCGGGCCAGCCTCGCAGTGAGCGGCCGCACCGCCAAGCAGGCCGTCGATGACCGGGTGGCGCTCGAGGCTAGGCGGCTGCTCGCCTGTACGCCGCTGTCGGTCGCGGAGATCGGCCGCCGGCTCGGCTTTCCCGAACCGACCAACTTCGGGCGGTTCTTCCACCGCGAGGTCGGCATGAGCCCGGGTGCCTTCCGCGCGGACGTCTTGACCGGCGGCGGCACCCTCGTGCCCGCTCAGCACTCGCCGGCCGACATAGCGGAAATGCCTACATTCCGATAGATCCTGGGGTAGCGGTAGCCGGTGGACGTACGCGGGGCATGATGGTGAGGTGCAAATCTCCGCGCGTGGCGACTACGCCGTACGGGCGGCGCTGAGCTTGGCCCACGCCTACCCGGCCCTGATGTCCGCCCAGGCCATCGCCCAGGACCAGCAGATGCCCCGGAAGTTCCTCGAAGCGGTGCTCGCCGACATGCGCCGCGCCGGCGTGGTCCGGGCGCAGCGTGGCGCGGAGGGCGGCTACACCCTGTCACACTCCCCGCGAGACGTGACGATCGGTCAGATCCTGCGCGCGGTCGACGGGCCGCTGGCTGGCGTACGCGGGTTGCGGCCGGAGGAGACCCAGTATTCCGGCGCCGCGGAGAACCTGCCGAACCTCTGGGTGGCCGTCCGCGCGGCGGTCCGCGAGGTCGTCGACGAGGTCAGCCTTGCCGAGCTGATCAGCGGCCGGATGCCGGCCCATGTCCGCAAGCTGACCACCCGCCCGGACGCCTGGCAGCCGCGCTGACGCGGCGGGTCGCGTTTGCCGAATCGGACGATCGGGGTATCAAGGATTCACCACAGCGAATCCTTGGAGGACATACCGATGGGCCTCATGTTCCGTAGCCGCAAGAAGTTCGGGCCGATCATCCTGAACTTCACCCAGAACGGGTTCTCGTCCTGGAGCATCAAGATCGGCCGCTGGTCCTGGAACTCGAAGGCGCGAGCGCATCGCGTCGACCTGCCCGGCCCGCTGTCCTGGAAGCAGGACAAGTCCGCCTGACTTAGCGCTTGGCGGCGATCACCACGTCGCCGCCGAGCCGGCCCTGTTCCGGCCTTCGCGTCACCGAACCCGCGGTGAGCAGCGCTTGCAGCACCCGGGTCGCGTCGGCCGCGCGATAGACGGTCTCCGTCAGCGCGTACGTCCGCAGCTCCGTCACCGTCGCCTCCCCCACCGCGTCGAGATGGTGGAGCAGCACGCGACGCAGTGGCCCCGGGTGCGGGTTCAGCGAGATGTCGATGAGGTGCCGCTCGGGGTCGCTGGGGTCGCGATACCGTACGCCCGCGAACTCGTCCACCGCCCACAGCGTCTCCTTGAAGCTCTCCAGGCTCTTGCCCAGGCCGGTCGCGAAGACCAGCAGCTGGCCGCCGCCGGAGCCGTCGACCAGCTCGACCGCCGCGGCCAGCGGGAATCCGGCGGCGCGCAATGCGGTCCGGTAGGCGTCCACATCGGGCACCGCGTCCGTGGCCAGCACCAGCAGCGCCTCGGCCGGCTTTCCCGCGGCGAGCGCCGCGACGGTGGCCGCGGCGGGCGCCACACCGGCGCCGGTCGCATCGAGGAAACCCAGCAGCGGTACGCGTGCCGCGCCGACCGCCGACAATGCAACGTCGAGCCGCTCGTCGGTCCCGCCCGACACGGTCTGGACGGTGAGTCCGGTCCCGGTGTTCGGCACCGCCTCCAGCCGCCTGGCGACCGCGGTCACGTCGTTCCCGACGGCGACCATGGTGAGTTCGCGGCCGCGCACCAGATCGGCCTGCTCGGCGAAGACCCGCAGCGCCGCCTCCGCCAGCGCGCCGCCGTCGGCGTCCGCGTAGCCGTGGGCGTACGTGGCCCGACGGGCCCGGTGCAGGGCGGCGGGCGCCCAGGTCTCCAGGTGCCGTACCAGCACCTCGCGCTTCAGGTCGGCGGCGGTCATGACTGTTTCTACCCCGGCGCCGTGACGCCCGGCCAGCACGGCCGGACCGTAGCTGAGGAACAACGGGGCGCGGGGGTTGTACCTATCGTGGTCGACCAAGCACTATGAGGCACGTGCCCCCTCCGCTCGCCGAACTGACCGCCCAGGCGCAGTCGATGACGTCCGCGGGGGACCTCATCGGCGCTCGGGCCGTTCTCACCGACGCCCTGGATCCCGTGGACGCCGATCCGCAGCACGCCTCGCCCGACCTGGCGACCGCGGCCGCCCTGCTCGCGCGCATCCTCATCGCGCTGGGCGACGCGCACGCCGCCCGCCTCTGGGCCGGCTTCGCGCACGCCGCCGAGGACCGGCTGCACGGCCCGCACGACGAACGCACCGTCGCCGTGGCCGCGCTGCACGCGGCCGTCCTGCACCGCATCGGCAACCACGGCCGGGCCGCGCAGCTCTACCACGACCTCGTCGGGGAGCTGGCCGGGCTCGACGGCCCCGATTCGGCCCGGGTCCTGGCCGCCGAGGCCGATCTGGCCACGGCCGAGCACGCGGCGGGTCATTGCACGGCCGCCCGCGCGCGGCTCGCCGACGCCTGGGCCCGCCAACGCCAGAGGTACGGCGACGCCGCGCCCGCCGGGATCAAGATGCTGGCCCGGCTCGGGGCGATGGAACGCGAGTGCGGGCGTACCGCCGAGTCGATGGAGCACCTCGCGCTGGTCCAGGAACTGTGTGCGCGGTACCTGCCCGCCGATCATCCACTCGCGCGGCAGGCCGCGGACCTGGCCCGGGCGTCCGCGTCGGGGCAGCACGTTTGCGGCCGCGGCGCGCAGTCCAGCGGATCGGGCGATGCTCCGGGGGTCATGCCGGTGCACCGGCCCGCTGCCCCGGGCGTCACTCCGGTCGGCGCGCACGCCGGTCGGCGGCCCGTCCCTCCTGAGCGGCAATACGATCCGGATCCGGAGCCGGACGACCGCGAGACCGATCCCAACGGCACCGCGTACCAGCAGCCGCTCTACTTGAGCGACGTCCACCCGACGCCGGGCGACCGGACCGGGCGGCACGCGCGGGCCGACACGCCGCCGGAGCCCACCGGTCAGCGTGCGCCGGAGATCGGCGCGGACGACCGGCAGATCCGGGTCGGGGCGGCGGTGCAGCTGCCACCGTCGACGCGGATCACGACGGCGGACCGGCGGCTGCCCGTACCGGTGGAGAAGCCCGATTCGCGTTCCTGGCGGCCGCTCGTGTTGGTCGCTCTGCTGGTCGCCGGCATCGCTGTCGCGGCCGCCGTCGTGGTGGCGACACTGCCGCGCGGCGCCGGCACGCCGAAGGCCGCCGCCTCGGTGGCGGCCTCCGCGCCGGCCGCGTCCGTGCCGGCTGTCCCGGCATCCACCCGGTCGGCACCCGGACAGTCGGCGTCCCGACGATCGGCACCCAACCGGTCGGCGCTAGCCGGCACGCCACCGCAACGCGTCCGGTTGCAGGACAACCGCGACAGCGTGTCGCTGACGTGGACCTACCCGAGGGGTGCCGAAGGGCCGGTCCTGATCTCGGGCGGGCGGGCCGGGCAGGAGCAGCGCGCATTCCAGCAGCTGCCGGCGGGGGCCACGAACTACGTCGTGTACGGCCTGAACGAGCAGTCCGACTACTGCTTCACGGTGGCCGTGGTCTACAGCGTCGACCAGGTGGCCGCCTCCGGGCGGCTCTGCACGAACCGCCGTTAGCCACCGCCGCTACCCGCGGCGAGATCGAAGTCCACCACGACCGGGTAGTGGTCGGAGGCGCGCTCGGCGTAGCCGCCGCGGACCACGTACCCGTCCCGGGCGCGCCCGGCGACCGGGGCGCCGGCCAGGACATAGTCGAGGCGCATCCCGGAGAACTCCGGGCCACCGCCCCCGGTCGTGGGCGCCGTGCGCCGGTCGCCCCTACCCACCACCGGCCACAGGTCGACAAACCCGCGGGAGGCGAACGCGGCCATCGCGCGAGTGTCCGCGGTGCCGTCGGCGGCCAGGTGGCGGCGCCGATAGCCGGCCGCGAGCCGGGCCAGCTCGTCCGCGTGGTCGCTGCCCGGGTCGAGGGCGTTGAGGTCGCCGGCCAGCACGACCAGCCCCGCCCGCGAGGAGTAGCGGGCGGCCAGCCAGCGCGCCTCGCGCCTGCGCCGCTCCGGCGAGACCGGGTTGAGGTGGGTGCTCACCACGGCTAGCTGGCCGGCGTCCGTCGGCACGGCGGCGACTGCGGCCGCATGGTGCAGCCGCCACCGCACCGACGTGCGGTCCGCGATCCGTAGCGGCGGCCGCACCAGCACCGCGACCGGTTGGCCGAAGATCGAACCGGCGAGGTGCGCGGTCATCCCGGCCGTGCGGGCGAGCTCGCGCATCCGGCGGCCGCCGTGCCGGTCGAAGTCGCGCAGTTCCTGCAGAGCCAGGATGTCGGGCCGTTCCCGATCGATCACGGCGGCGATGGCCGGGAGGCGGTCCGGGCGGCCGCGGTCGATCCCACCGGTCTTGACGTTCCAGGTCATGAACCGCAGCGTCACGCGCGGCGAGGCCCGGGGGCGTTGTGGGCGGCCGCGCCGTCGCGCGAGGCGCTTTGGACGGCTTCAGCCTTCGCGGCGGCTTCGGTGGCCGTCCGGATGTCCGCGTTCGGCTGCACCGACCACCACAGGACGCCTAGCCACAGGGCGGTGAGCAGCACGGCGCCGAGGACGTCGGTGGGGTGGTGCTCGCCGCGGTACATGCGCGACACGGCCACCCCGATCGGCATCACCACCGCGAGCGCCACGAAGATCCAGCGCCACCAGTGCCGTACCCGGGGCATGACCAGCAGGGCGATCGCCACCCAGAGGCACATCGTCGCCGCGATGTGGCCGGACGGGAACGACGACGTGGGCATCTGGCCGTCCAGCTGCTGGACCGGCGGCCGCGGCCGGTTCACCGCGGCGGCGCTGCACAGGAACAGTGTGAGTTCGCCGAACATGGTGAGCACGAGGAAGAGCACCGGCCGCCACTGCCGCCACAACGCCAGCGCGATCGGGCAGAAGACCAGCGAGACCGCCAGGATCGCGTGCGTGTCGCCGGCCTTGCTCCAGAAGTAGCTGACGTGGTCGAAGGCCGGCGTCCGGAACGACTGCAACCAGCGCGGCACGCCGTCGTCGAACGAGCCGAGCCACGTGCCCTCGGTCCAGTGCGTGAGCGCGTAGCCGGTGACGTAGAGGATGCCGAAGACCAGGACCCAACCGGTGAGAATCTCGGCGGCGGTGATCCACGGGTGCGGCAGCACGCGCCGCTCGGCCGGTGCGGGCTTGATGTCCGGCCCCGCCTCCGGCTCGAGACCGTCATCCAGCGGCGGCACCGGGTGGCCGGCCTCGCGGCGCCAGAGCCGGAACGCGTACGCGGTGACGCCGAGCCACGCCGCGCCCAGCAGCCAGCCCGCGAGCACGTCGGACACGTAGTGGACGCCGAGCGCGACCCGGGTGATCCCGATGGCCACGATGACGGCCGCGACGAACCCGATCACGGCCTTGCGCCAGCGCGGCGGTACGGCGGGCAGGAAGACCAGCAGCAGCGCGCCGTACACCACCATCGAGCCGAGCGCGTGCCCGCTCGGGAAGCTGTTGCCGGGCGCGGTTGCCACCGGCGCCTCCACGACCGGGCGCAGGCGCCCGACGAGCGTCTTCAACGACGGGTCCAGCAGCAGAGCGCCGACGCCGGCCACCACCAGGTAGATCGCGAGCCGGGGCCGGCGCCGGATCAGCAACACCACCACCGCGATGGTGACCAGCCACAGCATGATCGGCCGGCCGCCGAGGGCTGCGACCGACTTCAGCACCGCGACCGCGGCCGCGTGGGCCGAAACCAGTTCATTGAGCCAGTTGTCGGCATTGCTGTCGAATCGCTGGAGCGGCTGCCAGCGCCACCGTACCAAGATCAGCAACATGCCGAAGCCGGCGCCGAGCGCGACGACCGCGATCAGGCCGAGGACACTGCGCTCGGCGAAATGGCCCACCGGCGCCCATCCGGCCCGTTCCTTGACGCTTCCATCGTCGGCGGAGGCGACCGGTCGGACATCGTGCTGGGTGGCCATCGTGGGGACTCGCTTTCGGGTTCAGGAGGTCTGCCCGGGAATACCCCGCGAGACCTGGGCCTACACGGAGCCCCGCCGCTGGAGTCTCGCCGCGCTGCTCACGCCGCCTCCTCGGCGGCGGCGCGCACCTCCTCGGCGGCACGGGCGGCGGCCTCCGCGTCGTACGCGAGGTCCGGGTCACTGTCCGGCTGCGGCACGCACAGCAGCAGCGCGCGGTGCCGTACGCGGATCAGCATGTTCTTGCCCGGCTCGATGAGGTCGCCGTCGAGCTGGCGAGGCTGCGCGCGGTTGCTGTAGATCTCGACCCGTTCGGCCGTATACGTCTCCATCAGCGGCACCCGCTTGTTGCGCCGGATCACCCCCCAGGCCAGCGCCGCCCAGTGCCGCAGGCTGTTGGGGCTGAGGATCGCGACATCGAGCTTGCCGTCGTCGGGCCGGGCCTCGCGCAGCAGCCGTACGCCGCCCTGCAGCCGCCCCACGTTGCCGACGACGACGCTACGCGGACGCCGCGGCATCGGCGCCCCGCCGTCGAGCACGATCCGCGCCCGCATCGGGCGATCCCGCAGGTGCTTGATCCCCCCGCCGACGTACGCGAGCCACCCGATGCGCTTCTTCGCCCGCTCCGAGGTACCCGCCAGCATCTGTGCGTCGAAGCCCATCCCGGCCATTACCGCGAAGCACCGGTCGCCGAGGACGCCCACGTCGATGCGCCGGCGCCCGCCATCCAGCGCCACCTGGACGCCGGTCGCCGCGTCGCCGGCCAGCCCGAGGTTGGCGGCGAGCAGGTTGCCGGTGCCGGCGGGCAGCACCGCCATCGCGACGTCCGTGCCGGCCAGCGCGGTCACACAGGCCATCACCGTGCCGTCGCCGCCGCACGCGAACACCAGCTCGGCGCCCTCCTCGACGGCTCGGGCGGCTATGCCGTCCCCCGGATCCTCGGGCGTAGTGGTGAACCACGCCGGCTCCGGCCAGCCCGCCTCGGCGAGGCCCGAGCAGATGAAGCGGCGCAGCTGATCCATGTCGGGCACCTTGACGGGGTTGACGACGACGGCCGAGCGTGGTCCGGTCACGCGGTCAGTGTGCCGGAAGCATGCGGCCGGAGCATGTCGAGACGTGCAACGTTGGAGCCGCGCCCGGTCCGGGCACATCCGGTACGACCGGGAGGAGAGACGTGACCCATCTGACCTACGCCGAGGTCGGCGCGACGCGGCAGGAGCCGCTACCGCCCCACTACAACCGCTTGCGCTACCGGACGCTGATCGGCGAGGGCGCTGACGTGTTCGCGTGCGCACGGGACGCCGTCCTGACGTTCCGGATGCACCGGGCCACCGGGGCCAGGGTGCGCGCGGACGCCGCACGGGCCGCGCCGGGCGTGCGGCTCACCATCGGGCTGGGGCCGGTCGCCGCGCCGTGCGAGGTGGTCTATGTGATCGACGAGCCGCGCCGGGCCGGCTTCGGGTACGGCACGCTGCCCGGACATCAGGCACGCGGCGAGGAGGCGTTCGTGGTCGAACGCGACGACCAGGACCGGGTCTGGTTCCGGGTGACCGCATTCAGCGTGCCGGCGCGCTGGCCCATGGTCCTGGCCGGTCCGATCGCCATCCTGCTGCAGAGGGTGTACGCGCAGCGGTGTGGCCGCGCGTTGAAACGCCTGTGTGCGCCGTCCCGTACCGTTGGATCGTGAGCGAGACGAGTGTGACCTGGTGGGGGCACAGCACCATGTGGCTCGTCGACTCCGGCACCACGTTCCTCACCGACCCGCTGCTGTCCGACCGGCTGGTCCATCTGCGCCGGATGGCGGGCCCCACCCCGCGGCTGCCGGGTGCGCCTGACGCCGTACTGCTGTCGCACCTGCACGCCGACCACTTCCATCTGCCGTCGCTACGGGCCGTGCCCGGCACGCCGCTCTTGATCGTGCCGCGCGGAGCCGCGGGGTTCGTGGCGCAGGCCATGGGCCCGGCCTGGGCCGACCGGTGCGTCGAGCTGGCGCCGGGCGAGGAGACCGCGGTGGGCGCGGTCAAGATCCGGGCCGTGCCGGCCGCCCATCCGGGCGGCCGCGGGCCGTGGTCGCGCTCGCAGGCGGTGGCGCTCGGCTTCGTCGTGGAGGGTGTCTCCCGGAGCTGGTACGCCGGCGACACCGGCCTGTTCGACGAGATGTCCGAACTCGCACCGCTGGATCTGGCGCTGATCCCGGTCGGCGGCTGGGGCCCGACGCTCGGCTCGCACGGCCACCTCGACGCGGCGGCGGGCGCCGAGGCGCTGCGCCGGGTGAAGTCGTCCTGGGCCGTGCCGGTTCACTACGGCACGTTCTGGCCGATCGGTCTGACCCGGGTCCGGCCGCACATGTTCTCCGAGCCGGGGGAAGAGTTCGCTCGCCGCGCGGCGCGGACCGCGCCGGACACACAGGTACGGGTGCTGGACCACGGCGAGACGCTGACGATCGGGCCGGCATGATCGAGCGCGACGGCGGTACCCCTAAGAGGGTGCGCACGTGATCCATGAGCTTGGCGCGCTGGGATGGCTGTTCCTGGTCGTTTCGTTCGGGGCGATCGTGCCTGTGGTGCCGACGGGCGCCGCGGTCAGTAGCGCCGCCGCGCTCGCCTTCCACAACAACCCGCTGGTGGTCGTGTTGGTCATCGCGGCCGGTGCGGCCGGTGCCTACGCCGGCGACCTGGTCATGTACGCGATGTGCCGGGCCGGCGGCGAGCAGCTGGCCCGGCGGCTGCACTGGCTGCGCGACGAGGAACGCCTGGCGGCCGTGAAGGAACGGCTGCACCGGAACCAGATCTCGGTGCTACTGGTGTCCCGCCTGCTCCCCGGCGGACGGGTGCCGGTGCTGCTCGCGGCGGCGTTCGCGGGTGTGCCGTGGCGCATCTTCGTGGTGGCGAACGTGCCCGCGTCCGTGCTGTGGTCGGTCGTCTACGCCGGCATCGGTGTGGCCGGCGGCTCGATCTTCCCGGAGCCGTGGGAGAGCGTGGTCGCCGCGGTCGTCCTGGTGGTGATCGTCAGCCAGTCGGTGAGCTGGTGGACGAAGCGCCGGGAGGCACGTCTCGAGGCCGACGAGAGCCCTGGTGTCCCAGGTTCACCCTTGGAAACATAACCTGACCTGCGCGTCTGCGGCCCGTTCCGCTTCCCCTGGCCTGGCACTAACGCGGTAGTGGGCGGCGCAGCGACGGAACGTCCGGGAGGCCGATCTGCTCGTGCAGCATGCGGTGCGGCGAGACCTGCGGCGGCGGGGCCGGCTCCTCCAGCGCCCGCCGCTCGTCCGCGTCGAGGTCGATGTCGGTAGCGCCGAGTATGCCGTCGAGTTGGTCGAGCGTGCGCGGCCCGATGATCGGGGCGGCCACACCTGGCACGCCGAGCAGCCAGGCGAGCGCGATCTGCGCGATAGGCCGGTTGCGGCGAGCCGCGATGGCGGTCGCGGCGTCCACGACCCGAAAATTGCGTTCGACGGCCCGCCGGTGCGCCGCCTCCTCAAGGTCGTCGGCGGCCTGCGTGACCCGGCCGTCCGGCATGTGGTTACGCGTGTACCGGCCGGTGAGGAAGCCAGCGCCGAGCGGACCCCACGGCAGCACGCCGAGCCCGGCGGCCCGGCAGAACGGCAGCAGGTCGAGTTCGGCGGAGCGTTCGACCAGCGAGTACTGAGGTTGCAGGCTGACGAACGGCGCCCAGCCCTCGCGGTCCTGGACCGCCACCGACCAGGCGAGTAGCCAGGACGGAAAGTTGGACGCGCCCAGCGTGCGGACCTTGCCTGCGCGGACCAGGCCGTCGAGCGCGGCGAGCGTGTCCTCGATCGGCACCGCCGGATCGGGTCCGTGCACTTGGTACAGGTCGATAACGTCGATGCCCAACCGGCGCAGGCTCGCGTCGCATGCCGCCCGGATCCGGCCCGGGGAAAGTCCCTCGCCACCGGGGTCGGAGACGGCGAACCGCACTTTGGTCGCGATCACCACCTCGTCCCGGTGCCGCGCGAGCCACGGCGCCAGGGTCCGCTCGGACCCGCCGTCGCCGTACGTGTCGGCGGTGTCGATGAATGTGCCGCCCGCCTCGCGGAACCAGTCCAGCATCCGGTGCGCCTCGCCGGCCGGGGTTTCGGCACCCATGAGCATCGCGCCGAGGCAGAGGCGGCTGACCGTGAGCGGACCGAGGGTGGTGGTCTGCATCGCTGTTCCTTAGCTCAGGCGACGACGTCGCGGGCACCGGTGACGTGTTCCCCACCCAGGCGGCAGAGCAGTTCGCCGGCCTCGGCGTGGACGCGGCCGTATTCCTCGGCGCGCCCGGGCGGTACGTACCTGGCAGCGATCGTAGTGGTCCAGGTGAGCAGGTCGGCGGCGTCGTCCTCGACCCTGACCGGGCCGCGCGCGACGACGAAGTGGTACGGAAACGCCTCGACGTCCACCGCCAGCGCGGCGCGCGGGTTGGCCCGCAGGTGGCGCGCCTTGACCGAGTCCCGGCCGGTGGTGAACACGAGGTCGTCACCGGCGACGACAAACCACAGCGGCGCGACGTGTGGTGCGCCGGTCCGGGAGGCCGTGGCGAGCTTGCCGGTCCTGGTGCCCTCGGCAAGGAACGCCATCGCCTCTCCGCGGCTCATGCTTCGCATTCCGCCAGCATGACAGGCTCAGGCCGGCAGGCGAGGCAGTCAGTACTTCAGGTACTGCCGAGTCATCTTGGCGGCCTTCTCCACCACCTTGATGCCGCCGGGCATGCTGCTGTGCCCGTGCGACAGCACGGCGATGGACACGTCGATGTCGCCGTCTCCATCGGCGGTGACCCGGCCGACCGTGTTGATGATCCAGCGGTTGCCCTCGGTCGAACGCGGCAGCCAGCCGTTCTTCACGGTCGCCTCCTCGCCCGTCTTGGCCACGGCCGGTACGCCCCAGTCCTGGTCGGGATCGACGGTGCTCATCAGGTCGAAGGCGAGGTCGCGCGATCCGGCGTCCAGCGGACCCTTCTTGTCCACCAGCTTGGCGAGCAGCTTGACCTGGTCGTTGACGGTCGTCTTGGTGAGCCCCCAGGAGCTGGCGACCGTGGTCTGGGTCAAGCCGAGGTGCTTGTTGCACTTGCTGATCGCGGGCGCGCGCCCGAGCCGGGAGAACAGCGCCGTGGTGGCGTCGTTGTCGCTGGCCCGGATCATCCGCTTGGCCAGCGACAGCTCGGTCGCCGTGAGGTCGCGATCGTTGTCCTGCGCGGTGAGCAACAGGCAGGCGAGCACCTGCACCTTGACGACGCTGGCGGTCTCGTACCGCTCGGAGCCGCGGAACGAATACAGGCGGCCGGTCTTCCTGTCCAGCACCGCGACGGAGAACTCGGGGACGGTCGCCGCGTACTTCTTCAGCGCGGCGTTTAGCGCCTTGACCTGAGCGGCGCGCCGCTGCGCGGCCAGCTCCTCCGGGCTGGGGCCGGTGGGTGTCGGGCTGGCCGTCGGCGATGGAGCATCGGGGAACGTGCCGGCGAGCGGCAGCACGCCGCCGCCGTCTCCTCCGCGCATCATCCCGACTCCCACCAGGCCGACGCCCCCCAAGATCGCGATGGCCGCCACCGCCGAAATCCAGACTCCCGTACGTCGCACCCATGCATAGTGCCGTGCCGGTGATCCGAATGGGCCCCCCGGGTCGGTTCCGGTGAAGAATTGCCCTCCACCTTCGACCCATGGCGCGTACCTGTGCACGGACGGTGAACGGACACGCGGGCTGGACGGGAGCCGCACAATGGGTGTCATGGCCATCCTGCCCTCCCCTTCCGCGCTGATCGAGCTGGGCCGGTACGCGGTCGGCCAGATCCTCGAGTCCGCGGCGTCCCTCACCACCGTGCCGGTCCGGATGATCGGCCTGCTGGGCCAAGCGGAGCTGCTGGTGAACCGCATCTCCGTGATCGCCGAAAAGGCCGAGGCGCTGGTCCAGCGAGTCGCCGCGACCGCGGAGGTGGCCGACGACGCGATCCGCGAGACCCGGGCGATCGCGGCCGCCGCGGCACTAGCGGTCGAGGAGGCGGCCGCGGTGGCCACCGCGGCGGCCCGCGTGGTGAATCAGGCGGCCAAAACGACGGACGCCGCGAACGCGCTCGTCGCAGACGCCGCGGCGATCACGGGCGCGGCGTCCGCCGTGGTGGGCCAGGCCGAGGCGGCGGCGATCGAGGCCAACGACCTTCTCGGCGGGTACGCGCCGACGCTGCGTCAAGGGGCTCCCCTGGCCGCGCGGTTCGTGCAGGAGCTGTCGCCGGACGAGGTAAGCGCGGCCATCCGGATGATCGACGAGCTGCCGCGGCTGCGCGAGCACCTGATCGACGACGTGATGCCGCTGCTCGCCAAGCTCGATCAGGTCGGCCCCGACATACACAAGCTGCTGGAGGTCACCGAGGACCTACACCTGGCCATCACCGGACTGCCCGGGCTCAGCATGCTGCGCCGCCGCGGCGAGGGCCGGAACGCCGACGCGTAAGGCCGTGCCATGATTCATGACACGTAGGCAGAGTGGCAGCTCTGCTCGGACGCGCACCGGGCGAAACGAGGCGATGACGCAGGACCAGCACGCGCTGCTCGATCTCGACGATCGCGGGACCGACGTGCCGCCGGACGCCGGCGGGTCGGCGGGCCGGTTCGAGACGCTGCGGCGGCACCGGCGGTGGCTGTTCGCGCTCGTCGTGGTCGCGCTGCTCGCCGAGATGGCGATCGCGATGGTCGTATCGGCCGTGCAGGAGACCCCGACGACGGACGAGCCCGTGTACGTGGGCACGGCCGTCACCTACCTCGACCAGCACACCCTGCGATACAACTTCGAGCATCCGCCGCTGGGCAAACTCATCATGGCGGCCGGTCTGGCGTTCGCCCACCCGCGACTCGACCCGGGGTTCTCCGGCGACCACTGGGAGCTGGGTGAGCACGTCCTGTATGCCTCGGGCAATGACCCGTGGCGGCTGATGTTCCTGGCCCGCCTGCCGATCATCATCCTCACGCTGCTGTTCGGGCTGGTCGTCTTCGCGTTCGCCCGCGACCTCGTCGGTCCCGGCGCCGCGTTGGTGGCGCTGGCCCTGTACGCGTTCTCACCAGATCTCATCGCGCACGGTTCGCTGGCCACGCTGGACGTGCTTGCGGCGGGCTTCCTGGTGACGTGCGTCTGGTTGCTGTGGCGCGCCCGCCGGTACCCGCGCCGCTATCTCCCACTCGCCGGGATCGCGCTCGGCGCGGCCGTGGCCACGAAGATGAGCGTGCTGCCCGCCGTCCCGGTGCTGCTGCTCCTTGCGGTCTTGTCCGTCTGGCAGAGCAGCCGCACCGCACGCGGTTTCTGGAAGGGCGTGGCGTGGGCGGCCGCCGTCGGGGCCATCGCCGTGGCCACGGTGTGGCTGACGTATGTCGCCGTCGACCCGCGGTTGCGTTGGTCCACCCCGGCCGACGTGCCGTCCTTCGGCGGCCTGCACGGGCTCTTGGTCAACCTGATGCCGTTCCCTGCGCCGTTCCGGGACGGGATGCGCGTCCAGTTCGGCTTCGAATGGCACCGCTTCGGCGGTTTCCTGTTCGGCCGCCAGTACCAGGGCTCGCTGTGGTACTACCAGCCGGTCGCGATGCTGGTGAAGACCCCGCTCGGCATGCTTGCGCTGTGGCTGGCCGGTGCGGCCGCGATGCTGAGCCTGCGCCGGTTCCGGCCCGCGGCGCCGTACGTGCTCGTACCTCCGGCCGTCCTGTTCGCGGTGACGCTGAACGAGTCCCGCAACTTCGGCACCCGGTACGTCATCTTCATGCCGATGTTCCTGGCGGTCGCGGCGGCCACCGTGGTCGCGGTCCGCCTGCGATGGGTGCCCGTGGTGACCGCGGCATTGGTGCTGTTCGTGGGGGTCAGCTCGGTGCGGACGTTCCCGTACTACCTGCCGTACTCCAACGAGGCGTTCGGCGGGCCGTCCAAGACGTACCTGCGCCTGCACGACTCGAACTCCGACTGGGGCCAGGACCTGGGCCGGACGGCGAAGTTGCTGCGCGAGAAGTACCCCGGCGAGAAGGTCTGGCTCGCGTACCAGGGCGGCGGCGACCCCGTCTACTACGGCATCGACTCGCCCGACCCCACGGACGTCCCCCCGGATCAGGTCCATGGACTGCTCGTCGTATCGAATGACCGGATCGACAGGTCGACGTTCCGGTTGCGCATGCTGATGGCCACGAGCACGAAGATCGACCAGGTCGGCCACTCGATGACGATCTTCCGGCGCTGATCAGCCGACGGTCAGCCGCATCCCCACCAGCTCGTAGCTCGCGATCTCCGGCCTGATCCGTACCGTGGGTGCCTGGACCATCCGCAGCCCGGGCAGCGCGAACAGCTTGGTCAGGAAGATGTCCGTCTCCTGGATCGCGATGTACGCGCCGGGGCAGCGGTGCGGCCCGTCGCCGAACGACAGGCCGGCGTCGCCGACGCCGTCGGCCAGCGGGCGGGCCGGGCAGACCGCGCCCGGGTCCGCCCCGACCGCCGCCTGGTCCATGTTGGCCGCCGCGACGCCGATGTCCACCCGGGCGCCGGCCGGAATCGTGACCGGGCCGCGGGCACCGTCGACGGAGATGTCCGCGGTCGCGGTCCGGGTGAGGTTGGCGACCACCGGCTCGAGGCGCAGGATCTCGTGCAGGATGGCGACGCGCTCCTTCTCGCTGCCCTCCACGTACGCCAGCCGCAGTTCGTCGTCCGAGAAGAGATGCCAGGCCACCAGCGTGATGAACTCCCGGGTGGTGATCATGCCGGCCGCCGCGAAGGTCACACACTCGCCGAGGATCTCGCCCATGTTGCAGCCCTCGTCGATCAGGTGCGAGATGAGGTCGTCGCGGCGCTGTTTGCGGCGGGCGATGACGTTGGGCCGCACGTCGCGCCAGTAGAACGCGAACACCGCGAAGTTGTTGCGCAGCTGGCCGTAGATCGACTTCAGGCTGCGCCAGTTTCGCTCGACATCGACGTTGTCGAAGAAGCGGTTGAGCCGCTTGGCCATGCTGCCCCGGCCCTCGGTGAGGCCGATGACCTCACCCGCCACCGCGACGGCCAGCTGGAACGAGAGGTCGGACAGGTCCGCCTCGCCGCGGCGGCGCAGCACGTCGCACTGCTCGTCGGCGAGGCGGTGCATCAGTGACCGGTACGCGGTGTCGACCCGCCGCGGCGTGAAGTACTTCGCGGTCTGCCGGCGGTGCTCCCGATGCTCGGCGCCGTCGCGATAGAGCACCGGCATCCGCATCTTGCCCTCGAGCCGCGTGGCGTTCTCGATGCCGAAACCGGCCTGCCGCGTGTCGGTGTGACGTAGCAGGGCGCGGGCGGTGGCGTAGTCCTGGATCCGCCAGACGGCGTCGGCGCCGGCGTGCGCGGGGCAGCCGGGGGCGAGCTCACCGCGCCCGACCTTGCGCTGGGACTGGACCGGGGTTTCGGCGGTCATGATGACGGCTCCTCGCGGTGGGGTGGGCTAGGGCCGATCCAGAGGTGGGGTTGGATCGGTCCTCATCGATTGTCGTAGGTCAATGGTGAGGTGTCACCAATATGCATTACCTACGCAGAAAGGGCCTCGCGGTCGCAAGGCCCTTTCTGGCGAAACCATGGATCAGTATACCGAAACCTCGTAGACAGCCAACCGGAACCGACACCCGCTCCCGCGTGGGAATGCCGGCCGCCCGATCGGCGTTTCGTCAGCGTGCCGGCGCACAGGCCGGCGCGGAGAGAGGTTCCATCATGAAGGTCCGCAACTCGCTCAGGTCGCTGAAGCGCAAGCCGGGTTCGGTCATCACTCGCCGGCGTGGCCGGATGGTCGTGATCAACCGCAAGAACCCGCGCTGGAACGGCCGCCAGGGCTGACGCCGATCGCCAGCCGCGGCGGGGGGAGCCAGGCGCCGGTTGAGTTCCCGGCCGCCGGACGAGCCCGGCCGACGCGTGAGCCCGGCCGCCGAGTGAGCACGGCCACCGGGTACGATCCGCGATCACGAGATAGCTTGGTAGATGGCAAGGCCGGGAACCCACCGCCACGGGTTTCCGGCCTTTAGCATCCGTGCGCCCACTTACCCGCCGCGGGCGAACAGGGCCAGGCGGACGCGGTTGGGGCTGTCGGTCTTTGTCATGAGGCTCGTGATGTGGGTCTTCACCGTCGTCACGCCGATGTGAAGGCGCTCGGCGATCTCATTGTTGGACAAGCCCTCGGCGACGAGCTGGAGAACGTCCTGCTCGCGCGCCGTGAGGCCGGGCGCGGGCCGCGGCACGTCGGCGCGGGCGTGTACCGCGCGCTGCACCAGCCGCTGCAGCACGTCCTCGCTGAACGGGCTTCCCCCGGCCGCGGCGCGCCGGATGCCGTCGAGCAGCTCGATGGGCGGCGCGTCCTTGAGCAGGAAGCCGCACGCTCCCGCGGTCAACGCCGGATAGAGGTGGTCGTCGTCGCCGAACGTCGTCAGGACCAGCACCCTGATGCCCGGGCGATCGGCGAGTATGCGGCTGGTCGCGGTGATGCCGTCGACGCCCGGCATGCGCAGGTCCATGACGACGACGTCGGGCACCAGCCGGGCCGCCAGCGAGATGGCGTCACGGCCGTTGTCCGCCTCACCGACCACCTCGATATCCGGCTCTGCCTCGCACAGCATCCGGAGCCCGGCCCGGATCAGATGCTGGTCGTCTACCAGAAGCACGCGGATCACGCCGGCTCCGGCGGCGCTACCGGAGACACCGACGAGGGCGGTGCGGCCGCGGTGGCCGGCTCGGCGGCCGAACCGTGCCGCTGCGTCGCCGGCGGTCCCGGACCGTCGACTCCTGGACCGTCGACTCCCGGCCCATCTACTCCTGGACCATGCGCCTGCGTCGCCGGCAATCCCGGAGCTGGCAAGACGGTGCGGACCCGCCAGCCGCCGTTCGCCGGACCGGCCTCGAGACGGCCGCCCAGAACCTCGACGCGCTCCCGCATGCCGGTGATGCCGTGACCACCACCCGGCGGCTGTTCCGCCGGGACGGCTCCGCCGCCGGAGTCCGAGACCTGCCAGTGCACGTCCCCGTCGACGACCTCGACGGACAGCCGCGCCCGAGCAGACGTCCCCGCGTGCTTCGCCACGTTTGTCAGGGCCTCCTGGGTCAGCCGCAACACCGCCAGCCCGCGCACGGCGTCAAGGCGCCCGACCGACGGCGCGATGTCCGCGTCCACCACCAGCCCCGAGCGGCGGACCCGGTCGACGGCCGCCCCCAGCGCGGCCGGGAGCGCCGAGGGCTCGATCGCGGTCAGGGCGGCGTCACCGCGTACCCCATCGGGGTCGCGCAGCAGCGCGACCAGCTTGCGCAGGTCCGCCAGGGCCGTGGTGCCGGTGCTGTACACGTCGTCGAAGACGTCCGCGACGCGGGGATCCACATCCGGTAGCACGTGCCGGGCGACGCCGACGCGCAGCACCATCGAGGCGACGTGGTGCGCGACCACGTCGTGCAGCTCACGAGCGATCGCGCTGCGCTCGTCGAGGCGGGCGGCACGGCTCTCCGACTCGCGGCGGCGCTGCTCCTCGGCGGCCCGTTCCTCGGCCTGGCGGCCCAACTCCCGGGTCGTGCGGACGACCAGGCCGAGCAGCAGCGGCAGCCCGACCGTCACGCCGAGCCCTAGGATGGCCGCCGGGATCTTGTTCCACGGGTTGCCGATCGAGTCTGACAGTTGCACCGCGGTGACGAGGGCGGCAGCGACCCAGACGGTACGGAGCCGGTTGGCCCACATCGCGACCTCGACCAGCGCCCAGCTTGACCCGACCTGGTTGATCATCGTGTCGTCGATGACCTGGAATGCCACGGCAAGCAACGCGGTCTGGATCAGGAGGTTCGCCAGCTGGTGCCGGTGCAGGATCACCGCGGTCGCGAACGCGATCACCGCGAAGATCCACTGCAGCCCGCTCGGTGAGTGGCCGGCCTGCGTGCCGAATAGCAGGTAGCCGACGCCACTGAGATCGAGCAGCAGCATCCGCGCCAGCGTGTCGCGCCGGTCGAAGAGCCGCCCTACCCAACCCATGCGGTCAGCCTATGCGTTGCCGCACGCCGGCCGGGCCGCCCGCGGTAGAGCGAGCCGTCGACGGCCCGTCCGCGGTAGAGCGAGCCGCCGACGGCCCGTCCGCGGTGGTCGGAGCCGCGGGCGGCAGTGGCCACCGCGACCGCGCGGCTAGGTACACGAGCAGACCGAGCGGCCCGAGCAGGATGGTCACCACCAGCACCGGCGCCATCACCAGCGCGGGCACGTGCCGTTCCCGGCTGTCGAGCCACGACCAGCGCCCCACGAACAGATCGAACGCGATCATGTGCGCCCACGCGGCGGCCGCGCCCGCGGACGTGCCGAGCAGATCCCGCACGCCGCCCAGCGTCGGCGACACCACCACCGGCAGCACCTCGCCGAACGCGGGGATCACCAGCAGCGCGTAGATGACCAGGACCGGCAGCACGATCAGCGGCGAGCCGACGATCCGTACGGTCCAGGACCACCGCGGCAGCAGGATCATCAGCGCCCAGAACGGCACCGCCACCGCGAACGTCAGCGTGAACAGCAACTCGGTCATACCCTTGCCTCCCTATGTGCGCTCGTGGCCCGCGCTTTGCTCATACCGCGGCCAGCGTCCCGTCCAGCTCGGCGGGCACGGTCGTGCGGCGTCCGCGAGCGAGGACCGCCGCGGCGCCGGCCGCGGTCGCGGCGGCAAGGGCTGCCCAGGCCGCGAGCGTGAGGGCGTCCGGCCGCAGCAGCGGCTGACCGCGCAGGGCCTGCCAAGTCAACGTCATCGTGAGTACGGCGTAAGCACCGCCCGCGACGACCAGCAGCCGGGCACAGGTGTCCTCGTCCAGCCGTCGCACCCGCCGGGACAGGGCGGCCAGCAGGATCGCCAGCAACGGCAACGCCTGCAGCGCGTGCAACCCGACGAAGTGCCCGATCCGCAGGTCCCCGCCCACCGTGCTCCAGCCGACCAGGGGCAGGCCGGGACCGCCGTCGGGTAGCCCGACGGTGTGCGCACCGGAGATGTCGTCGACACCCGCCGGCGCCTGGTTGGGCAGCACCATCGGCACGGCCGCGAGCATCCCGAGCAGCGCCAACCCCAGTCCGAGACGTACGGCGTACGTGGCGGCACGGTCGGCGAGCCGCTGCCGGACCACCACCAGCGCGATGACGAAGTGTGCGATGAACAGCACCATGATCGACGTACCCATGCTCTGCCACAGTGCCGTGTTCAGCGGCGTCGTTTCGTTGTAGTGGCTGGTCTGGCCGCGGACTACCTGGCTGACGATGATGATCATCTCGATGGTAGCCATGGCGACGATGACGGTCGCCGCCCACTCGGCGACGCGGCTGCGGCGTGGCAGCAACGACAGCATCCACGCGATGGTGATCCCGTAGATGCCGAGCGACACCGCGAACTTGAACGGCTTGAGCCAGATCGGCACCCCGGTGAGGACACGCGAGTCGAGGAAGACGCCGGCAAGGGCGACGACAGCCGTGACGCCCATGATTCCGGTGAAGATCATCAGCGGGCGGTGCCAGCGTGCCGCCCGGCGCAGCTCAACAGTCATGCCTATAGATGCTTATGACGCACCGGCGCCCGGTCGCCCGACCGGGAGCCCGGCTTGCGACCGCGGGTCCGAGCCCCGCTCCTACCGCGGTAGGAGACCGCGATACTGAGCGGGTGGACGAGGTCGTGATTCCCCGTACGCCGGACGGGCGACGCAGCAGCGCCGCGCTGGGCCGCGCGGTGGTGGCCGATGCGCTGCGGGCGGTCGACCCCGCGGCGGCGGACGCGGCCCTTGCCGAGGAAGACTGGCGTCGAGGCTACCTGCGCCACTTCCGCGCGCTGGTCGAGGCCGGCTTGGGCCCGGGTACGTCACCGACCGGCACGGGCACGCCCGGCGCCGCCGGCTATGACATCGCGGAGGCCGGGATCGCCGCGATGTACGTACGCATGGGGGTGTCTCGCGACGGCTCGGATGTGGGTCTGGCGGAAGCGTTCGCGATCGAGCCCGATCGGCCACTGAGGACGGTGACGGTCACCGGCTCCGGAAAACCCGAACGCGAGGTCGTCCTTCCGTACCGGCGAGAACGGCTGCGCGGCGATGCGCTGCACCGGCGCCTGGACGCGTGGGCGGCCGCGGGACGATCGAGCCCTCGTGCGCCGAGGCGGTGCGTGAGGTCGCCGCGAACCCGGATTGGCTCGACCTCTCCGATCAGCGCCTCGTGGTGCTGGGCGCGGCCGCCGAGATGGGTCCGCTGCCGGCCGTGCTGGGCTGGGGCGGCACGGTGGTCGGCGTCGACCTGCCCCGTCCGGATCTCTGGGCGCGAATCGGCGCCGTGGCCCAGGAAAGCGCCGGCCGCCTCATCGCCCCGGTCTCCGCGGACTGCGCGACGCTCGAGGATGCGGGTGCGGACCTGCTCACCGAACTGCCGGCCGTCGCGCAGTGGCTTCTCGGGATCGAGGGCCGGCTGATCCTCGGCAACTACGTCTACGCGCCCGGCGCTGACTACGTCCGCGTCTCCGCAGCCGTCGATGCGCTCAGCGTCCACGTGCGAAATCGACGCGCCGACGTGGCCCTGGCGTTCCTCGCCACGCCCACCGACGTCTTCGCGGTACCCGCCGACGCGGTCGCGCAGTCGAACGCACGCTACCGAGGCCGTACCCGACGGGCCCGGCTCGCGGCGGCGCTCTCCGGCGGCCGGCTGCTTCAGCCCAACTACCCCGCTAGCGCCGACCCCGGCATCAGCGACAGCCTCGTCGCCCAGCAGGGTCCGAACTACGCGCTGGCCAAGCGGATCCATCGCTGGCGCGCCTCGATCGCCCGGCGCGACGGCGTCGTCAGCTTCGCGGTCGCCCCGCCCAGCCGGACCAGATCGGTGCTGAGCAACCGGCTGCTCGCCGCCGCCTACGCGGCCGCGCACCTCTTCGACGTCGAGGTCTTCGAACCCGCCACCGCCAACAAACTCATGGCGGTGCTGCTCGTGCACCAGCTGCGCCGCCCGCGAGCCGCGGCGCCGGCCGCCTGGCACGACGAGGCCATCGGTGCCGCCCACGGGGGACTCTGGCGTACGCCGTACCAGCCGAGAAGTGCCTTGGGGTTGGCCGCGATCCGCGGCCTCCCGGCGGCGGTGCGACGGACCTAGCCGACGCGATCCTTGAAACAGCGCGCGGCCGTGAGCGGCGTGATCAGCTTGACCAGCTCATCGCGGGTCGGACCGGCGGGGACCAGTGGACGCCACCCGCTCGCGTAGATGGCGCGCGCCTGCGGCTCGATCTCAGCCAGCGATCCGGGCAGGGCCTGCATGCCCAGATAGGGGCCTACCACCCGCATCAGTGACGGGTCCGCCTGCACGGCGGCGACGATGTGCCCGGAGGTCAGCGGCCGGCTCAGGTCGACATCCTCGCCGGCCCACTGGCGCACCTCGTCGGCGTCCCAGGCCATGTGGTCGTCGAACCACGGCCGGATCCACTCGGTGCACCATGCGTCGAACGCCAGCGTCGCGTCGACGATGTTATCGTGCTCGCCCACCAGCGCGACGAGTCGCCGCGCCTGCAGCAACGAGGTGGCAATGCCGCGTCCGGCGGTCGGGTTGGTGGTACAGACGACATCGCCGACGTGTACCAGCCCGGGCAGGGGGACGCGTCCCTCGGCATCGAGCTGCCCCCGGTACGTGTTGCGCAGATGGCCGCCCGGCAGGACCGACGTGATCGGCCTCGTCCGCACGGGAGAGGTCCAGTCGGACAGTCCCGGGATGGCGCGAGCCGCGGCGTCGAACGCGTCCTGGAATCGCAGGTCGGCGAGCGGCCGGTCGGTGCTGAGCCGGGCGATGAGCGTACAGACCGTGCGGTTGTCCTGCAGGAAGACGCCGGTCAAGTACCCGTGGAACCGGGTGATCAGGCCGAGCGGCGAATTCACCGGGCCGTTGTCGGCACCGGGCAGCAACTCGTAGTGCCGGGACACATAGGACAGACCGCAGTCCGCACCCTCCTCGGGCACGCGCAGCTCGTCGCCGATGCGCCCGGACCGCCCGGACGCGTTCAGCACCAGGTCCGACGGGAGCACCTGCCCGTCGACCACCAGGCCCGTAGCGCGGCCGTGATCGCTCAGGATGCCATCAGCGTGCCCCGGCATCAACGTGACACCCGGTTCGGCGGCAGCGGCGGCCCGCAGGACCCGCTCGAACGTGCTCCGCCGGCACTGCATGCCCACCACGCGGGCCGGACGGCCACCCTCCGGCGGCATCACCGTCTCCTCGGCACCCGCGGCCAGCAGGCCATCCTTGACCTCGGGCATCTCCGCGTCGA
The DNA here is from genome assembly GCA_036001925.1 of Actinoplanes sp. Classification (GTDB taxonomy): domain Bacteria; phylum Actinomycetota; class Actinomycetes; order Mycobacteriales; family Micromonosporaceae; genus Actinoplanes. The sequence continues at coordinate 26,491 of DASYTU010000246.1, forward strand.
GCACGTCGACGATCTGCTGGCGCAGGCCGTGGGGGTGATGAAATTGCATCACGCCGCGGCGCTCCCATGTACCGTCTGCCGCCGGGCCGCGGTCGCGGTCCACGACCGTGACGTGGTGTCCCCGGCGGGCGAGCGCGATGGCGGTGAAGAGCCCGGTAGGTCCGGCCCCCACGATCGATACCAGCATGCCGCGAGCGTATGGGCCGCCGATCAGGGCGACGAAGCATCAGTCGGGATCCCGTCAGCGCCCGGATATGCTCGGGAAATGAGGGTCGCCGGGCTCTTGCTCGCCGCCGGCGCCGGTCGCCGCTACGGCATGCCGAAGGCGCTCGTGCCGTACCACGGGCGGCTGCTTGTGCAGCGCGCCGCCGACACGCTGGCCGCCGCCGGATGCGCGGAGACGGTGGTCGTCCTGGGCGCGGAGGCGGACCGCGTGCGGGCCGCCGCGCCGGACCTCCCCCGTACCGTGAACAACCCGGACTGGCCGACGGGCATGGCGTCGTCGCTGCGCGCGGGCCTGGCCGCGCTGGCCGGCACGCCGGCCGCGGCCGCGGTGGTCATCCTGGTCGACATGCCCGGCGTCACCCCCGCAGCGGTACGACGGATCGCGGCGCTCGCCGGGCCCGGGGCACTCGCGATCGGCGGCTACGGCGACCGCCGTGGCCATCCCGTCCTGCTCGGCCGCGACCACTGGGACGGGGTGACCGCCTCCGCGACCGGCGACCGAGGAGCCCGCGACTATCTGCGCGCCCACGGCGACCAGGTGACGATCGTCCCGGTCGGCGACGTAGCGGACGACACCGACCTCGACGTGCCGCTTGCCCGCACCTGACAAGCCCCTGCTGGCATGCCTGTACCTGGGGTGCCGGCGCCTGGCGCGCGAGTACCGGCTCAAGCGACTTCTCGCGCTGCGATGGGGCGGCTCCGGTAGCGAGACCGAGGGGCGCATCCACCCATGATTTGATGGCCGGGTGTTGCATCTGCGGATCATCGTGCCGGCCGACCGCACGGACGAAGTGAACCAGCTGCTGACCTCCAGCCCGGCCGTCACCCACATCGTCGTCCTTCCCGGCGTCTCCCGCGAGCCGCCCGGCGACCTGATGCTCTGCGATGTTGTCCGTGAGGGCGCCAGCGATCTGATCGAGCGGCTCCGCAGTCTCGGCATCGACCGGGACGGCTCGATCATGGTGGAGCGGGTCGATGCCACGCTCTCGGCCGCCGCAGACCGTGCCGCGAAACGGGTGCCCGGCCTTGGCGTCGACGCGGTCGTGTGGGAGGAGATCGAGCACACCACCGGGGAGGAGGCCCAGCTGTCCGCGGCGTTCCTCATCTTCATGATCGTCGCGACCGCGATCGCCGGCATCGGCGTCCTGCTCGACCAGCCGATCCTTATCGTCGGTGCGATGGTCGTCGGCCCGGAGTTCGGGCCGCTCGCGGCGCTGTGCGTCGGCCTGGTCCGCCGGCGGCCCAAGCTTGTTCGCACAGGTTTGATCGCGCTGCTGGTCGGCTTTTCCGTCGCCATGGTGACGACCGTGCTGACGACTTGGCTGCTCGACGCGCTCGGCCTCGTCAACAAGCAGATGCTGCTCGCCCCGCGGCCGCTGACCAGCTTCATCTGGCAGCCCGACGCATTGAGCTGGGTGGTCGGCTTTCTCGCCGGCATCGCCGGGATGCTGTCCCTCACCTCCGCCAAGGCTGGCACGCTGGTCGGCGTGCTGATCTCGGTAACCACGGTTCCTGCGGCGGCGAACGCAGCGGTCGCGCTCGCCTATGGGGTGACCGATGAGGCGGCAGGCTCGGCGCTACAACTAGTCATCAACCTAACGGCGATCGTCGTCGCCGGGGTGCTGACGCTGCTCGTCCAGCGCTTCGCCTCGCAACGCCGCGAACGTCAATTGGATGTGTTGCGCTGACCAGCGCACAACGCTGGCGGTCCTGGCTCATGCACCAAGCCGGCAACGCACCAAGCTGGCCGGCGCCAAGCTGGGATCGTCGGGTCAGCCCGCGCGCACGTCCCCGACGGCCTCCCCGCAACGCCCGCCGGCGCAGACGTCCGCCGCCTCGATCAGGGTCACGCCAGCTTCGAGGCACCACGGGCGCAGACAGCAAGCAGCGGACACCGACCACCCACATGCGCGCGCGGTCGGGCCACCACCGGATCACCTGGACACGGTCTCGATGTCACCGACGCCTGGATCAGGTCGAAGACCGACCGTAGGCGTAACGACAGAACCACGACCAAGGGCAGCAATCAACGATCAGCCAAACGGATGGGAGACCAGGATCAGCAGATCAGGATCGAGGAGATCCAGTTGCGTAGACTACGATGGCGGCTGCCGACGCGACGGTTTCAGTCTCCAGTTCGGAACACGACGAGGCGGCGAGTGTTCTTATATGATTGCCGTACAATCCCTTGTTGTCTGCACTCCACACCGCCCTGCTCGCAATTGCCTGCCAGGCGGTTTCCTGGTCTACGACGGGCTACCCAAGCAAAATAGCACCGTCAGAGCGATCATTTTTGTCCACATAGTACGAATGGACTAGACTACGCCTTCATCTTTCGCGTACCGAGCTGGCAGTCCGAACGCGACGGCTCGCTCGTCACCGGCGCCAAGGTCGGTCGCCGAATCGCCGCGCCGGAACGATCCGGGAACCGCTGCTGAAGGTCAACGCCCACTCCGGCAGCGGGATCCGGGACAAGGCCGACCAAATCAACCGCCGCTACGCCTCCGGCGGCGCCGCCCTCGGCCGGCCCGTACGCGCGGCTCCACGGCCGAAGTGCGCTACGAGGCGATCTATGCGTTCTGGAACGCCCCGGCCTGATCGACGAAACGCGACCACGACCTGCCGAGTATCCCCCGCGAAGACGCCCTCGCGGCCACGCGGGCGCCTAGCCAGTCGGCCGCTGCACGACCGCCGCGCGTCGCGGGCCTCCCGCGGATCAGATCGCCGCAGGTCCCGGCGGGCCGGGACCGGTGAGTCCTACGTCGTCGCGCTCCCAGGCATCAGCGCCGAATTCGGGCGGGCCGGGCAAGTCCGAGTCATCGAGGGCCGAAACAACAAGAGGCCCTGAGCATGGGCGATCAGGACCTCGGTGAGAGAGCGAACGTCAGCGCCGGTGTGGTGGGCTTCTCTAGCGGACATCCATGAAGCAAGCACCCTTGGAAGTCCCGCCGGTCTGGTCTGAGGAAACGTCGTCATGCCCTCGCCCGGGCCGCTGTGAACGTGGACTACGGTCCGTTCTCGTGAGAACACCAGACGATGTCGCAGGCGGCCGGGCTGCTGCGGAGACGCAAAACAAATACGCAAGCATCCGGAATTGCAAGAGTTCTCGCAAGAGAATGATCTCACGGCAGGAAAATCGACTACGCGGAGGCGGCAAGACCCGACTGACGAGGGGTAGGAAGGAACCGATCGCGGGGCGCGATTCCTCATACTCGTGCGAGAATCGCCCAGGACGGTATGCGCCTTCCCGCGGCGCACTCGATTCAGTAAGGTCCCGATCGTGGCTTCGCCGATCTTGTTGGGCACCTGGCCCACCCCACTCGAGCCCGCTCGGCGGCTGGCCGCCGCGTTGGGTTTCGACGAACTGTGGATCAAGCGGGATGACCTGAGCGGACTCGGCGGCGGCGGCAACAAAGTACGCAAACTGCAGTACTCGTGCGCCCAGGCGCTGGCCGCCGGCGCAACCACGCTGATCACCACGGGCGCTCCGCAGAGCAACCACGCGCGGCTGACCGCGGCCGCGGCGGCGCGGCTCGGCCTGCGCTCGGTACTCGTGCTCGCCGGTGGTCCACCGGCCGCGGAGCGCGGCAATCTCATCCTCGACAGCATGGCCGGCGCGGAGATCGTCTGGGCCGGGAACACGTCGGTGGAGCAGTGCGCGGAGAGCACCGCGGCCGAGCTGCGCAGCTGGGGAGACCACCCGTACATCATCCCGTTCGGCGGGTCGTCGTCGTTCTCCGCACTGGGTTACGTGGACTGTGCCCGCGAGATCGAGTGGCAGCTTCCGGACTTCGACCGGATCGTGGTCGCCGTCGGATCGGGCGGCACGATGGCCGGCCTGGTGGCGGCGCTCGGCCCGGAACGGGTCATCGGCGTCGACACCGGTGCGGTCCGAGACCCGCACGCGACCGTAGCCGAGCTCGTCAACGGCATACCGAGCGCTATGGGAGAGGCCGAGGTCCGAGCGGCGGCGCGGCCGGCCGACGCGATATGGCCGGAAAGCGCGTCGCCGGCTCCGTACACACAAGTGGATTACGCAAGGCAGGCCCAGTACACACCGCAAGCCGAATACCCAGGGCAGACCCAGTACGCACCGCAACCCGAATACGCAGGGCAGACCCAGTACGCACCGCAACCCGAATACGCAGGCCAGGCCCAGTACACGGAGCAGGCCCAATACGCCGGGCAGACACGGGCCACGATGCGAGCGGAGCATCCAACGCAGGCGCCGGCCACAGGGCAGGCACAAGACGCAGGACAGATACAAAACGCAGCGCAAGTACAAAACGCGAGGCCAGCACCATACCCAGGGCAAGCACCCAACTCGGGACAAGCATCACACCCAGGACAAGCACCACACCCAGGACAAGCACCACACGCCGGGCATGCACCATACGCCGGGCAACCGCAGCACGGCGAGCAAGCGCCATACGCAGGGCAAGCACCGCACCCAGGTGAGCTACTAGACGCAGGGTCAGCACAAAGCCTGATGCAAGCGCAGCACAACCTGGCACTGCGACCCGAGCACCTGTTCATCGATCTGGGACAGGTCGGCGACGGCTACGGCAGCCTGACCGAGCGCGTACGCGAAGCGCTGAAGCTGGCCGCGCGCACCGAGGGCCTCTTCCTGGACCCGACCTACACCGGACGGGCGATGGCGAGCCTCATCGCGGGCACCATCCCGCGGCACGGCCGCACCGTCTTCCTGCACACCGGCGGCCTACCGGGACTGTTCGGACACCCGGAGCTGTGAATATCAAGCGGCGAGCGCCCTGGCCCGGAGGCGACGCAGCATCCGGGCGTCACCGAAGCCGACCGCCCGCACGGCGGCCTCGACGGTCGAGCCGTGGCTGATCAGATACTCGGCCCGTTCCACGCGAAGCAACTGCTGGTAACGCAGCGGGGTCTGGCCCGTGGCCGCCTCGAACAGCCGGGTCAGGGTGCGCTCGCTGACCCCGGCGGCCGCGGCGAGGTCGGCCAGCGGTAGCGCCTCGGCGAAATGCGCGTCGATCCGGTCCTGCACCCGGTGCACGGCGTCGCTGAGGTGCGCCCGATGCCGGAGCATCGCGCTGGCCTGCTGCTCGTCGCCGTTGCGCCGGGCGTACACCACCATGGCGCGGGCGACCCGCGCGGCCGCGGCCGGCCCGTGGCGTACGGCGATCAGGTGCAGGGCCAGGTCGATGCCGCTGGCGATGCCCGCGGACGTGATGACCCGGTGGTCCTCGACGTACAGGACGTCCCGCACCACCGACGCCCGTGGGTAGAGCCGCGCCAGCTGGTCCTGCACCTCGTGGTGGGTGGTGCAGTGCCGGCCGTCGAGCAGTCCCGCCCGGCCGAGCGCGAACGCGCCGACGCAGACGCTGGCGACCGTGCCGCCGGCGGCGTGGTGGGCGAAGATGCGCTCCAGCATGTCCGGGCCGAGCCGGTCGGCATCCGCGCGGCCCGCCGACCGCCAGCCGGGCACCAGGATCAGATCATCGGCGTCCAGGGACGGCCATTCAACCTCGGCGGCCAGCTGAACGCCTTGGTGGCTGGGCACCGACGACGCCGAAGCGACGTACCTGAGTTGGTACTCGTACCCGAAGTCGACCGCGGTGGAGAACACCTGCGCCGGCCCGGCGAGGTCCAGCAGGTGTAGGTACGGTGTCAGGACGAAGACGATCCGGCGCACGATCCGGTCATCCTCGCACGACGGTCACCTCCGCGGTGCTGCGGATGGTGGCGAACCGGCCGGCCAGCGCGTACTCGGTGCGGGTGACGATGTCGTCCGTCGACAGCGTCCGGGGATCGGCCAGCATCTCCGCCACGGTACGGTCGGACGGGGCGTCGCGGTGCGGGATCGGGAACGTCGCGGTGGCGTCGGTGACGAACGTGACGTCGTACCCGAAATCGGCGGCGAGGCGGGCCGTGGTCTCGCAGCACTGCTCGGTCTGTATGCCGCAGATCACCAGGTCGCGGATGCCGCGCTCGGTCAGCAGTTGCTGCAGGTTGGTGGTGGTGAACGCGTTCCGGGAGGTCTTGGTCAGGACCGGCTCGCCCGGCGCCGGCGCCAACCCGTCCATCAGGCGGACGTGTTCGCTCGCGGGATCGAAGACGCCGCCGCTGCCCGGCTCGGTGTGCAGCACCCAGACCACAGCGTCACCGGCAGCCCGTGCGGCGTCGACCAGCCGTTGGACGCATGTGACGATTTCGGGGTTGGAGACGGCCTGCCAGAGGGGCCGCTGCCGAAAGGACTCCTGGACGTCGATCACGACGAGGGCGTTGGTCATGAGCACATCCTCGCCCGGCCGGTCCGGCGACGGAAAGGCATCAACCCGACCGCCACCGGACCGATCTGGTCACCGACAGGCCGGGGAAAGGGCGGGGAAGGGCGAGGAAGGCG
>DASYTU010000247.1:0-22174 GCA_036001925.1 Actinoplanes sp.
CGCTCGGGCCGAGGGCGGTCCGGCGCAAGGCGCGCTCGCCAAGGGCACTCGGGGCGCCTACGGCACGATCACGCCCGGCGAAGGCACCAGGCGCAGCCGCCCGACGCGCCCGTCGGCTAAAGAAGCCGCTGGAGGCGCCGCCGCGGCGACAGCCGGGGCGTCGGCAGCCCCGGAGCGTCAGGCGGCGGAGAGGGCTGCGGCGGAGCGCGAGGCGGCCGACAAGGCGGCGGAGCGGGAGGCGGCGGAGAGGGCCGCGGAGCGGGAGGCGGCCGAGAGGGCCGCGGCCGAGCGCCGGGCGGCCGAGAGGGCGGCGGCGGAACGGGACGCCGTCGAGAAGGCTGCGGCCGAACGCGAGGCGGCCGAGAGGGCGGCGGCGGAACGGGAAGCCGTCGAGAACGCTGCGGCCGAGCGCGAGGCGGCCGACAAAGCGACGGAGCATGAGGCGGCCGAGAGGGCTGCCGCGGAGCGTGAGGCGGCCGACACGGCGGCGGAGCGTGAGGCGGCCGAGCGCCAGGCGGCCGAGAGAGCAGCGGCGGAACGGGAAGCCGTCGACAAGGCTGCGGCCGAGCGCGAGGCGGCCGACAAAGCGGCGGAGCGTGAGGCGGCCGAGAAAGCTCGGGCGAAGCGCGGGGAAGCGGATTCCGCTGTCGAGAAGGCCGCCACCGAGGAAGCTTCGGCGGGCAGTACCGCGACTGACAAGGCCACCGCTGAGACAGCGGCCGCTGAAGTGGGCACTGCACCAGGATTTGCAGCGTCGCCGGCCGCTGGCGGACCGCTGGCCGAGGGCGGCCCCGCTGACGGCGAGTCAGTGAATGCCGACGCTGCAACGAGCCCATCCACGAGCGCTACGGATAGCGCCGATGCGGCGGTGCGGGGCGGCGCGGACACTGACCGCGCAGATGGCGCCGACGGCGAAGCCGGATCGGCGCCGGTCGGTGCTTCCGAGACGAAGTCCCCGACTTCCGGTGCGGACGACGCCGGCCCGGCCGCGACCAGGCCCAAAGCCGCGACGAAGCCCCCAGTCGGTGCTCGGGCCGGCGCGCACTCGACCAGCAAGGCGTCGCGCAAGAAGAGCCGTTCCCGCAGAGCGGGCGGAGCAGTCGCCGGAACGAACGCAAGCGCTGCCCAGGCCGGCGCCACTCCAGTGGAGCGCCCTGGCGCACCGGCGCCGAGCGAGGCGCCGACACCGCAGTCCGCGGCCGTAGCGAAGCCGATCGTCAGCTCGGACGACGCTGAGGCGGCCCGCGCGACGGCGGAGAGCGTCGCGATCGAGGCCGGAGCGGCGTCGCAAGAGGCCGAGGCCAACGCTAAAGCCGACGGACTCGAGGCCGCCGGCATCGAGCAGGTCGGAGCGGCGGCGCACGACGACTCGGCCGCCGGGACAGACAAGGTCGGAGCCGCGGCGCAGGACATGGCCGCCACGGCCGCCGGGACGGAGAAGGGCGGCGGGGCCGCGGACGGAGACTTGGCCGCAGGAGGCGTCGAGATCGACGAGGCCAGGACGTCTCCCGAAGAGGTCGCCGCGAGCGGGCCGGACCTTTCCGTCGTGCCTGGGCTCGCCGCCGAGGAGGACTCCACCGAGCATTCCGCACCCGCCCAGCCTGGGGCGGAGGGTGGCGCCGGGAAGTCTCGCAGCCCGAAGGTTGCCGCCGCGCGATCCGGTGAGCGCAAGGTCACCACCGCGGCCCTGCCCGCCGCGACGATCGCCGGGGGCCGGACCGTGACGGCCGCCGGCTCCGAGGGGGCTACGGCTGCCGGCGCCGCGGTCATCGGCGTGCCGCTCGCCCGCGGTGGCGGAAGCCAAACCACCGTGACGGAGGGCACGCAAAACCGCTCCGCAGGGGCGACAGGGACGAAGCGCCGCAGCCACCCGACGAGCCCAAGCGGGACCAGCCCAGGCGGAACCGGCTACAGCGGAACGAGCGACGGCGGAACCGGCGACAGCGGGACCAGCGGCGTAGGGACCAGCCGCGGCGGGGCCAGCGGAGTCGGGAAGCAAGGCGGCGTCAGCGGGTTCGACGGGTCCAGCCGCCCCGCGTGGCGGCCGATGCCGGTCAAGCCGCGGTCCGGCGGCGACGGAGTGACCGTACTGGGCGTGACCTTGACCCGGCGGCAGACGGTCATCGCCGGCGCGATCCTGCTCGCGCTGGTCCTGGCCCTGATTTTCATCCTGCCCCGGACGTTCGGCGGCGATGACAAGGCCGCGGACAACGACCGCAGGACCGGCGCCGGGCCGGCGGCGAGCGGGCCGGCTGGGCCGACCACGACGGCCCCGACCGCCGTCCAGCCGGCCCCGTCGACGCCCGCGGCCTCGACGCGGCCGTCGCCAGCCCCGGCGACCGCCAACGGCGGTGGCGGGGTCAAGCTTCCGGCGGGTTGGTACCTCTACAAGGACAAGACCGGTTTCTCGGTGCCGGTGCCGCAGGGCTGGGCGATCAAGCGCGTCGGGACCGAGGTGTACTTCCAGGAGCGCGGCGGACAGTATCGCCTGCTCATCGTCGACCAGACGGACAAACCGCACCCTGACCCGGTGAAGGACTGGGAGACCAAGGAGGCGGACCGGATCAGCGGCTACCGCGACTACCACCGGATCGCGATCCGTCCCGTGTCCTATTGGGACAAGGCGGCCGACTGGGAGTACACGCGGACCAGCGACAGCGGCAACCCGCTGCACGTCGTGAAGCGCGGCTTCATCACCGCCAAGGACCAGGCGTACGGAATCACGTGGTCGACGTCCGCCCGCGACTGGGAGGCGAACAGATCGAATCTGAACCTCATTTACAAAGGGTTCATACCGGCCAAGACCTAGCACCTCATGAGTGAATAGCGGATGGGTGGGGTACTCATCGTGCGACCACGGATGGAGGTGCACGATGAACTGCCGACGACATGGCAGCAAGCCCACGCTCGCGTTGTGGATGCTGGTCGCAGCAGCCGACGTGGCCATCTTCATGGCAGCCGTTGGCCCGCTCACCGTGCTGCTGATCGCTGCCGGCCTCGTCACTCTGACCGCTGGGGTCATGGGCTTCCGTTTGCTGCAACGCCGTGACGCGGTCGCGAGCCTCGTGCTGCCGTCGCAGCGTGACGCGCCCAGGCCCAAGACGATGGCGAGGCGCCGCGCTTAACCCGATCGACTACGCTCGCGGGCTGTGTCAATCGACGGTGTGACGGACCTCTGGGACAAGCTGCTCGGGGCGCAACCCGACCCGCCCGCCCTGCTCGTGCTGGTCACGGCATTGCTCGCGCTCGTCGTGGTGGCGTTCCGGCCGTTGTGGCGGATCGCCCGCAACGCCATCACGATCGCGCACGAGGGTGGCCATGCGCTCGTGGCGCTGCTGACCGGACGCAAGTTGCGCGGTATCCGCCTGGAGTTCGACACCTCCGGCCTCACGCTGTCCGCCGGGCCCCCGACCGGGCCAGGAATGATGTTGACGCTGCTGGCGGGCTATCTCGCGCCGTCGCTCATCGGCCTGGCCGGTGCGTGGATCCTCGGCGGCAACCGGATCACGCTGCTGCTCTGGGTCGCCGTAGTGCTGCTGTTGCTCATGCTGATCAACATCCGCAACGTGTTCGGCGCGGTGTCCGTCGTGATCACGGGCGTCATCGTGTTCGCCGTCTCCTGGTACGCGTCGCCGCAGGTCCAGGCCGCGTTCGCGTACGCGGGGGTGTGGTTCCTGCTGATGGGCGGCGTACGGCCGGTGGGCGAGCTGCAGAGACTGCGCAGCCGCGGCCGGATGCCGGAGTCCGACGCGGACCAACTCGGCTACATCACGCACGTGCCGGCCATCGTCTGGGTCGGGCTCTTCGGGCTCGTCAACCTCGCGGCGCTGGTCATCGGTACGTTCATGCTGGCCGGCCAGTGGCTGCCACAGGTGACATCGCCGTAAGTGGCCATTCGGCTACGCACAGCCAGCCATCCGCTGATCGGAACGATTTAGCACCGCCGATACCGTCCGATTTATGGACACACCGCACGGTCTGGCTGGTTGTCTTGGCCCGTCCATCCTCGGGTTCGCCGGCGCGATGATGCTGGTGCACGACTTCGAACCCCGGTCAATGCGGCTGCTCAGCGTCGGGCAGCACCGCGAATGACGCCGCGATCCTGGAGCGGCAGACCCACATCGGCGACGTCGTGTGGCTTTTCGTGTTCTGGCTTCGGTCGCTCGCCCGCTGGTGTGGGGCGGCGCGCTCCTGCTGCGGTACACCAGCTGACCGTCAGAGCGGGATGTTGCCGTGCTTCTTGGGCGGCAGCGTCTCGCGCTTGGTGCGCAGTGTCCGCAGCGCCCGGGTCACCTGGGCTCGGGTCTGCGACGGCGCGATGACCGCGTCCACGTAGCCGCGTTCCGCCGCGATGTACGGGTTCGCCAGCGTGTCCTCGTACTCGTTGATCAGCTCCTGCCGGAGGGCGGCCGGATCGGCCGCCGCGGCCAAGTCGCCGCGGTAGAGGATGTTCACCGCGCCCTGCGCGCCCATCACCGCGATCTGCGCCGTCGGCCAGGCGAAGTTCATGTCCGCTCCGAGGTGCTTCGAGCCCATCACGTCGTACGCCCCGCCGTAGGCCTTGCGCGTGATCACGGTGACCTTCGGGACGGTGGCCTCGGCGTACGCATAGATCAGCTTGGCACCGCGCCGGATGATGCCGTCCCACTCCTGGTCCGTCCCGGGCAGGAAGCCGGGCACGTCGACGAACGTGACCACCGCGATGTTGAACGCGTCGCACGTGCGCACGAACCGCGCGGCCTTCTCGGACGCCGCGATGTCGAGCGTGCCCGCGAAGTGCATCGGCTGGTTCGCGACCACGCCGACCGGCCGACCCTCGATCCGGCCGAAGCCCACCACGATGTTCTGCGCGTAGAGCGGCTGGACCTCGAGGAAGTCCTCGACCACGGCCTCGATCACGGTGTGCATGTCGTAGGGCTGGTTCGCGGAGTCGGGAATCAACGCGTCAAGAGCAAGATCGGCTTCGCTCGGCGCGAGGTCCGCGGGGATCTCGAAGGTGGTCGGTTCGTCCAGGTTGTTGCTCGGCAGGTACGACAGCAGCGCGCGCACGTAGTCGACCGCGTCGTCCTCGTCGGCCGCCAGGTAATGCGCGTTGCCGCTGCGGGTGTTGTGGGTCCGCGCGCCGCCGAGCTCCTCCATCCCGACGTCCTCGCCGGTCACGGTGCGGATGACGTCCGGACCGGTGATGAACATGTGCGACGTCTGGTCGACCATCACCGTGAAGTCGGTGATCGCCGGGGAGTAGACCGCCCCGCCCGCGCACGGGCCCATGATCAGCGAGATCTGTGGGATGACGCCGCTGGCTCGGACGTTGCGGAAGAAGATGTCGGCGTACAGGCCGAGCGCGACCACGCCCTCCTGGATGCGCGCGCCGCCGGAATCGTTGATGCCGATGATCGGGCATCCGATCTTCATGGCGAGGTCCAGGACCTTCACGATCTTCTCGCCGAAGACCTCGCCGAGCGAACCGCCGAACACCGTGAAGTCCTGCGAGAACACGCACACCTGGCGGCCGTCGATGGTGCCGTGCCCGGTCACGACGCCGTCGCCGTACGGCCGGTTGGCGTCCAGGCCGAAGTTGGTGGAGCGGTGCCGTGCCAGCTCGTCGAGCTCCACGAACGATCCCTCGTCGAGCAGCATCTCGATGCGTTCGCGGGCCGTCTTCTTGCCGCGGGCGTGCTGCTTCTCGACCGCGCGCGCCGAGCCGGCGTGCACCGCCTCGTCGGTCCGGCGGGCGAGATCGGCGAGCTTGCCGGCGGTCGTATGGATGTCGTCCTGGGCGGGCGCGTCCTGCTGGGTCGTCACGATCCTGATCGTATCCACGCCGGCGGAGGGTCCGGGGTGGCGCGGACGGAGGCGTTTGAACCCGCAAGCGGAGCACGCAGGAGCTACGTGAGCCGGCACGTCGCGCAGCCAAGCTAGGCTCGTCGGATGCCGGCTTCGCCGTACACCGATCTTGATCGTCCGCCGCTGGCAGCCCGCGCCCTGCAACGCGCGCTGGTCGTGCCGGGCGGCCTCTGGCGGCGCATCGAGGTACGGGCCGAGACCGGCTCGACGAACGCCGATGTCGCCGGCGCCGCCCTCCGGGGCGAGCCGGAAGGCCTGGTGGTGGTGGCCGAGCGGCAGCTGGCCGGGCGTGGCCGGCGGGACCGCCAGTGGGTCTCGCCGCCGCGGGCCGGCCTCACGCTGAGCGTGCTGCTTCGCCCCGGCCGCGCCGACCGGGACCACGGCTGGGGCCCGGTGCCGGTCAGCGACTTCGGCTGGCTGCCGCTGCTGGCCGGCGTCGCGTTGCGCGAGGCGGTCCAGCAGCGGGCGGAGATCGACGCGGCCCTGAAGTGGCCGAACGACCTGCTGGTCATGGACGCGAAGTGCGCCGGCATCCTCGCCGAGGCGGTCGGTGACGCGGTTGTGCTCGGCATCGGCCTGAACGTCACCACCCGGCCCGACGAGCTGCCGCCGGTCACCGGCCTGCCGGCGACCTCGCTGCAGATCGCGGGCGCCCGGACCACCGACCGCGACCCGCTGCTGCGGGCGCTGCTGCGCGGGCTGGCCCGATGGTACGGCGGCTGGCGCGAGGCGGGAGGCGACGCGGAGATGTGCGGCCTGCTGGGCGAGTACCGGAAGGCGTGCGCCACCATCGGCCGCGCCGTGACGGTGCGCCTGCCCGCCGGGGGTGACCTGGTCGGTACGGCGATCACGGTGGACCGCGACGGGCGGCTGATGGTCCGTACGGTGGGCGGTGGCGAAAGCCGCGTCTCGGCTGGCGACGTCCTGCACGTACGCTGACCGCGTGACTTTCCCGGACGACGTACTCACCGCGGAGGAGGAGGTCGTCCTCCACCTGCACCCGCACGCCAAGGCGGCGGTACGCCCGATCCTGATGCTGGCACTGGCCCTAGCCGCGACCATCGTCGCCTGGGTGATGCTGCCGACCAACGACGGCGGCCGGATCGGCGTCGCGGTCGTGGCCGCGACCGCGCTGTTCTTCGCGCTCAGCCGGGGTGTCCGGCCGCTGCTGATCTGGCGGTGTACGCACTACGTGTTCACCGACGAACGGATCCTGCTGCAGGACGGCGTGATCGCCCGGGAACGGCGTGACCTGCCGCTGGCCCGGATCAACGACCACGCGATGAGCCAGTCGCCGCTCGAGCGGCTGCTCGGGTGCGGCGCGCTGACCGTCGACTCGATCGGCGACCGGGTGGCCGTGCTCGCCGCGGTGCCGCACGTCCAACACGTGCAAAGCATCCTGTACGAGCTGATCGACGCGGACCGCGTGCTGCACGCCGACGATGAGGAGGACGAGCAGCAGGAGCCGGACCGGCGCGGATTCCGGCTCCGGCGGAGCTAGCGGCGGTCGGCGCGCTCCCTATCCAGCTCGGACGCCAGCTCCGCGTCCAGGTCGTGCTCCGTGCTCAGCTCCGCGAAGCCGGCCGCCACGTCCAGCTCGGCGATCGCGTCCTCGTGGCCGTCGACCGGCGGCTTGAGGAAGACGAACGTCCGGTACGCCCAGAACCGGAAGATCGTCGCCACGCCCGCGGCGGCCAGCGTGGTCACCATGATGACCAGCTTGTGGTCCGTCTCGTTCAGATGGAAGCCGTACTTGGCGATGCCGACCGACCCGGACTGGATGATCATGCCGATCAGGTTGAAGCCGAAGAACAGCGTGTACTCGCGCTGCAGCGCGCTGCGCGTGTGGTGCCGGTAGGTCCAGTACCGGTTCGCCGCATAGGCCAGCGTGGTCGTGATCACTGTGGCCAGGACGGTGGCCTTGACAGCGCCGATCGGCAGCGCCACGTACGTGATGGCCAGGTACAACGCGGTGTTCGCGGCACCGATCACGCCGAACGCGAGCGCTTCGGGAGCGAGGCGGCGCAAGCGTTCCGTCAGCGGGCGGGCTGAAGGCATTGGACAACCTTACGGGGAGTGGCGAGGACGCCGGGATAGACGGACTGGGTTGACAGCGAAGTCACAGTCGCGGGACCGGGCTGGGCTCCAAGTCGCGCTCCCCCAATGGCAAGTGCGCGGCGCGGAACACGAAGCGCCGGTAGGACCAGAACCGGAACAGCGTGCCGAGCGCCGTACCGACGAGCTGTCCCGAGATGTTGTCGGCCAGCTGGCTCTGCAACGCGGGCCAGAAGTGCCCGAGGCCGTAGTGGCTGATCGCCAAGCAGGCGAGCCCGATGGCCAGACCCACGGCGTTGAGCGCGAAGAACGTCGTGTACTGCAGCGCCATGTTGTGGTGCTGGCGGTGGCGCCAGGTCCAGAACCGGTTGCCGACGAACGCTACCGACGCGGCGACGACCGTGGAGATCGTCTTCGCGGCCAGCGGCTCGAGGCCCACATTCAGCAGCACGTTGAAGATCGCGAAGTCGATCAGGAACGCGAGGCCGCCGACCGTGCCGAACTTGCTGAGCTCGCGGATAAGCGCGACCAGCCGGTCCCGCAGGCCGTGCCCGCGGCCCTGGCCTGAGATGGAGGTGGTGGCGGGCACGGACCCGAGGGTACCGGCGCCTGTCACGGTCCGCTCATTTCGTTGACGACTCTTAACCACCCGGCCCAGAGGGTGACGTTGTCGACGCGATCCGTGACGAAGCTGAGTGCCGGCCAGCTTAGGCAGTCAGTCCGATCTGCGAAGGGTGACGAACGGACCGTTCCGGGCAAACCTGCGCGCAACTGCGTCCTGGACCGATGGATCGATCGTCTATGCGCAGGCCGACCGAGGATTGTGCGGTTATCCACAGGAGCCTCCGGATGAACTTAACGGTAACTCGGCTTAGTCTGATGTGACTCCCATGACAGCGGCCGGACCACCGGCGGATCCGGCAGTGCTGGTTTCTCAAGATCAACACCGCAAAACCTGTCATAGGTCAACGCCGACCGAAGGAGATCGTCTTGTCCGTGCCGCCCACCTCACACCCCACCCTTCTGGCCTGGATCGACGAGGTCGCCGAGCTCACCACCCCCGACCAGATCGTCTGGTGCGACGGCTCGGACGACGAATGGGCCCGGCTCACCGACGCGCTGGTTGCGGCCGGCTCGGCGGTCCGGCTCGACCCCGTCAAGCGCCCCAACTCGTTCTGGGCGCGTACCGACCCCGACGACGTCGCCCGCGTCGAGGAGCGCACCTTCATCTGCTCGGTCGACCCCGAGGACGCCGGCCCTACCAACAACTGGATGGCGCCCGCCGAGATGAAGGCCACCATGATCGAGCTGTACCGCGGCTGCATGAAGGGCCGGACGATGTACGTCGTCCCGTTCTGCATGGGCCTGTTGGACTCGCCCAACCCGATGTTCGGCGTCGAGGTCACCGACAGCGCGTATGTAGTCGCTTCGATGCGGATCATGACGCGGATGGGCACCGCCGTCCTCGAGGCGATGGGCGACGACGCGCCGTTCGTGCCCGCCCTGCATTCGGTGGGCGCGCCGCTCGAGCCCGGACAGCAGGACGTCGCCTGGCCGTGCAACGCGACCAAGTACATCTCGCACTTCCCGGAGACCCGGGAGATCTGGTCGTACGGCTCCGGCTACGGCGGGAACTCGCTGCTCGGCAAGAAGTGCTACGCGCTGCGGATCGCCAGCGTCGCGGCCCGCGACGAGGGTTGGCTCGCCGAGCACATGCTGATCATCAAGCTGACCTCGCCCCAGGGGCAGGTCCGCTACATCGCCGGCGCGTTCCCGTCCTCCTGTGGCAAGACCAACCTCGCCATGCTCGAGCCGACGCTGCCGGGTTGGAAGGTCGAGACGGTCGGCGACGACATCGCCTGGATGCGGTTCGGGTCCGACGGCCGGCTGTGGGCGACCAATCCCGAGTACGGCCTGTTCGGCGTCGCACCGGGCACGGACCAGCACACCAACCCCAATGCGATGCGTACGCTCGCCCGCGGCAACTCCATCTTCACCAACGTCGCGCTCACCGACGACGGCGACATCTGGTGGGAGGGCATGGGCGACCCGCCGTCCCACCTCACGGACTGGCACGGCGCCGACTGGTCGCCCTCGACCGCAACGGGACCGGCCGCGCATCCGAACAGCCGCTTCTGCACGCCGATCAACCAATGCCCGATCCTCGCTCCCGAGTACCACGACCCGCGCGGCGTGCCGATCGACGCGATCATCTTCGGCGGCCGCCGCAAGACGACGATCCCGCTGGTCACCGAGGCGCGCGACTGGGTGCACGGCGTCTACCTCGGCGCCACGCTGTCGTCCGAGACCACGGCGGCCGCAGTCGGCCAGGTCGGCGTCGTGCGCCGCGACCCGATGGCGATGCTGCCGTTCATGGGCTACCACGCCGGCGACTACTTCCAGCACTGGATCGACATCGCCAAGGGTGCCAGCGGCGGCGAGGCCAAGTTGCCCAGGGTCTACTACGTGAACTGGTTCCGCCGCGGCGACGACGGCCGGTTCCTGTGGCCGGGTTACGGCGAGAACTCCCGCGTCCTCAAGTGGATCGCTGAGCGCCTCGACGGTCGCGGTTCGGCCGTGGAGACCCCGATCGGCCATGTCCCGACGCCGGAGGCTCTCGACCTGACCGGCCTGGATCTCCCGCCGGAGGACATCGAGGCCGTGCTGCGGGTGGACAAGGCCGAGTGGGAGGCCGAGCTTCCCCAGGTGACCGAGTGGTTCAAGCGATTCGGCGACAAGCTACCGGCCGTGCTCTGGTCCGAACTGGACGCTCTCCGCACCCGCCTGGGAGCCGCCTGAATCCCGGCTGGGTAGCTTAGGGGAGTGGAGTACGCGCCGCCGGCGCGGAGCGCGGCACTGTGAGCGCCGAGCGCTACGACGTCGCCGTTGTCGGCGCGGGTCCGGCCGGATCGGCCGCCGCCCTGGCCGCGTGCCGGGCCGGCGCCCGCGTCCTGCTTCTCGACCGCGCCGACTTCCCGCGCGACAAGCCGTGCGGTGACGGCATCGCCGCCGACGCCCTCGATGTCCTGGCCGATCTCGGCGTGACCGATGCCACCGACGGTTACCCGCCGAACGACGGTTTGCGCCTCATCGGCCCGGGCGGCGCCGCGGTGGCCCGGCCGCTCGCCCGGCCGGCGCACACCGTGCCGCGCCGGGTCTTCGACGCCAGGCTGGTGGAGGTGGCCGTCCGGCACGGCGCCGAGCTGCGAAAGCACACCGTGCGGACAGTACGCGACGACGGCGATGGGATCCGGCTGGACGGCGCGTACACGGCGGAGGTGGTCATCGGCGCGGACGGGGCCGGTTCCATCGTCCGCCGGGCGCTCGGCAATCCCGTCAACCCCGACGGCCACCTCGCCATCGCGATCCGCGGTTACCGGCCGTCGGCCGCCAGCGAGCAGCTCATCGTCACCACGGGCGCGCGCTGGCCCGCGTACGCCTGGTCCTTCCCGATCGGCAACGGCACCGCGAACGTCGGGTATGGAGAGGTGCTGCGCGGCGTGCCGCTTTCCCGCGCGTACCTGCTGGAGCGGCTGAGCCACCTGCTGCCCGGCGGCGAACTCTCAAGCCTGCGCGCCCACCACTTGCCGTTGTCCACCCGCCGGCCGCGGCCGGCGCACGGCCGCGTGCTGCTCGCCGGCGACGCGATGTCGCTGATCAATCCGTTCACCGGTGAGGGGATCTTTTACGCCGTGCTGTCCGGGGCGCTCGCCGGCGCCGCGGCCGCCGCCGGGCCCGACCGGGCCGCGGCCCGATACACCTCCGCGTTGCGCCGGCGGCTCGGCCGGCACCTGCGGCACTCGGGACTCGCCGCCCGGCTCACCCGGCGGCCGGCCGTCGTCGACGCCGCGGTGCGAGCCGCGCGCCGGGATGGCGCGGTTTTCGACCGGTTGGTGGACCTGGGCCTGGGTGACGGGATCCTCGACCTCCGCAGCGTCGCGCGGATCGGCGTAGTACTGCTCGGCCACGAGACGGTCGACGGTTGAGCCCACAGACGCGCTGGATAGGCTGGACGCGATGAGTCTGCGCTCCCTTGTCTACTCGATCTATGAACGGCGGCTCGCCGACAAGCTGGCCGGCAAGCCCGTGCCGCAACACGTCGGTGTCATGTGCGACGGCAACCGGCGCTGGGCACGCGAGATGGGCTACGTCGACCCGAACGACGGCCACCGCGTCGGGGCTGCCCGGATCAAGGAGCTGCTCACCTGGTGTGACCAGGCCGGCATCAAGCACGTCACGCTGTACCTGCTGGCCACCGACAACCTGCGGCGACCCGCGGCCGAGCTGGATCCGCTGGTCGAGATCATCGAGAACCTGGCCACCGAGCTCGCCGAGGACGGCAACCCATGGCGGCTGCGGATGGTCGGCGCGCTCGACGTGCTGCCCGCCACGACCGCAGCGACGCTCAAGGCGGCGCAGGAGAAGACCCGCGAGCGTACGGGTGGTGTCGAGGTCAACATGGCGGTCGGGTACGGCGGCCGGCGCGAGATCGCCGACGCCGTCCGGGCCCTGCTGCACGAGCACGCCGCGGCCGGCGGGACGATCGAGGAGCTGGCCGAGATCCTGGACGTCGAGCACATCGCCGAGCACCTGTACACGCGCGGCCAGCCCGATCCCGATCTGGTCATCCGTACGAGCGGGGAGCAGCGGCTGTCCGGGTTTCTGCTGTGGCAGTCGGCGCACTCCGAGTTCTACTTCCACGACGCCAACTGGCCCGACTTCCGCCACATCGACTTCCTCCGGGCCCTGCGCTCGTACGCCGGCCGCCAGCGCCGCTACGGCGCCTGACAACGGCCCTGCGCTCGTACGCGGGGTCGCCAGCGCTGCTACAGCGCCTGACTAACGTCGGAAGTAGGCCACGGCCTCGTCCAGGAAGTCCGCCACGGCCTGCGGCGACGGCAGCGTGAGATCCGCCGCGCTGGACACCTCTGCGCCGGTCTCCGGGTTCGCCACCGCCACGCACACGCCGACGAACGTCGGGTCCACCGCCTCGCGGGCGCGCAACGCGTCGAACGCCTTGATGTCGGACATGTCGTCGCCGAAGTACCAGGCGCAGGCGGCGTGCTTGATGCCTTCGCTGATCACCATGCCCTTGTCCTGATCCACCGGTGGCTTGAGCTCGACGACCATCCGGCCGGCTTGGATACGCAGGCCCAGGCGCTCGGCCTGCTCGTGCCCCCAGCGCTCGACGGCCAGCACGAGATGCGGTGCGGTGCGGTAGTGCAACGCCACGGAGAGGCGCTTGTACTCGACAAGGATCTCGTCGGGCAGCTCCGCCTCGGCCCGCTCGGCGAGGTCGGCCATCGCGGGCACCCATGGCAGCGCCGCCGGCTCGGTGACCACCTCACCGTCGTGCCACACCTCGAGGCCGTACAGGCCGTAGAGGTCGACGTGGGCCAGCGACTCGAACCGCGACCGCAGGAAGCTGACCGGGCGAGCCGAGACGATGGCGACGCGCGCGACCGCGGCAGCCAGATCCTCGAGCACGCCCACCGCCGTGGGCACGGGTTGTGAGGCGTCGGGATCGTCGGTGACGGGCGAGAGCACGCCGTCGAAATCGAAGAAGAATGTGGTGTCCTTGACACGCCCGGCGGTGAATCGCAACGCCTCGGCGGGACTCAGCGGATGGGTGGGGCGCGGAGAGTCGGCCACGGCCCTCAGCGTACCCGCCCAAGGTCTCCGGGGCGGCGCTTACTCTCCGTACGCGAAGATCTTTCGTTGCTCCCTCCCGGCGCGGCGCGGGGCTTTGTACTACCGCGTACCGCCGTTGCCCGCTAGCGTTCTAGGCATGGCAAGGGGTCATCCCTAGCCAGCCGGCCGCCCGGACCTGCGACAAAGAGCGCCACGGGGCCCGCATCCCGACCCCGTGCAAGTGATGGGCGCCGGAGGTGGCGGACCGCGGGCGGACCGGGTTGCACGCCCGCTGGAGCAGGCCTGTGACATCTCGCCGTACTGACGCCGGGGCGACTCACGACCCGGCCGCCAAAGTCTCCAGGAGCCGCGCCACCTCGGGACGCCGCGCGTCCCGGGATCGGCACGCCGACGCGGAGCCCGCCCCAGCCGGCCGGGTCTTCGTCCTGGACACCTCGGTCCTGCTGTCCGACCCGGCGGCGTTCTGCCGGTTCACCGATCACGAAGTGGTCGTACCCCTCGTGGTGATCTCCGAACTGGAGGGCAAGCGCCACCACCCTGAACTGGGCTGGTTCGCCCGTCAGGCCCTGCGGATGCTCGATGAGCTGCGCATCAAGCACGGTCGGCTGGACCAGCCGGTGCTCTGTAACGACGAGGGCGGCACCCTGTGCGTGGAGCTCAACCACGCCGACCAGAGCGTCCTGCCGCACGGATTCCGCAACGACTCCAACGACACCCGGATCCTGTCGGTGGCGCTGGGGCTGGCCGCGGAAGGCCGCGACGTCACGCTGGTCAGCAAGGACATGCCGCTGCGGGTGAAGGCGGCCTCGGTGGGCCTCACCGCCGACGAGTACCGCCACGGCCAGGCGAGCGACCCGACATGGACCGGCATGTCCGACCTCACGCTCACCGAGGAGCAGGTGAGCCGGCTGTACGCGGGCGAGGAACTGGAGTTGGAGGACGCGGAGAACCTGCCCTGCCACACCGGTCTGGTCGTGCACTCGCCCAAAGGCTCGGCCCTGGGCAAGGTCAACCCCGACAAGACCGTACGGCTGGTCCGCGGCGACCGGGAGGCGTTCGGCATCCGCGGGCGCTCCGCCGAGCAGCGGATCGCCCTGGACCTGCTGCTGGACGACTCGATCGGCATCGTGTCGCTGGGCGGCCGTGCCGGTACCGGCAAGTCGGCGCTGGCCCTCTGCGCCGGCCTCGAGGCGACGATGGAGCGCAACCGGCACAAGAAGGTGGTGGTGTTCCGCCCCCTGTACGCCGTCGGCGGCCAGGAGCTCGGCTACCTGCCCGGCAGCGAGTCCGAGAAGATGTCGCCCTGGGCCCAGGCGGTGTTCGACACGCTCGGTGCGGTGGTGCACAGCAACGTCATGGAGGAGGTCTTGGCGCGCGGGATGCTCGAGGTCCTGCCGCTGACCCACATCCGGGGCCGCAGCCTGCACGACGCCTTCGTCATCGTGGACGAGGCGCAGTCGCTGGAGCGCAACGTCCTGCTGACCGTATTGTCCCGGATCGGGCAAGGATCGCGGGTCGTACTGACCCACGACGTGGCCCAGCGCGACAACCTCCGGGTGGGCCGGCACGACGGCGTGACCGCGGTGATCGAGGCGCTCAAGGGCCATCCGATCTTCGCCCATGTGACCTTGACCCGGTCAGAACGGTCACCGATTGCCGAAGTGGTCACGGACCTGCTGGAGGACATCCCCCACTGAGTTGACCTCCAGGGAGTGAATTTGGTCGATTTGAAGCCAAAGGCCATGTGATCCATTTCACATCCGCGCCCCGTCATTTCACATCCACTTCACCGTGCGCCATGGTGTCTGGCGAGCACCATGGCGTGGCCTACCTCGTCGGAGATCGACTTCACGGCCACCGCCTCGATCGAAACTGATCGAGGCGCCGGCCCGGAGGGGTCGAGGTGCTCGCGGTACGGGCAACGCCGGATCCAGATTCCGGTGGTGCCGTGCCGCGTCATTGCCCCCGACGAAGGGATACTTCGTGAATCGGCTCTGGAGCCGGGTCGGAGTCCGTGCAACAGCCGTTGGCCTGCTCGTTCTGGGCGTTGCCGGCGGCGTCTATCTCGGACACGACAAGGAAGTCCAGCAGCAGAGTGCCGAAGCGCAACTCGTCGTCCAGTCAGACGCGGACGAAATGCAGCTGCTGAAGCAACGTCAGAGCGAACACGCGGCGGCACGCGCGTGGCAGCGCCAGGCGGAGGGCGATGCGGCCGCCAAGGCAGCCACCGAGGCTAAGGCCGCGGCGAGCCGGGCCCGCGCGCTCGAGAAGCAGGTGATCGCCAAGCGGGAAGCCGACAAGCAGGCGGCCGCGGCGAAGAAAGCCGCTGCGTCCTCCGGCAAGACGGTTCCGTACACCGGTCCTATCCCGACGTCCTGCAAGGAGTACAGCGGTAACCGTGCCATCGGTTGCTCGCTGATGCTGGCCGCCGGCTTCAAAATCGACCAGTTCCCTTGCCTGGACAGGCTGTGGAAGAAGGAGAGCGGCTGGAACCACCGTGCCTCCAACTCCAGCACCGGCGCGTACGGCATCCCGCAAGCGTTGCCGGGCGTCAAGATGGAGAAGTTCGGCTCCGACTGGAGGACGAACCCAGCCACCCAGATCAAGTGGGGCCTCGACTACATCGAGGGTCGGTACGGAGACCCGTGTGGCGCGTGGTCGCATTCCCAGAGCACCGGCTGGTACTAAAACGCCAGGTAACGGGGGTACACACTCTGCGTGTACCCCCGTTTACTTGCATGTGGAGGGTGCTGATCGGGGTGCACCGACCTGGAACACTTGAACCGTGACCTATGGCGACGAACGGGAGCGGGCGGCCGCCCGGTTTGGCACGGAAGCGTTCTACGCCTCGCTCGGCCGGGCGTTCGTGACCATGTGCGCGGTGATCCCCGTGCTCTTCCTCATCGAGGCGATCGACCAGGCGTCCGGCTCCGGGCACCTCGACATCGTCGGCGGCATCATCCCGCGCCGCATCGACGGCCTCGACGGCGTGCTGTTCAGCCCGTTCCTGCACGGCGGCTGGGAACACCTCTACAGCAACGCCGTGCCGCTGATCCTGGTGGGCACGTTCGCGCTGGCCGGCGGCACCAAGCGCTTCATCTACTCCACGGCCGTCATCATGGCGGTCAGCGGGCTCGGCGTATGGTTCCTCGGCGACCCGGGCAGCGTCGTGGTCGGGGCTAGCGGCGTCATCTTCGGTTATCTGGGGCTGCTCTTCGCGCGCGGCTTCGTCGAGCGCAGCTGGTGGAACCTCGGCGTGGCCGCGTTCATCGGGCTGTTGTACTGGTATCAGCTCTACAACGTGCTCCCGACCAGCCAGCCGGTTTCCTGGCAGGGTCACCTGCTCGGCCTGCTGGGTGGGTTTATCGCGGCCCTGCTGTTCCGGCGGCGCCGGGTACAGCCCGCCCGCTACGACGCCACGACGCTCACCGACCTCTGAACGCCGCTAAGCGAGACCGGTCTCCCCGGGCTGGGGAGCGACCGTGGGCAGGTGCCCGTCGAAATCGACGGCGGAGTAGAGCGCCAGCTTCTCCAGCCGGTGGTACGAGTCGATGACCCGGATCGTGCCGCTCTTGGAGCGCATGACGATCGACTGGGTGTACGCGCCGCCGGCCCGGTAGCGTACGCCCCTGAGCAGGTCGCCCGACGTCACGCCGGTGGCCACGAAGAAGCAGTTGTCGCCGGTGACCAGATCGTCGGTGGCCAGTACCCGGTCGAGGTCGTGGCCGCCACTGACGGCCTTCTCCCGCTCCGCCTCGTCCCGCGGCCACAGCTTCGCCTGGATCATGCCGCCGAGGCACTTGAGCGCGCACGCCGCGATGATGCCCTCGGGCGTACCGCCGATTCCCATCAGCACGTCGACCTCCGACTCGGTGCGCGCCGCCGAGATCGCCCCGGCGATGTCGCCGTCGGAGATGAACTTGATGTTCGCCCCGGCCGCCCGCACCTCAGCGACGAGCGGCTCATGCCGGGGACGGTCCAGGATGCAGACCGTCACGTCGGAGACGCTGGAATGCTTGGCCTTGGCGATCCGGCGCAGGTTCTCCGTCACGCCCGCGTTGATGTCGATCACGTCGGCACAGTCGGGCCCGACCGCGATCTTCTCCATGTAGAACACGGCGCTCGGGTCGAACATCGCGCCCCGCTCGGCGACGGCCAGCACGGCGACGGCGCCGGGCATGCCCTTGCTCATCAGCGTGGTGCCGTCGATCGGGTCCACCGCCACGTCCACCTCGGGGCCGGTGCCGTCACCGACATGCTCGCCGTTGTAGAGCATCGGGGCGTTGTCTTTCTCGCCCTCACCGATCACCACGACACCGCGCATCTGGATCGAGTTGATGAGCTTTCGCATGGCGTCGACGGCCGCCCCGTCGCCGCCTTCCTTGTCGCCGCGCCCGATCCACCGGCCGGCCGCCATGGCGGCGGCCTCGGTGACACGGACCAGGTCGAGGGCGATGTTGCGGTCGAGATCCTGGGGCACCCGAGTGGGCATGGAGGCCTCCTCGCGACGTTGCGGGGTGTGGTTACTCGATCCTCACATGGGTACGGGCGCAAAGTCCCGTGTCAAGGACATGGTTAACAATGGACGAGTGGAACCCGCTCCCGCGTCACTCGGTAAGCGCGGCGATCGTACGCCACGGGACATGGTGCTCTCGCTCGCCGTGCTGCTCGTGCCGATCGCGCTGCTGCTCATCTTCTACCGCGTCGTCCTCAACGGCGACGCCCCGGTGACCGTCGATCCCGGTCCCGTGATCGAAGAGGCCCAGTCGGCGGCGGTGTTCCCGGTGGCCGTACCAAGAGGCCTCGGGGCCGACTGGCACGTGTCGAGCGCGAAGTTCCAGCGCGGCGCAAACGGCGCGACGCTGCGGATCGGCTATGTCGACCCCGACGACAACGGCGTGCAGTTGATCGAGAGCAGCGTGCCGCCGGGCACGCTGCTGCCCGCGGAACTCAGCACGAAGGCGAAGCCGCTCGACACGTTCCGGGCGGACGCGCGTGTGTGGCGCCTCTACGACGCCCGTCCCGGCGAGCAGGCGCTGGTACTCGCGGAACAGAACCGCACGATCATCGTGGTCGGCACGACCGAGACCAAGAACCTGGAGACGCTCGCGTCGTCGCTGTCCTGAGCCGTCCCGCTACTCTTCGGCCCGGGCCGCGCGTGCGGTCTCGATGCGTTCGCGGGCGCCGTCCAGCCAGCGCTGGCAGATGTCCGCGAGCTGCTCGCCGCGCTCCCACAGCGCCAGCGAATCCTCCAGCGAACTGCCGCCCGCCTCCAACCGTTCGACCACCGCCGCCAGCTCCGTACGGGCCTGCTCGTAGGTCAACTTCTCGTCCGTCATTCCCGCTCCTGCACCGTGACCCGCAGCTCGCCCTCGGCAAGCCGTACCCGAAGGGTGTCGTCGATCTTGACTTCGTCCGCCGCGCGCACGACGTGGCCGTCGCCGCGCTGCACGATGGCGTAGCCGCGCTCCAGCGTCGCGGCCGGCGAGAGCGCGCGTAGCCGCGCGAGCGTGTGCCGCAGCTCGTCGTCGGCACGGCGGAGACGCTGGTCCAGGCTGCGGGTCGCGCGGTCGCGCAGCGCGGCGACGTCCGCCGCCCGCTGGTCGACCAGCAGCTCGGGCCGGGCCAGCGACGGCCGCGACCGCCACGCCTGGATCCGCTGCGCTTCACGGTCGATGAGCGTGATGACCGCGCGGTCGAGCCGGCGCCGGGCGTGCTCGATGAGGCTGGTCTCCTCGGCGAGGTCGGGCACGATCCGCTTGGCCACATCGGTCGGGGTCGACGCCCGTACGTCGGCCACGTAGTCGACCAGCGGCGCGTCCGTCTCGTGGCCGATCGCGCTGACCACCGGCGTGCGCGCCGCGAACACCGCCCGGCACAGCGCCTCGTCGGAGAACGGCAGCAGGTCCTCGACGCTGCCGCCCCCGCGGGCCAGCACGATCACATCGACGGTGTCGTCGTTGTCGAGCACCTTGAGCGCGTCGATGATCTGTGGCACCGCGGTGACGCCCTGCACCGCCACGTTGATCACCCGGAACTGGACGGCGGGCCAGCGGCGGCGCGTGTTCATCAGCACGTCGCGCTCGGCGGCCGAGGCCCGGCCGGTGATCAGGCCGATCCGCCGGGGCAGGAACGGCAGCCGGCGCTTGCGTTCCCGTGCGAACAGGCCCTCGGCGCCGAGCAGCTTCTTCAGCCGCTCCAGGCGGGCCAGCAGCTCACCGAGGCCGACCTGGCGGATTTCATCGGCACGCAGGCTCAGCGTGCCGCGGGCCGGATAGAACTCCGGCTTGGCGTGCAGCGTGACGCGAGCACCCTCGGCCAGCTCCGGCGCGCCGGCATCGAGCACGTCGCGGTGCGCGGTAACGGTGAGGCTGAGGTCGGCCGAGGGGTCGCGCAGCGTCAGGAAGACCACGGTGGATCCGGGCCGGCGGCTGATCTGGGCGACCTGCCCGTCGACCCACACCCAGCCGAGCTTGGCGATCCACGCGCCGAGTCTCTGACTCACCACGCGGACCGGCCATGGCTCGTCGGCGGTGCTCTTGGGCTCGGGCTGCGTCACCCGGCCAGCCTACTTACCGAGCCGGCAGCCTCACGCTCTTCCCGGCCCGCAGCCTTACGCTCTTACCGCGCCGGCAGCCCCCACGCGCTGACCGGGCCTGCAGCCTCACGCTCTCACCGCGCCGGCAGCCCCACGCGACCTCCGTCGCGGTCGGCCACGGCGCGGCGCACCAGCACGCCGACCACCACGACCAGCATGCCCACGTACGCCCAGAGCACCAGATCCGTCGTGAGAGCGACCGCGTCGACATTCCAGTCAGCGGCCTCGGCGATGCGGCGGGCGGTGCCGGGGTCCTCGGCGACCCCGACGCGTTGCACAAAGTGGAACGGCCAGCCGCGCGCTGCGGCGTACGCGAACACGCAGCACACCTGCGTCGAGCTCGCCACGAGGCCGGCCGCCGTCCCGGCGACCGCGGTGCCGATCGTGGCGATGGCGGTGACCCGCTGCGGGAGCCGGATCCGGTGCGGCATCAGCAACACCAGCCCACCCGCGGCCAGCACCAGCCCAACGGCGGAATCCAGCATGGGATGGGTGCCGTGCAGGTTGAGCAGCACCCAGGTGAACCCGCCGACCAGACTGAGAGCGCCGAGAAGGGCACGCGCGGCCGCACCGGTTCGCCGCCAAGCCATCGATAGCATCGGCCGAGTATCGCTCGTGATCACCCCAGCGCCCGCGTCGCCCGCCTCCCGGTTTTGTGGCGGGCGTCGCACCGGAGCGACGAGCGGAGCGTGCCACGTACCATGGCGGGGTGACGGAAACTCGGAAGCGCGTACTGCTGGCCAAGCCGCGGGGCTACTGCGCCGGCGTCGACCGCGCGGTGCAGACCGTCGAGGAGGCGCTCAAGCTGTACGGCGCTCCGGTCTACGTGCGGAAGCAGATCGTGCACAACAAGCACGTGGTGAGCACGCTGGAGAGTCGCGGCGCGATCTTCGTGGAGGAGAACGAAGAGGTCCCCGAGGGGTCGACCGTGGTGTTCTCGGCACACGGCGTCGCGCCTGAGGTGCATGAGCAGGCTCAGCAGCGCAAACTCAAGGCGATCGACGCGACCTGCCCCCTGGTGACCAAGGTGCATCAGGAGGCGAAGCGGTTCGCCGCAGACGACTACGACATTCTGCTCATCGGGCACGAAGGGCACGAAGAGGTCATAGGTACGTCTGGCGAGGCACCCGCGCACATCCAGCTCGTGGACGGGCCCGACGGCGTCGACAAGGTCCAGGTCCGCGACCCGTCGAAGGTGGTGTGGCTGTCGCAGACCACGCTGTCGGTCGACGAGACGATGGAGACCGTCGCGCGGCTGAAGACGAAGCTCCCACTGCTGAAGTCGCCGCCCAGCGACGACATCTGCTACGCGACGCAGAACCGCCAGCACGTGGTCAAGGAGATCGCGCCGTCCTGCGACGTCGTGATCGTGGTGGGTTCGAGAAATTCCTCCAATTCCGTACGGCTGGTCGAGGTGGCCCTCGACGCCGGGGCGAAGGCCGGGTATCTCGTCGACTACGCGTCCGAGATCGACGATTCGTGGCTGTCCGAGGCCACGACCGTCGGCGTCACCTCGGGCGCCAGCGTGCCGGATGATCTGGTCATGGAGGTGCTCTCCCATCTCGCGTCGCGTGGCTTCGGCGAGGTCACGGAGTACATGACGACCGACGAGCGGCTCACGTTCTCGCTGCCGAAGGAACTGCGCCGCGACATGAAGGCCGCCGGCCGCCTCTGATCTGCCCGGCCTCGTCGGCCGGCCCGTGCCGCTCGAGGCGTGCCGCCTTGGCGCGGCGTTCGACTCACAGCCGCAGCTGCTCGACGCCGTCAGCGAACAGCTCCGGGGCCTGGGGCTGGCGCGGAGTCAGCTCGACCTGCGGCGGGGCCGCCAGTTCGTCGTCGGACACCCCCATCTCGGCGAGCTTACGGGCGCTGACCAGCACGCGGGACTCCAGCGACCCGACCGCCCGGTTGTAGGCGGTCACCGCTCCGGCCAGTGAAGTGCCGAGCTTGCCGACGTGTTCGCCCAACGTGGACAGCCGCAAATACAGCTCGCGGGCCAGGCGGTGCACGGCCGCGGCGTTG
>DASYTU010000248.1:0-2304 GCA_036001925.1 Actinoplanes sp.
GCGGGACCGACGACCACTGAGGCGTCGGCGACGCGGCCTCACCGGGTTGCGGCTGGCTCGCGGGCGCCCGCCGCCCGATTCCGTCACGCGCCTGCGGATCGCCGGTCGCCGCCTGGAGGAGGCGCTGCTCGGCTCCGCCGCGGCGGACCTGGACGGCCGTCCGGTGGTCATCGCGCCGCCGGGCCCGCTGCACGCCGTGCCGTGGGCCATGCTGCCCAGCCTGCGGCGTACGGCCTGGGGCGTCGCCCCGTCGGCGGCCACGTGGTTGCAGGCGAGGCAGCGTCCCGCGCCGCGCCGACGCCGTACCGTGATCGTCGTGGGTCCCGGCCTCCCGGGCACCCGCGCCGAGGTCTCGATGATCGCCCGGCGGTATCCCGATCCGGTGATACTCGCCGACGGCCAGGCGACCGCCGTCCGGGTGCTCGCCGCGG
Source organism: Actinoplanes sp. (assembly GCA_036001925.1). Classification (GTDB taxonomy): domain Bacteria; phylum Actinomycetota; class Actinomycetes; order Mycobacteriales; family Micromonosporaceae; genus Actinoplanes. Next base: position 432 of record DASYTU010000248.1, read on the forward strand.
TGGACGGCGCGACGACCGCGCATATCGCCGCGCACGGCATCTTCCGGGGCGACAACCCGCTGTTCTCGTCGCTGCGGCTCGACGACGGACCGCTCACGATCTACGACCTCAGCCGCCTGCGCAGGAGTCCGCACCGGATGATCCTGTCCAGCTGCGAGTCGGGCGTCGCCGCGCCGATGGCCGGCGATGAGCTGTTGGGGATGATCAGCGTGCTCGTTCCGCTCGGCACCGCGAGCCTGCTGGCCAGCGTGGTGCCGGTGAACGACGTCGCGGCCGCGCCGCTGATGGCCGACTTTCACGCCGGCCTGCGACCCGGCAGAGGCTTCGCCGACGCGATGTTGCACGCCCGGTCGGGGTTGGCTGATGATCCGGTCGGCGTCGCGACGGCGTTGGCCTTCGTGGTGCTGGGCCGCTGAGCGGTGTTGGCTCATACGGTGACCCAGACGGTGGTGACCGGCGCACCGTCCGCCGAGCGGCACCGCAGCCGCACCGGGCCGTGCCGGACGTCGTCGACGATGAACCGGCCGAGGTCGTCGACCTCGATGAGCCGGCGTTCCCCGGTCGACTCCAGGTAATACTCGTCGCCCGACGCGCCGGAGAACTGGCCGATCAGCCGCACCCGGCCGTGCTCCTCGTCGACCTCCATGTCCACCTGGACGCCGCCCCCTTCGAACGACAGCAGCCAGCTGCCCTGCGCCGGCGTGGCGTCGGCGCGAACGGGTTCGTAGGCGGCATCGCCCTCGGCGGTCCGGGTGTCGGCGACCAGCAACGCCAGCTCGCCGTCGAGGTCGCGGGTCAGGAATGCCGCGCGGGCCGCGGCCAGCACGTCGGCCGGCGGCCCGTCCACGGCCGCCGCGATGCGCCGGAGGTCGGCCATCAGTACGTCATCGGCCGGTGCGTATTGAAGATCGTTGTTCACCGTCATTCACCTCCGCGCGCGTCGGCCGGTTCGTTTGCGACGTTCTCATCGATAAGGTCACGGAGGCATTTGAGGCATCGCTGGCGAGTGGGTCCGATGCTCCCGACCGGTATGTCCAGTGCCGCGGCGACATCCGAGTAGCTGGGCGGTGGGTCGGCCATCAGCACCCGCAGCAGCCGCTGACACGACGGCTTCAGCGTGCCGACGGCGCGCCAGAGTTCGGCGTCCCGCTCGTCGCGCAACAGCGCGTAGTCCAACGGGTCGGCGGGGTCGGCGACGCCGTCCCAGCTGTCCGGACCGTCCGGCCCGCCGGGCTGTACCCGGGCCGACCGGCGGAGGATGTCGTAGCACTCCCGCCGGACGCTGGTGGCGAGCCAACTCCCCAAGCGTTCCGGATCTCGGATGCTGTCCAGATTCTCGACCAGCCGCAGCCACGCCGTTTGCACGGCGTCCGCGGCGTCCGCGTCCCTCAACCGCAGACTCCGCGCGATCGACCACATCAGACCGGTGTACCGGTCGGTCAACGCATTCCAGGCGGTCGAGTCACCGTCCCGGATCCGCGAGAAGAGTTCCCGAGTCGGCCGGTCGTCCATCCCGCTTCCCCCACTCCCGCCGGAGGCGGGTGTTCGCTGGAGCGTGAGCCGCGATCGTGCCGGGCCGTTGTCGGGTGGGGTATCACCGTCGAACCGGCGCCCGGCGTTCGGGCCCTGTCTCAATGGATTCACCGTCGGTGCCGTCCATTCTCGCGTCGCGGTGTTCTGGGAACCAGAGGGACGGACTGACGGCTTTGATACCTCCGGCCTGACGGAAATCCGACAGATCTGTACGGATGATCCGACGTCACCGTGGTCGCGTCCGTCGCGCGAGCACGTCATCGCGGCGTTCGCGCCGGACGTGTGCAGGCTGGCGTGCAATCATTTTCCGCTGGCGGATGGAGACGTCGCTTCGTCCAAA
>DASYTU010000249.1:0-8989 GCA_036001925.1 Actinoplanes sp.
GTGCGGATCAGGGGCAGCATCTTCGCCCGCGAGCCGGAGGCCGCTATGCGCCCGGTCTGGCAGCGCATCGAGGAGCTGGCCATCCCGCCATGGAATCCGACGGTCGGCGCGGAAGCGATCGCCGCGCCCCGACCGCCGGCCGAGCCGCTGACCGTCGCGGCCGAGCCGCCGACCGCCGCGGCCGAGCCAGAGGTCCGTGCGGTTGAGTCGCCGATCGCTGCGGCCGAGCCGGCGGTGCGTGAGGCCGAGCCGTCGGGCGTCGCGGCCGAGCCCGAGGTCCGTGCGGTTGAGTCGCCGATCGCCGCGGCCGATCCGGCGGTCCGTGAGGCCGAGCCGCCGGGCGCCGCAATCGACCCGCCGACCCCTGCCGCGGAGCCACCGATCGCTGCGGCCGAGCCGCCGAACCCTGCTCCCGAGCGGCGCTAACTTTCGATTCGGGCCTTGATGCCGCTGCGCTGAGATAGCAGAGTCAGCGGGGCCGGCCTGTCGGTCAGCTCCCGCGGCCGCCCGCCATCGCTCTGACTCGAAGCCGCTCGGCGCGACCGGATGCCCTTGGTCGTAACCGCAGCCGTGACCGCGCCCAGCGGATGGGCCGCCGCCGCGCCGAATGTGCCGCCGCGCCATCGCGATATTCCTCGCGTGGCCGGGTTTGCGGGACGCTGACCGGCGGCTCACGCGCGGCGGCCCCGAAGGGCCGCCACCAATCTTGCTCCCGGATGCCCGCGGCCGCGCATGGGCCAGCCCAGCCTGCCCTGCCGGACCCCGACGACTGGCCGCCCCGCTGACCGGCCGCCCCGCTGACCGGCAGGCCCGCTGACCGGCCGCCCGGCCGGACCCCGTCGATCATGGGGTTAGGGCGCGACAAATCGTACAAATGGTCGCGCTAACCCCATGATCGACCAACGAGGCGGCGTGGGGGCGGGCTGGGACACCAGCCGCGGCTGCGGCTTGTCAGCAAGCTCCGCGGGCTCCACCGAATCGTGTACACGACGACGTGCCGCCGAAGATCGGGCGAGGTCCGTCGCCAACCAGCGGGCGCCGCCTGGCGTCCGGGCGGAAGGACCCCATGTCCAGGCCCAAAGGGCCGTCGCCGTGGACACCCGCGCGCTGACGACCACGGATGGCGCTGGCCGCGAGTTCGTACCGCCGATGGGCACCTCATCGAACAGTCCCCGGTCAACATGGACGAGGTCCTCCTCCGGGACCTCATCGCGAGGCTCTCCAACCGGCTCGGGCCCAACGAGGCCGCCGACCTCGACCTGGTCGTGTCCTACAACCGGCCTTATTGGCCCGCTGGGGAGCGCTCGCTACGCGACTACTCGCGCCTTGGACCGCTGCGCAACGCCGCCGGCATGTGGCTGGCTGCGACCGCGTATCGGCGTTCGAAAGCGACATCTCCCGCGCCGGAGGACTGATTCCCGCGCTACCGAAGCCCAGCGAACAACCGAACCGCATCATGGGTGGCGCGCCCGGCCGGGGCGAGGCCGGCGAGATGTACTGGTCGTGGAGGCGATTACGTCGCGCCAGGTGATCGACGCATCCCGGCCGAATGCGGTCGTCCGGGTTCACACCGGCGACCTCCTCGAGGGCGGTTAGCCGCGCTGCGCGTGCATCCGGACCCATAGGCCAGGCCCCAAACGGCCCTCTGAGGCGATCTGAGAGGGCCGTTTCGGCTCAAAGCGCTAGATCATCGGGGAGTGGGTTCGGGCCAGGCCAGGAACCGCTCGCACAGGTCGGCCGGCGAGGCCGTAGGCATGTCGCGGGCCGCCTCTCCCATACAGGCACAGAGATACATCGTCAGCGTCGTCGGGGTGAACGAGGCCGCGAGCTCCTCCCGCCGGGTCGCATGGCCAGCGCTGGCCGCACGCTGCACAGTCCCACGATGGCCGCTTCGGCTGATGATCGCTCACTGGGCTGCCGGCCGTATCCGCGCCGCCTGGCCCCGAGTCATCAGCGCCACCACCGGGAGCCGCCTGGTCGGCCCGTTCCAGGGTGGGCCGACCTCGGCCAGCTTTGCCAATCGTGCGAACGCGGCCCGTCGTTCCTCCTCCTGCAAGGCTTCTGCCGCTGCGAGGCCCGTCGTTGCCTGGCCCTCGGTCCCCAGGGAAGCATCATTCGCATAGGGGTAGCGTTCCGATCACGCCGCGGCGTTGGCAGGGATGGCGCGTTGCCCTGGGAGCTGGGAGCCTTTGGCAACGCTGGCAACACCTCTGGGCGGGAGGAGGCGGTCGAGTGGAGACGTTCGGCCAGGCCGTCCGCCGACTTCGCGGCCCTCTGTCACTGCGCGAAGTTGCTCGCCGAGCTCACCTCGACCCCGGTCACCTCTCCCGCATCGAGGCGGACAAGCGACCGCCGACCCCCCTCACAGCTCTGGCGCTGGACGACGCCCTCGGCGGCGACGGGACGCTCGTTGGGATGGTTCCGGACCGCCGGTCCGAACCTTGGCACTTCAACGGCGGCCTCTGGCGACCGCGAGACTCCGAGCGCCTCGCGGCGGCCATCGTGGCCGAGGAGCCGACCGCGGAGAATGCTGTCGAGATCGCCCATCAATGGCTCATCACGGAGCCGCCCCAGGTGTACGAGATCCGCTCGGGCAGCCGCATCGGCGTCGGGACGGTCGAGGAGGTCGAGCGCCGTGTCCACCAGCTCCGCCTCCTGGACGACCATGTTGGCGGAAACGACACGTATGCGATGGTCACGGCCGAGCTCGCCGCGACCTCGGGCCTCCTCCGCGATGCCGCGTACTCGGAGGAGGTGGGCCGGCGGCTTCTGGTCGCGGTCGGGGAGCTCTGCCAGCTCGCCGGATGGACCAGCTCCGACGCAGGCCGGCACGCCGAGGCCGAGCGGCTCTATCTCCTCGGCGTCCGCGCGTCGCACGCTGGCGGCGACGTAGCCGGGGCGGCCAATAACCTCTCGTCTCTCGCGTATCAGGTTGCCGATGTCGGAGACCCGCGGGAGGCCGCGACGCTCGCTCGGTCGGCCTACGCGGGAGCTCGCCGGGACGCGACTGCGACGACTCGCGCGCTCCTCGCTGAGCGGGTCGCCTGGGCCTCGGCCAGGACGGGCGAGGCCTCCGGCGCGGAGAGGGCCCTGGCGACCGTCGAGGCCGAGTATGAGCATCGCCGACCCGACGATGATCCCGAATGGGTCTATTGGCTCGACGAGGACGAGATCGAGATCATGGCGGGACGCGTCTGGACCCAGCTCCGCCGGCCTCTCCGCGCCGTTCCCATCCTGGAGCGCGCGACCGCCGGCTACGGCGAAGATACCGGGCGGGAAACGGCTCTGTACCTCACATGGCTTGCCGAGTCCTTGCTCCAGGCGAACGAGATCGAGCGGGCCGCCGAGGCCGCGACGCGAGCTCTCCGCCTGTCCCGACAGGCCGGCTCCGCTCGGGCCGAGGAACGCGTCGCAACCGTTCGCTCTCTGCTCCGCCGCTACCGCGGCAACGCTGCAGTCGACGAGTTCGAGGATGAGGCGAGCGCCTGACGGCCGCTGGTGCTCGGTCCTCGTCACCAGTCGCATCATCGTCGGCGCGTTGCGTGCATGTCGATCAAGGAGCGAGGGAAGGGGTCGCAGAAGGTTCCGCCGTCAGCACGAGCAGTAACTGTCCGTCATGGATCTGGCGGTAGTGAGGTACGACGGTCACGGGGTAGGGTGGTCGCCCGATCGGGTTCTTTTACCGACCGATCGGCCTAGGTTGGCCAGGTCATCGTTTTGTTGGGGCAACTATCAAAACTTTGACGCGGCTGCCCACTGTTACATCGACCCCGTGACGGGTCGTAATAGGTCGGGGGCAGGCTACACACACCGGGTGGGAGGAGGTGGCGGCGCGCATGACAGTACCCGACGAGCGCCTTCCACGTCCGCGCGCCTTGCGCGACCACCTCTCACGCCGCCCCCACCTGGTCGAGCCACCGCCCCCGCTTCCGGAACCGCGCCCAGCGGTCGACGACTCCGCTCTGGAAGGGCCGGCGTGGTTCTCCTACATCGCGGCCGGTGACGAGATCGTCTGGTCTGCCGGTCTTGCCGCGATGCTGGGCCGGCCGCCGAGCGGCAACGAGATCGGTCGCCAGGTGGTCACCCGATACGTGCACCGCGACGACCATGCCAAGGCCCTGGGTGCGATCACCCGCACGTGGACCGGCCGGCAGCCGGTGCGCGTCACGGTACGGCTCATGCGCGCCGACGGCAGCTGGTTCGACGTGGACTGCCGCCTCGAACCGATCGCGGGGCCTGAAGGCACGGTGCGCGGCGTCCAGGGCACGGTCCACGACGTCTCCGTGCGGGAACGGGCTCGCCGCGAGGTCGCCCGGCTCACTCGGCGTAGCGAGACCGTGCAGGCTTCCATCATCGAACGCGATCCGGCGACCAGGCTGCTTACCCGGGCCCGGTTCGCGGACGAGGTCGACCGGGCGCTGAAGCGCCGGAGCGGCGGGGCCGTTCTCGTGGTGCGGATCGAGCCCGACCGCGCCGATGCGCACGGCGACGGCGTGCGCCCCGAACGTAACGCCGACCTTCTGCACTCCGCGGCCCGCGTACTCGAAGGGGTCGTCCGCCCGGCCGATCTGCTGGGGCGGGTCGGACCCAACGAGATCGCGGTGCTGCTGGCCGGGACGTCGTGGGCGATGGCCCGTCGGCTGGCCGACCTGCTCGTCGAGGCGCTGCAGGCGCACCCGTTCGTGCTGCCCGCGCACTGGTCCCGGGCCCGCGCCTGGGCCGGCCTGGTCCGGTACCGACCGGACGGCGAAGCCGGCAGCCACGACCTGTTGATCGACGCCGAGCACGCGTGGCGGCAGGCTCGCGAGGCGGACCGGCCGCTCACGCTGGTCGCGCATCCGGTGCCGAGCCGCGACCGGCAGGGCTCGTACCGGTCCCGGGTCGCTGACGCACTCGACACCGACCGGTTCACGCTGTTCTGGCAGCCCATCCTCGAGCTGCAGAGCAACACCGTCACCCGGCATGAGCTGCTGCTGCGCGTCCTCGACGAGACGGACGGCCCGCAGTCGCCGATCCAGGTGCTGGACACCGCCGAGCGGCTCGATGCGGTCTACGACATCGACCTGTGGGTGGTCGAGCGGGCGCTGCAACTCGCCGCGCACCGTCCCGATCTCTGCCTGCAGGTCAACCTGTCCGGCCGATCCATGGGCGACCCGCGGCTCACCACGGAGGTCGAGCGCCTCATCGACCGCTACGGCGTCAACCCCGAGCAGCTCACCTTCGAGATCACCGAGACTGCGCTGATCGGCAACCTCAGCGAGGCTCGATACTTCGCCGACCGGATCCGTGACCTCGGCTGTGAGCTGGCGCTCGACGATTTCGGTTCGGGCTATGCGTCGTTCCGGTACCTGCGGCAGTTCCCGATCGACCTCGTCAAGATCGACGGTGAGTACGTCGTCAACCTCGTCCATAGTCCGCAGGACCAGGTCCTGGTCCGCGCGTTGGTCCAGGTCTGCCAGGCGTACGGGATCCACACGGTCGCCGAGTTCGTACAGGACGAGCCGACCCTGCGCATGCTGCGCGAGTTGGGCGTCGACTACGTGCAGGGCTACCTGGTCGGCCGCCCGGAACCGCTCGCGCCGGTCGGGCTGCGCCGTTCGAACTGACCGATTTCCGTGCGGCGACGGCCCGCGTTTACGGCCTAGCTGCCCACGTCCTCACCCCTACCTTGCCGCGCCGTGGGCCGCCCACTCCTGACCCGCGACAGATACACAGCGCCGGAACCGGCCGAGGCCCCCCAGCCAGCCGATTCCGGCGCCGTGTCGGGGTGGAAAGTCAACGTGCAGACTACCTTTGCGAGATCAAGGGCGTCGATCGACCTGCCCGATTGTTCGATCGTAGTTTCCCGAACTGTGTGCGCGCCGCGATCTGATCTTGACGACCCGGACTATCTCGCGCTCGGCGATACTAACTAACCTGCCACCATGGACGAGCCGCGGTGGTTGAGCGACGAGCAACAGCAGGCGTGGCGTCGGTTCGTCGAGGTGCTCGTCAAGATCCCCGCGGCGCTCGAAGCCCAACTCCAGCGCGACGCCGGGCTGACCCACATGGGTTACATCGTTCTCTCCACTCTCTCCGAACGCGACGATCGCCGACTCGCGATGAGCCGGCTGGCCAAGCGGGCGAGCGCCTCGCTGTCGCGGCTCTCGCACGTCGTCGCGCGCCTCGAAGCCCAGGGCTGGGTCCGTCGCGAGAGAGACCCCGAAGACGGCCGCGTCCAGATCGCCGTACTCACCGAGGAGGGCTACGACAAGGTGCGGGACTCCGCGCCCGGCCACGCCGAGGCCGTGCAGCAGCTGGTCTTCGACCGCCTGACCCCGGCCCAGGTACGCCAGCTCGCGAAGCTCGCCGACGCGTTGCTGGAGGCCCCCGTCGAGGTCAAGCCGCTCTAGCCGACGAGGGAGCGGCAGCGGGGCTGAGCCGGGCAGTCCGGTTGACCAGATGCACGCGGGCGAACGATTGTGATCAATGGCTGGAGGGTATCGGTGGGCGTATGACAGACACCAGCATGAACGGCATGTTCGAGCCCGACGAGGCTGGCAAGGCCCTCGACCTGGACGGCGCGACAGTCGAGGAGACCGGCCCGGAGGATCCGCCCGCCGGCGTGGAGACCCAGCTGGACACGGACGGCACACCGGTCGGCGAGGCGGATCTGGAGGCCGACAGGTCGGCGGGCTAGCCCGCGCGGGCGTATGCCGGGACCGAGCGGTCGGCGAGCAGGTCCAGCGACAGCGCCGCTTTCCAGCTGAACGACGGCGCGCCGATGCCCTCGCCGGTGTCCGGGTGGAAGTACTCGAAGTGCCCAGCGTCACCGACCAGGCGCAGCATCGCGGCGCGCAGGTCCTCGGCCTGGTCCCGGTAGCCGTGCAGCAGCATGCCGCGGCGCAGCAACCAGTTCACGTTGAGCCAGATCGGTCCGCGCCCAGTAGCGCAAGGTGTCGAACTCCGCCGCCGTCCGGTCATAGCTCGGCACCGGTAACGTGGTCTGCTCGGGCAGGCCGAATCGCGGCGACTCGGCCTCCGCCATGACGGCGGCCACGTGCTCGGCGGGCAGCCCGGGCAGGATCAACGGGGTCAGCCCGCTGACGCACCGCGCCGGACTCAGCGTGCCGGAACGCACGTCCCGTACCTGGAATGTCCGGGTCTGCCCGTCGTAGAGCCGCTCCACGATCGCGTCCGTGATGCGCTGCGCCCGCCGCCGGTGCCCTTCGGGATCGGCGCCCACGACGCCGGCGATCCGCGACAGCGCCGTCTCGGCCGCGCCCAGGATGGCGTTGAAGTTCGGGCACTCCACCACGAAGGCGTGCCGGCGGGCAAGGTCGGTGTCGGAATAACCGCCATCGCGGTAGGAGAGCGCCAGACCGACGTACCGCGAATAGTCGACATCGGACGGTGCGCCGCGTCCGCGACCTGGAGGTCGCGACGGTGATAGCGCTCCAGCAGCGAGCGATCGGCCGGCACGGCCGACATCGCCGCGTCCCAGGCCGGGCTGTTGTCCAGGCCGGACTCCCACGGATGCACGATGGCGGCCAGGCCGGCGCCGCCGGCGTCGCGTCGCGGCGTCTACTCGCCGGGTTGGCGGTCACCGGCGCCGTCCTGGCCGCTGGCGCCGCACCGGCGTACGCGGCGCCCAACGCCGCCGCCGGCATAACGATGTACGTCACCGACACCACCACGCCGGTGGGGACCCGCGGCGTGCCCCTCGAACCGTCGTGGTGGGCCACCACCGAGACCGTCCTCAGCAAGCCGACGATCACGTACGAGCTCAGCGACGAGCTCGCCGGCGTGACCTTGACCGACCCCGGCGGCGTGGGCGACTGCGCCAACGAGTCGCCGACCAAACTGGTCTGCTCCGACGCGTTCGAGATGACGGTCGGGCCGGACGGCATCACCGGATGGTTCACCGCGCTGGTCACGGCGGGCAAGAACGCGGAGCCGGGTACGACCGGAACGGTCACGGCGACGTTCTCCGCGGCGAACCTCGAGCCGATCACCCGTACCGCGAAGGTCCGGGTGGCCGAGAGCGTCGACCTGGCCGCCGGCAAGCACGTCCCGGTCACCGCGAGCCCGGGTGCGGAGTTCAGCGCGCCGCTGGTCGTCCGCAACGCCGGTAAGGCGGCCATCAAGGGCGCCTCGGTGATCTTCTACAACGACCGCGCCTTCGAGTCGACGACCCGCTACAGCAACTGCCTGTACAGCGGCGACGAGCTGCGCTCGTGCACGTTCGATCAGATGTTGACCGTCGGGGGTCTACCGGACCACGCTGCCCTACCGGGTGCGCACGGACACCAGGGCCCCGGGCTTCGCGTACGGGGAGATCATCTGGCTGACGCCGGCGGAGCTGGAGGACTTCCACTCGTACCTGAAGCACCGCGGCATCGATGTCGGCACGCCCGGCCAGGACGGCGTCCTCACCCTGGGCCAGGCCAGGACCGCGTTCTCGGTGCCGCAGGGCGATGCGAACCCCGATAACAACTGGAGCGCGGTCGAGCTCACCACCACCGGCACGAACGGCGTGGACCTGGCGGCGGTCGGCGCCGAGGTCAAGGGTGCGGCCGGCGACGAGGTCACGGTGTCGGTCGGCGTACACAACAACGGCCCGGCGACGCTGGACCTCAGCCGCCTCGGCAGCTCGGCCGCCGCGACGGCGGTATACCCGGCGGCCGGCACGACCGTCGTCTCGGTGCCCGACGAGTGCGCCCCGGAGGTGGACGGCTCGATCCGCTGGGACGTGCCCGACCCGGGCGGCTACGCGAAGTACCTCTGCCTCTCCGACTACGTGCTCGTCGCCGGCAAGGGCGAGACGTACTACTTCGGGCTGCATATCGACAAGATCATCCCGGGTGCGAAGGGCGCCGTCGCGGTCAACGAGCCGTGCCAGTGCGAACGGTTCACCGACGACCTCGACCTGAGCAACAACAAGGCGCCGATCACGGTGAGCGGCACCGGTGCCGGGACGGGTGACACCGGTGGTGAGGGCGGTGGCCTG
>DASYTU010000250.1:0-2166 GCA_036001925.1 Actinoplanes sp.
GACCGGGAGCGCAGGTCGGCGATCGTCTCGTGCAGCGCGTCGTCCAGCGGTGCCGGACGGATACCGAACGCCTCCGTGGCGGCCGTGGAGTCCAGCACGAACGGCTTCCGGAACTGGTACTGGGTCTCCCGCGCCGCGCGGGCCATCGGGTTGAACAGGCCGCCGAGCCACAGCACCGGGTAGGGCATCGCGGACAGCCGCGGAGCCGGTGCTCCGGCCAGCTCGGCGGCCCTGGTCGCCACCTCGCGGAACGACTTCGGCGGCCCGGTCGGCACATGCCAGGCCCGGCCCCAGGATCCGGCGTCCGCCGCGACGGCGAGCAAGGTGCGGGCAACGTCGCCGGTGTAGGTCCAGCTGTGCGGCGCGTCCAGGTCCGCCGGCGCCGAGGCCCGCTTGCCCGCGAGCACCTTCGGCAGCACGAGCAGCGTCATCGGCGTCACCGCGCCGGCGCCGAGGTAGTCCGAGCTGCGCACCTCGGCGGTGCGGATCCGGCCGGCCCGGTGCGCTTCGAGCGCGTCGTTCCAGATCCGGACCCGCACCTGGCCCTTCTCGGTGTTCGGCCGCAGCGGCAGGCCCTCGGTCATCGGGCCGTCGACCGCGCCGTAGCCGTACAGGTTGCCGGTGGTGACCAGCAGCGCACCGCTGGTCTCCGCTGCCCGCAGCAGCGCGGCGGCGAGCGGCGGCCAGTCGGTGACCCACCGGGGGTAGGCGGGCCCCGCACAGCTGTAGATCACGGCGACGCCCTCGGCGAGACGGCTCAGCGCATCCGCGTCGGAGGCGTCCGCGGCGACGCGCTCGATGGCCGGGTGCTCAGGTCCGCCGCCGCCTCGGGTCACCAGGCGGACCCGCTCGCCACGGTCCGCCAGCAGTTGCGCGGTTGGCGTGCCGATCGCCCCGGCGCCGATCACCAGCTGCACATCCATATTCGCTCCTCGGTGCGTGAATAATTTCGGTATCGGCCCCCGCCGAACCTACGGCGAATTGGTCATCTAGGCGATCCAGGCCGGCCAACCCGACGATCCCTCTCCCCGCGCGACGAGCAAGCCACGCGCGCCACCGGGGTGTGACGTTTCGGCGGGCGCCGATCGGCGCGTCGCTACGCCTTGGCTATGGGAAGGAGCCGTACGTCAGCGGTTCGAGCAAGCGCCTGGCGACGCCGGACCAACTCCAACGCTCGGCAGCGACCTGGCGCGCAATGAGGCCGAGGCCGCGGCGCTCCTTTGGCGACACGTTCAGCAGTGCGGTGAGCTTCGCCCGAAGGTCGATCACGTCGCCTGGTTCGAAGCTGGTCAGATGTGCGAACTGCGGTGGGTACGCCTGGGCCAACCGCGTCGCCACTTCCGCGAGTCCGGAATGACGTGCCACCAGTGGTGGCGTGCCGCTCGCGGCGGACTCTGCGGCAACCATCCCAAACGCTTCCGGGAAGATCGATGGTACGACGCTGACGTCCGCCAGCGACAGTAGGTGCACGAGATGCCGGTGTTCTAGCGGCCCGGTGAACAGCGTTCGCGGTGATGCGGTCGCCTCCAGCTCAGCGCGATTCTCGCCGAACCCTACGATCACCAGGCGCGCGTCTATGCCGGCTAACGCCTGGATCAACAGGTGGACGCCCTTGTTATGGGACAGCTTTCCGAAGTAGACAACAGTGGGTTCGTCATCGGCGAAAAACGTCGCCAGCCGCGCGGCGTTGCAGTCGTCAGGCAGGCGCTCGCGCTGATTGCCTGGATTCGGCTGGTCGCGTTCCGACTCCGCGACGAGTGCTGCTAGTGCCTCGGCACGCGGTTGCGGTTTCCATTGATCGGTGTCCACGCCTGGAGGCACCTCGTACACACGGTTGACCGGCCCACAGATTTCGGTGAGCGCGGTGCCGGTGTGGGCGGAGCCAATGTATGTCGCGGTGGCGCCGAGGAGAGCCTCGCGCCCCAGACGCGCGAGTTCAGGTCGGCCGCGCATCGAATACTCCAACTCGGATCCGTGCGCCTTTACCGTGTAGCGGGCGCCGGTCGCAGCACCGACGGGCGCGCCCATCAGCACATGATTAGTGAACACGAGATCCGCCGGAAGGTGCTCGCGCAATGCTGCCGCATTGCACGCGACGTAATGGTCGCGTTCGGCTGCTGTGAAATCCTGCAACAGGCGGGCGTCAAGGCCGTCATAGCGGTCAAG
>DASYTU010000251.1:0-1571 GCA_036001925.1 Actinoplanes sp.
GTAGCTGTTCAGCTGGTGGCGTTGCCTCTGGTGAGGTGATGTGGTCTTGATCGGCGTGTCGGATTGATCTTCCTGTGGGTTCGGGCAGGGTGGGCGCGTGTCCGACGCGCCGACGTACGAGCAGCTGCAACAGCTGGTGGGGACGTTGACCGCGCGGGTCGTGGAACTGGAACGGATCGTCGGGGAGCAGGCCGATGAGATCGCGGAGTTGAAGCGCGGGTCCTCGGCGGACTCGTCGAATTCCTCCCGCCCGCCATCATCGGATGCGCCGTGGTCGAAGAAGCCGGCGAAGAAGCGTTCGTCGCGTACCAAGTCGGGGCGTAAACCGGGGAAGCAGCCGGGCGCGTCGTCGTCGTCGCGGAGCCTGGTCGACGACGCCGATGACACGCTGGAGATCGGGCCGGATCGCTGCCAGCGCTGTGATAGCTCGCTGGCCGGGGCGGTGGAGTTGGCTCGTCAGCGCCGTCAGGTGGTGGATGCGCGGCCGGCGCCGCCGCCGAAGGTGACCGAGTACCAGCGGATCTCGAAGGTGTGCTCGTGTTGCGGGTCGGTCACTACGCCGGGTTGGGACGATGAGGCGGTGCCGGTCGAGCACGCCGAGACGGTGGCCGCGGCGGGCTCGCCGGTGCGGATCGGTCCGCAGACCCTGGCCCGTGCCGCGTTGCTCACCTGCGCGCACTACCTGCCGGTCGGTCGCGCCCGCGACCTGCTGGAGGCGTTGACCGCGATCAGTGTGTCCACCGGGTTCCTGGCCGGGATCCGCGGCCGCGCGGCGCGGCGGCTGGAGAAGAAGTTCCTCGGCCACATGCAGAAGCTGCTGGCCGGCGCCCCGCTGCTGCACGCCGACGAAACCCCCGGCCGCGCCGCTGGTGCGCTGTCCTACGTCCATGTGGCCTGCACCGAATACCTCACCCTCATGCATGTCGGCGATCGCTCCGCCAAGACCATCGACGCCGGCGGGGTGCTGGGCGCGTTCACCGGGGTGCTGGTCCGCGACGGCTACGCCGGCTACGAGCACCTGCAGGCCGTGCACGCCTGGTGCGGGGCGCACCTGCTGCGGGACCTGCGGTCGATCTCCGACGCCGATCCCGACGGCCAGCTGTGGGCGATTGCCATGGCCAACACGCTGCTGGGGGCTGCACACCAGGCGCGCGAGCGCGGAGCGGACCGCCTCGACGAGGCGACACTCAAGCAACTCCGTAGCTACTATCTGGGCGCGCTCGCCCGCGGCGACACCGACAACCAGGGCGAGAACACCAAGCTCGCCGCCAAGGCCCGCACCCTCATCTCGCGGTTTCGACGGTTCGAGGACATGATCCTCAGGTTCGCGACAGATCTCTCGGTGCCCTTCACGAACAACGAAGCGGAAAGATCATGCCGGCCCGTCAAGGTTCAACAGCGGACCTCCGGCGGATGCTGGCGCACCCTGCAAGGCCTCACCGACTTCGCCATCGTCCAGTCGTACCTGGACACCGCCACCAAATGGGGACTCGACAAACTCGAAGCCCTCCACCAACTCTTCACCACCGGCGCCTGGCTACCCCCAGCACTCACACCAGCTGAATAGCTAC
>DASYTU010000252.1:0-40030 GCA_036001925.1 Actinoplanes sp.
CAACAACGTCATTGTCAGCGCGAGCTGGAACGGCACCACCCAGGTGGCGAAGTGGCGGGCCCGTTCGGGCGGCCAGCCGGGCGCGCTCGGCCAGGCCGTCGAGGGTCCGCGTACGGGCTTCGAGTCGACGCTGACGATCCAGGGACTGCCCGAGTACGTGGTCGCCGAGGCGCTGGACGCGGCCGGAAACATGCTGGGCGCGTCATCCGCACTCCCGGTAAGGGTTTGAAACTTGGACCTTGCTTCCAGGGTGGCTCGGCAGCACGGCGGGTTTCGACAACGGGAATGGGTCCATCATGCCGGGCAGGGGAGATGCGCGTACATCGCCAGGTGGCCGGGACGGTTGCGTAGCGCGTAGTCCCGCGCGCTGGTGAGCTACGCGATGTATAGGCCGCCGACCCACCGCGCCGCCACCACCGGAGGGGCGAGCGCCCTCGCGCAACCCGGGAGTGCAGCGCGGCCGTGAGCCAGGCCGGGGGCCGGCATGGCGCTTCGGCAATGGCCCGCAGAGCGCGCAACGCCAGGGTGACGGGTGCGGCCATAACGAAGCTCCGAGATGGACTGCACAAGACGTCGTAGATAGCACCAGCGTGCAGAAGCTGGCGCGCCGGCTCTGTCCGACCGGCGCCTCGCCGCCGTCAATCGCCGTGTGCGTCGGTAACCCGGATCGGTATCGCGCTACACGGTGGGCTGGAAAGTCAGGAGCGTGGGGCCGCCGCTGCGGCCGTGGGGAATGGGGTAGTAGCTGCGGTGGGTGGTGGGGTCGACGGCCACCACGTGGGCGCCGTCGGCGAGGAAGGCTCTGCCTGCCACGGTCAGGGTTCGGTTGTGTTTCTCGAGGATGGTCAGCCAGCCGCTTTCGGCGGCGACGTAGAGCCGGCCGGCCGGCGGGTCGTAGGCGAGCACGTCCGGGTTGTCGCCGACGCGCTGGGTGGCGAGGATGTGCCAGGTGTTCAGGTCGACGGTGAGCAGGGTGGCGTTGCCGTCGCAGGCCACGAACGCTAGTCGGTGCGCCGGGTCTAGGCCGAGGCCGTGGGGGTGGTCGCAGCCGGGCAGTGCCACTCGCCGGGTGACGGTCAGGCTGGCTGGGTCGATGACGGCGAGTTCGTTGCGGGTCTGGACGTCGGCGAGCACCTGGTGACTCTGGGGGTCGTAGGCGACGTTGCCGGCCTCGCCGCCGAGCTGTACGGTGCCGCGGACCTGACCGGTGTCGGCGTCGATGACGGTTTCGGAGCCGCCGGTTTCGTTGGTGGTCCAGACTTTGGCGTGGATCGGGTCGTAGGCCAGTCCGTCCGGGTAGTCCCCGGTCGGTGCGTGCGCCAGTTGAGCGCCGGTGTTTTCGTCGAGGACGACCATCGTGTTGGCGCCGGTGGCGGTGGCGTACACCTGATGCCGTTCGGGTACCACCAGGACACCGTGGACCTGGTCGATGCCGTGGATGACTCGCACGACCGAGCCGGCGTGCACGTCGATCTCGATGATCTCGCTGGCGCCCAGGTGCGCGACGAACAGGAGCCCTCGGCCGGGGTCGAGGCTGGCGTAGTCGAATCGGGAGCTGTCACCGGGCAGCGGCAGCTCACCGGCCGGGCGTAGCGGCAGCGCCACCTGGGGTGGGGGCCGATGCCACGCGGCGACCGCGACGGCGGCGGTAACGGCCACCGCCGCCATCGCGGCGGCCAGCCACAGCCACCGCCGCTGCACGCGACGCCGCCGGGCTTGTTCGCTCACCGCGCTTGCCTCCTTGCTCTGTCGCGACCCCGATACGCGGGCTTTGCCGGTTGTGGTCAGTACAGGTAGACGTCGACGAGGAACGCGGCGAGGCCGGCCAGGATGGCGGTCACGGCCAGGCGGCGGCCGGGCTGGCCGGCGAGCGGGCCGAAGCCCAGCGCCAGGCTCGCCGCGGCGATCGCGAAGACGCCGCTGCCGGTGTCCTGCCAGCTGGCGGGCAACACCACCAGCGGCGCGTCGGTGAAGAAGTCCGCGCCGTGTGCGGCGTGCAGGATCGCGTTCCAGGCCAGGGCACCCAGCCCGGCGGCCACGGCGGCAGTGGCGATCACCCTCGGCTGTCGGGGTTTCGGGATGGCGGTCAGCGCCGCGGCGAGCAGCACCGACAGGGCGGCTCCGTAGCCCATGACGGCCCAGCTGATCATGAGGTGGTCTCCCGGCTGACCTGGTGTTGGCAGTGGGCGTAGAGGGCGTCGTAGACGAACAGGGCCCGGTCGAGGAGTTGCTGGTCGTCCGGCTCGACGGTGGCGCCGGCGTCGCCGATCGCCCGCAGCGCCGGCCCGAAGGGGTGGCTGTCGATGTCAGCGGCGATGTCGGCGGCGTGCACGATGCGGGCCAACTCCACCAAGGCGGCGTCGCCGCCCAGGTCGTGGGCGTCGATGAGGGTCTCGAAGGTGCACCACTGGCTGCCGTCGGGCTGCCTGCGGTGGCTGTAGGTGGCGTCGGGCGCGTCGAAGGAGTAGGCGCCGTCGCGCTGCGCCGTGGATAGCACGTCGGCGGCGGGCACGTAGATGATCTCAGCTTCGGGGTCGATGAACCTGCGGATCAGCCACGGGCAGGCGATCCGGTCGACCTTCGGCCGCTCCCGCGTGATCCATTTCATGCGATCTCCTCCACGCTCCGTACCGGTCGCCTCCATCCTACTGTAACCATGGTTACACTGGGACCGGGAGCGTGAGCGTGAGGAAGGGTCGACTGAGGGAGCCGGCGGTGACGCAAACGGTGGTGTCCATCTGCCGGCACGGGGCGGCCAAGAGCCGGCTTGCGGCGCTGTTCAACCGGATGACACCCCATGGGCGGCACGCGATCACCGCCGGGCTGCAGCCGCGGGACGAGGTCAGCCCGAAGAGGATCGTTCAGATGAGCAATGTCGAGTGTTGACCGGCCCGCTGCGATGACGGGGATGTGGGTGCTGCTGTCCTACCGGATGCCCCGCGAGCCGTCCACACCGCGCATCGCGGTGTGGCGGGCGTTGAAACGCCTCGGCGTGGCACAACTCGGCGACGGCCTGGTCGCGTTACCGGCCGACGCCCGTACCCGCGAATACCTGGAATGGGTCGCGGACCAGGTGACCGAAGCCGGCGGTGAGGCCAGCATCTGGTTGGCCCACCCAGCCAGCACCAGCCAGGAGCGCCGGTTGGCCACCCGGATGGCCGCCGCCCGCGCCGAGGAATACGCGACCGTGCTCGCCGAGGCAGAGGCGGCCCTGTCAGGTGAGCCGGCCGCCCGTACGGCCATCGTCCGGCGACTGCGTGGCGAGCTACGCCGCATCGGCCGCCGCGACTACTTTCCGCCTGTCGAACGCGACCAGGCCCACGCCGCGGTCACCGCGTTGGCAGCCGCCGTCCGAGACGCCGACCAGCGCGAGACCGAGGAAAGGCAGGACACGCCATGAGATGGGCGACCCGTGCTGGTGTGCACATCGACCGGGCCGGGTGCGCCTGGTTGATCCGCCGCCACGTCGACCCCGACGCCGTGTTCGTGTTCGTCACCGACCCCGCCGACGTTCCCGACGACGCGACCCCGTTCGACATGCGCGGCGTCGAGTTGGGCCACCACGGCCGGGACTGCACGTTCGAGACGATTCTGCGCCGCCATGACCTGACCGACCCGGTGCTGTGGAAGATCGCCGCGATCGTGCACGAGGCCGACCTCGACGACGAACGCTACGACGCTCCCGAAGCCCCCGGACTCGACGTGGTCCTGCGAGGGCTGTCGATGGTCTGCCCCGACGAGCAGGTTCTGCGGCTGACCGGGCCGATCTTCGACGGCCTGTACGAGTACCACCGGCGCGCCACCCTGCTGGGACGGGAACCCGCGTGAGCACTGCCCACACCCCGCCGACGTCGGACAGCGGACGCCGCCACCGACCCCCGCACCGGGAGGGGTCACGCGCAGCCCCGGACCGTGCGGTCGTTCGCGATGTCGTGCCGTTCAGTGAGGCGGCACGAACCTGGTTCGCGATCTCGTTGCAGACCTTCGGCGGCCCCGCCGGACAGATCGCGGTCATGCAACGCACCCTCGTCGACGAGAAACGCTGGATCGGGCAGCAACGGTTCCTGCACGCGCTGAACTACTGCATGCTGCTACCCGGCCCGGAGGCCCAACAACTGGCCATCTACACCGGCTGGCTGCTCAACGGCACCCCCGGCGGCCTCGTCGCCGGCACCCCCGTACTCCTGGTTGTGGGGCCGCCGTGGCTGCTCTGGCAGGCGTTCCGGAACCCGGTAACGCTGCTGTCCTCGTGGTGGACCTCCGCGCCCCGGACCGGCGATTCGGCGAGCCCACCCGGCGCCGGCTTGCGGGTCGCCCTCATCTGGGCCGGGTGGGTCGTCTGGGCGGTGCTCGCGGCGCTGCTCGCCGCCAGCGTGATCAGCGTCGTCGCCGGTCGCGGTCTGCCGCGATGGCGGCTACCCGTGCCGCTGCACCGCCTGGTGTTCGGGCTCACCGGTTCGGCCGGGGTCGCTCTGGTCACCACCCCGGCAACCCCCGCCATGGCGAGCGCGCCCCCGCACGCCGCCGTGGCGGCTCAGCCGCAGGCGGGCGATGCCGAGGACTACGAGGATGCTTTCGCCGCCGGTGCCGAGCTCAGTCACCGCGAGGCGGTCACACTCGTAAGCGGTCCATAGGTCACCACCGGCCATAGCGATAGACGAGCGAGGGCCACCAGGCAACTCAGCGGGACGCAGCCATCAGCACTGCAGAGGTAAGAGCGCAGGTAACCACACCAAACACGCTCGATCCCTCAAGGTCCGCGCAGGATCAGGACGCGGATCGAACGGACAGTACGTGATCGTCCGCGCCGCTTCGGCGTACACGTCGCGGCGTGGCGCCGTTTGAGCAGGTCAC
The DNA here is from genome assembly GCA_036001925.1 of Actinoplanes sp. Taxonomy (GTDB): domain Bacteria; phylum Actinomycetota; class Actinomycetes; order Mycobacteriales; family Micromonosporaceae; genus Actinoplanes. The sequence goes on from DASYTU010000252.1 coordinate 4,855, forward strand.
GATGCCAGCGCAGCATCGTCTCCGGCTGTACCAGCAACAGCAGCTAGCGAAGCTTCCGGCCGGGCAGCCGATGGATTAGGCCGGCAGGCAGCACGCGGTCCGTCGGGTTGAACGCCGGCGTGCTGACCTGCCGTTGCAGGATCAGCAGTTTGGTGGCGCAACGCGAGAATCCCGACGTCCTTGTCATGGTCACTCATGGGTAGCACCCGCAGCAGCGTCACGGCGTTCGTCACGACGAGGTAGGCCAAGAGGGAACCGCAGCAGCACGGCGAGCCAGGATGCCTTCATCGCAACGCCCACCTGCGCACCGCCAGTGCGAGCGACCGCGAGCCGCAGCCTCCCGGCATCGATGATCGGCCTTCTGACCTGCACGGATGATTTTTCGGCACCCGCAGTCTTACACCGCGACCGATCAGGATGATGCCGGTGGCGACAGGAGGGTCACCACCGCCGAATCGTCACGCGCACCGAGGCCGGCACGCTCTCCCAGCAGGTACAACTGCTCGGCCGCGCTGGCTACGGGTGTCGGCACGTGCGCGCCGCGGGCCACCTGCGTGACGATTCCCATGTCCTTGACGAAGATGTCGAGCCGGCTGCGTACCGGACCGGTCCAGCCATCAACGGGGATCATTCGCGGACCGCGATCGGCGAACATGAACGAGGCCGCCGCTCCCTGGCCGAGCACGTCGAGTGCTACCTGCGGATCTAGGCCGAGGCCCCGGGCCAGCGCGACAGCCTCCGCCGCCGCGGCGACATGGACCCCACAGAGCAGCTGGTTGACGGCTTTCATGGCCTGTCCGTCGCCTGGTCGCTGGCCGACATGGGCGACGGTGGAGGCGATGCGGTCCAGCACAGGGCGGCAGCGTGCCACCACGTCGTCGGGAGCGCCGACCATGACGAGCAGATCACCGGTGGCGGCTCGACCAGGGCCACCGCTGACCGGGGCGTCAAGCAGCGCGATGTCCCGCTCGGCGAGCCGGCGTGCGGTGTCTCTTACGACATCCGGCCCGACGGTGCTGGTGAGAATGATGGTCGCGCCAGGACGCAGCGTCGACATGACACCGTGCTCGCCGAACACGGAGGAGTTGAGTTGCTCCCGGTCACGTACGGCGAGCACGACGATGCCGGCGTCGCGGGACGCTTCGGCTGGTGATCCGGCGGCCCGCGCTCCGGCCTCCACCAGCCCGGCGATGCGCTCGGCTGCGATGTCGTAGACGGTGACTTCGAGGTCGTCGGATGCCACGACTAGGCACCGGCACATCGGCTCACCCATGGCGCCCAGCCCGATGAAGGCGAGACCGAGCTGTTGCGCCGGGGTGTCATGGGGGTGCAGGGCGATCTGGTTGGTCATGACGGTGATACCTCCATCAGCTGAGTTGCGCGCAGGGTGTTGACCACGTGGGCCAGGGCGTCGTCGTCGCCTACATTGCCGGCGAACACGATGTACGGCATTCCGGGCGCGGCGCCGTCGACCGCCGCCCACGCCGAGACGATGCCGGGCAGCATGGTGCCCCGCACCCAGGCGCGCCGGATGCCGAGGCCGTGCGTGGCGACGTCGCTGGAGGTGATGCCGCCCTTTGCGACCACGAAACGGGGCGTGCGGGCGGCCGCCACCCCACGCACCACGTCCACCAGCGCCTGCGAGACGTGCCTGGCGATCGACAGGCTCGCCGCCGGGTCGGCCCCGGTGACCAACTGGCGGGTCGTACGCACCACCACGTCCACGCCGTCGAGCGCGCCGATAACGTCATCGGCCACGGCCGAGATGTGAACGTCGCGGCGCTGCGGGTCCAGCAGGGCCGCGACCTCCAGCTCGAGCTCTGCGATCCCGCCCGCGCTGCGCAGCCGCTCCAGCTGCCGGGTGGTCTGCGAGACGTGCGAGCCGACGACTACTAGCCCGTGCGGTGCCGGGTCCGCTGCCGAGTAGAGCTCGTCGGGGCGCAGCGGTGGACGGGCCGACAGGCCCGCTCGGGCCCGTACGAACGATGGTCCGGTGCGGTAGAGCAGCGTCCGTCCCCTTTCCTCCACGGCCAGCGCCGCCAGCGCGACCACCCGCAGGTCGTCGTCGCAGGTCGCGTTCACGACCGCGGGCCGCCCGTCATGCAGCGTGGCCAGCAGTTGCGCGACCCGGTCCTGCCCGCCGAGCCGGATGTCGTCGATGCTGATGCTCAGCACGTCGGCGGCGCTCCAGCGGCCATCAGTCTTCTCCGCGATGAAGTCACGCAGGTTCGAGCTGCGGTATCCGAACGACGCGTCCCGTGCGAACTCCGACTCGCCGACCGGGAGCATGCCCTGTGCCGTGCGCATCCAGTGCACATCGCCAACGGTCAGCCGGCCCGCGTCCACATAGGCCGGGCACAGCAGCACCCCATCGACGCGCACACCGTGGTGAGCGGTCACCGTCTCCGCGAGAACATCGGTCTCCAGCGGATAGTGCCCTCGCAGCGTCGAGTCTCCGCGACTGACCAGGGCGAAGGTCTGCTGCTCGGCCCGAGCCGCCTCGATCAGCGCCTGCACGACCTCGCGGTTGCGGGCGGCCGCCTCGTCGGCCTCCAGGCTGCGGGTATTTGTCAGCACATACAGCACGGCCAAGCCCTGCCGCACCGCCCAGCGCAGATCATCAACCGACCATGCGGTCAGCACAGGCACGCCGGCGACGGTCTGGGTGCCAGTGGGGTCGTCGTCGAGCACTACCAACACCCGACCCGACTCGGCGACCCGGGCGGCGACGGTGCCCGCGTCCACCGCACGGACCGGCGGTAGCGCACCCAGCAGCTCGCTCTCGCTGATCAGTTGCCTGGGACCGGGTCCAACCGCTGGCGCTCGTCCGGCGAGCGATGGATAGGTGTTCACGACCATCACGGCTCCCTCTGACATCCATAACACATCTGACGTCTGATCTACCTTAAGTCGCCCTCACCGGGATGTAAAGGGGAGATTGCTGCCCGAAATCCAGGTTCTACAGCCTGCTCCACCAGGAAAACAGCTTGAAACACTCCCTTGACAGGCCAGGAAAGGGCGTGACACTGTTCTCTCGTAGAGAGCAGACGTCAGATGTCCATCCCCGAGAGCAAGTCACCGGCTCGCGTGGCGCCTCGCCCGGCCGGAAGTGATCTACCAGCCAATTCACCTTTCATGCCGACCCGGGTTGAAGGAGCCACCATGAGTGACATTGCCACCAGCACGGCTGAGTCTCAGCAACGGGTGATCCGGAAGACCGCCCTCCGGCTCATCCCGGTGATGGCCTTGCTCTATTTCATCAACTATGTGGACCGGGTCAACGTCGGCTTCGCCGCGCTGACCATGAACGCCGATCTCGGGCTGACCGCGACCATGTACGGCCTAGGCGCTGGACTGTTCTTCATCGGCTACTTCCTGTTCGAAGTGCCCAGTAACCTCGCCCTGCACCGCTTCGGCGCCCGGATCTGGATCACCCGGATCGTGGTCACCTGGGGCCTAGTAGCCGCGGCGATGTCCTTCGTCCAGGGCCCGACCAGCTTCTACGCCCTGCGCGTGCTGCTCGGCATCGCCGAGGCCGGCTTCTTCCCCGGCATGATCCTCTATCTGACCTTCTGGTTCCCCCGGCGCGAACGCGCCAAGATGACCTCGCTGTTCTACGCCGCGCTCCCGTTGTCGACAGTGCTGGGCGCCCCGATATCCACCTGGCTGATAAGCCACGGCAGCAACGTGCTTGGCGTGACCGGCTGGCGCTTCATGTACCTGGTCGAAGGGATCGCCGCCGTCGCACTCGGCGTCGTGGCGTACAAGTTCCTCGTCGACCGGCCGGAGAAGGCGAAGTGGCTCACCGAGTCCGAGCGCACGTGGCTCAGCAAGACCATCGCCGCCGAGGACGCCCAGGCCACCGCCGGACAGCGGCACGGACTGCGACGCACCCTGGTAAATCCGCGGGTGCTCACGCTCTCCCTGATCTACTTCGGCATCGTCTTCGGCCTCTACGCCATCGGCTTCTTCTTGCCGCAGATGATCCAGGGCTTCCAGCAGCAGTTCGGTACGAAGTTCTCGGTGATGGAGATCGGCCTGATCACCGCAGTGCCGTACGCGACAGCCACCGTCGCCATGCTGCTGTGGTCACGGCACTCAGACCGCACCGGCGAGCGGATCTGGCACGTCGCCCTGCCCGCTTTCCTCGGCGCGACGGCGGTAGCGGTATCCATGCACCTCGGCTCACCGCTGCTGACCATGGTCGGCATAACGATCACCGCGGTGGGCATCTTCAGCGCAGTGCCAGCGCTCTGGCAGCTTCCATCGCTGTTCCTGGCCGGACCTGCCGCGGCCGCCGGCATAGGGCTGATCAACTCGATCGGCAACCTCTCCGGTTTCCTCGGGCCCTACCTGACCGGCTGGCTACGTGACTCCACCGGCAACTTCCAGGCAAGCATGTACGTGGTCGCGGCCTTCATGACCCTCTCCGGCATCGTCGTCCTCATCCTCGGCAAGCGGCTACGCACCCCTTCCGTGGCGCCTGAGGGAACGGCGCAGACGCCTCCGCCGGCCGGCCGACTGGCACACGCGCACAACCCCAGCTGAGTTGTACCTCGACGCGTGGCATGGGAATATTCACCTACCGGGACATCTGACGTCCGGTCACGGAGGATCCATGCCACGCGTCTCCCTAGCGGAGGACCTCGCCGACCAGCTACTCGAACAGATCATCGAGGGACGCTATCCGGCCGAGTCCACCCTCCCCAACGAGCAGGAGCTGGCCGAATCAGCAGGGGTCAGCCGGCTCACCGTCCGCGAGGCGATCAAGACTCTGCGGGCGAAGAACGTCGTCCGCATCGAGCGCGGCAAGGGCACCTACGTCAACGCGACCGACCGCTGGACGGCTATCGAGCCGGTGCTGCGCGCGGCCCGCTCCGCCGGCGGGACCGACGGCATCGCCGCGGTGGGGGTCCCCTACCGGCTGCTGGAGGCGCGGAGAATCATCGAGGTCAGCGGGGCTGAGCTCGCAGCGGCCCGCCGTACCGACGCCGACCTCGACGCGATGGAGAAATGGCTGACCGACATGAAGTCAGCCGCCCACGCCGACGATGTGGAAAGCTTCGTCGCCGCGGACATCGCCTTCCACCAGGCCGTGCTGGACGCCGCCGCCAACCCGTTCATCTCCGCCCTGTTCGAGCCCCTTGGACAGCAACTCGTCGAGGCGCGCCGGCAGACCTCGGTACACTCCGAGATCCGCATGCATGCCATCGATCACCATCGCAACGTGCTCATCGCGATCCGCAACCGCGATCCCGAACAGGCACGCTGGGCAATGCACGGACATCTGCGCCAGACCGAGGACGACCTCGGCACGTACGTCTTCGATCGCCACCAGCCGTGACGCAGTTCCCGCACCACCTGCGGCCGTGGCCGTCAGACAGTCGTCGGCACGTACCTGGCTGTTCGGCATCGCCCGACGGTCGCCGCCGACGACGTCCGGCGCGCTACCCGCCGGCCTGCTGCGGTACCGGATCGGCAGGCCAGCGCATCGACCCTGCTGGGGGCGTCCTCTGCTCCGCGCTTCGATGAGCAGCTTGCGGCACCAATCGATGTAGTCCGAATGTGACTCGATGAACGCACGGACAAACGGACCTGCCGGCAGCACCTGCGTTCGCCGCCACCGCTGCGGTTGTCGGGCTGCTCGTCCTGCTCGTGGAGATGGACGTCCTGCACGGCCTGTTCGCCACCACCGATCTGACCTCCGGGCAGTGGCTGGTCTGCGCGGCGGTCGGATCCACCATCCTGATCGCCGGTGAGCTGGTCAAGGGCGCCCTGCGCAGCCGCGCCAGGCGTGCACGCCGCAACACAGAGGTCCCCGCATGATCGAGGAAGCCCTGTTCCCGGTGGAGCCGTGGCTGGTCCGTGAGCCGGCACTGGACCTGGATCTGCTCGCCCGGGTCGAGTCGGTCTTCGCGCTCGCCAACGGGCATCTCGGGTGCGCGGCAACCCCGACGTGGGCCAGCCGCACGTCATCCCCGGCAGCTACCTCAACGGCTTCTAATACGGCGAGCGGGTAGAAGTCAGCCCCGGCGACCCGTGGTGCGTGCTGTCGTACCGCTCACGCCCTTGCTGCCCGCACCTCAGCAACCCGCAGGCCGCGCTCTCCGACCGCCGGCTTCGCGGCGTCAGGATACTTCCAGTGACGCGGCGTGAGGCACGACCATGATCGGCCGGTGGGCATGGTGCAAGGTCGCCGCGGCCACACTGCCGAGCAGGATCTCGCGTACTGCGGATCGTCCGCGCGAGCCCACGACCACCAACGCCGCCCGACTGCGGCGCGCGTGGACAGCCAGGGCATCGGCCACGGCCCGTGCAGCCGCATGGCTCCCTTCTGACGCCAACGAGATCACCTCGTAGCCGCCCGTGGCCGCCGTGTGCCGGGTGTCCTGGTCGACGCCGGCCAGCTGCACCTTTCGAGTCGGGAACAGCCGTGCCGCTGCCGCGAGTGCCGCCTGCGCACCGGCGGAGCCGTCCCATCCGACGATAACCGGCCCGTCGGTCACGGCCGCCCGCTCCGCTATCAGCAGCGGGTGAGGGACGACGAGCACCGGTCGCGACGCGTAGTGCACGACCGTGTCGGAGACGCTGCCCAGGAATGCTTTGGCGCCGCCGAGCCCGCGAGAACCGACCAGCACCAGGTCCGGGTCGAGTTTTTCGGCGAGCTGGGTGAACTGCAGGCCCTCGCCGCCGTAGGTGCGTTCGACCAGCGCCTCGGCCTCCCATCCGGCGGCGACGGCGAGGGTGACACCCATCGCGGCCAGCCGATTCGCCTCCCCTGCTCCCTCCCGCTCGATGGCGTCGACGAACTCGTTGACGGCGGCGGTGCCTCTCCACAACCGCCGGCGCAGTGCCTCACTCGCGAACGGCGGTGTCCACAGGTGACCGATCCAGGCATGCGCCCGGGGGATCAGGGACGCGCCAACCTCGATCGCCGCGCTGGCCGATAGTGATCCGTCGTAGCCGACGATGACCCGGGCGGCGGGCATCTCGGTCATCGACCCTGCGCTCAGTTGTACGGTGCTGGTCATTGTCGGACTCCTCTTCCACAATGCGCAGGTACGTCAGGTATGTCCCTCCCGATGAACCTGCTCGACGCGGAGCATCGGCACCAGGGACTCTCTTCGTCCTGTCCGCCCGGCCACGGCGTCGTGGACTTGGCGCCGGACTGCCTCATTTTGCGGTTCGCAGTCGTGGGCGACCGCGTCGTCGCGCGCAGGGCGGGCATGCGCGGGTCTGCGGTTTCGATCTGGAGCCACCGTCGGGGCCCAGCGGCTCTCGGCGGGGAGATTGGGCTCGATACCCCGACGCTACGCCAGCGTCCGACACTTCGAGGACGGCCGGCAGGCCCGGCGCCGGGTGCCGGCCGGAAACGGGGCAAGGCGGCGGGCATCCGCCTCCACGCGGCGGCCGCATCCCCGGCGTACGCTCGCGCCTCGAGCCCGGGCGGGAACCCGAAACGGCGTTGCGCCTTGCCCTGCGGCGGCGCGAACGTGGCAGGGGCACAACAGGAGACGGTGGAACAGATGACAACGATCGATGTCGGCAACAACGACCGGCTGGACTTCGAGCCGGCACGCGACGCGCTACGGCTGACCCCGGCCGTGGGCGGCTGGCCCGTCACCTTGACGATCTCGTCGAAGTCGTGGTCGTAGTGCACCAGGGTCAGGCTGCTAAGTTCCGCCGACGCGGCGAGGAGCAGGTCTACCGCGCCGGCTGAGCGGTGCGTGCCGTGGGCCGTGATGGCGGTCTCGACCTCGGTCGCGCGGCCGAAGACCCGGTCCGGCAGCGCGACCCACGCGAACGTTGCGTTGAGCAGTTCCAGCCACTCCTCGCGGTCGACCTTCGACCGGGAGGCGTGCAGCAGCTCCAGCTCAGTGATCGGGCAGATGGCCCATGACGCCGGCGGTGATCGGGTCCCTACCAGCCGCGGGCACGCCACTCCGGGATCGCTGGCCGCTCCGCCCCGAGGGTGCTGTCCTTGCCGTGACCGGGATAGAACCAGGTGTCGTCGTCGAAGCGGCGGAAGATCTTCGCCTCCAGGTCGTCCATCACGGACGTGAAATCCCGCGGATTTGTTGTCCGGCCAGGACCCCCGGGGAACAGGCTGTCCCCGGTGAACAGGTGAGCCGTACCCTCGGGGTCGCGGTAGAGCAGCACAATCGAGCCCGGCGTGTGGCCGACGACGTGAATCACCTCGAGCGCGCAGTCGCCGACCGCGACCGTGTCGCCGTCCCGGAGCGCGCTGGTGACCACCGGGATCTCCGGGGCGTCGTCGACGTGCGCGAGCGACGCCGCGCCGGTTGTCTCGACCACCTCGGTGAGGGCCTGCCAGTGGTCGGGGTGGCGGTGCGTGGTCACGACGCTCGTCAAGCCGGCCGCGCCGATCAGCTCGAGCAGCCGGGCGGCGTCGTTCGCGGCGTCGATCAGCACCTGGGTGCCGTCCGAGCGGCAACGCAGCAGGTAGGCGTTGTTGTCCATGGGGCCGACCGAGGCCTTCGTCACGGTCAGGCCGGTCAGCTCCCGAACGGCGGGCGGCCCGCCCGGGGTGACGTCTCCGGTGTAGGCCATGGTCACATCCACTTCCCGGGGATCGGCAGCTCGCCGTCCGGCGAGACGGTGAGCTCGGCGCCGTCGCCGCGTCCGGCCAGCCAGGCGACGATCGCCCGAGTCGGGCCGCCGATCGTGGGGTTGGCGTCGGTGGGTTCGCCGATCGTGAGCGGGTGCGCGAGGCCGAAGGGGCGCAGCACCATCGCGGGCGTGTCAGGCTTCGCGCCGCCGACGATTTCGCGCAGAAGCCGCAGCGCGAAGCCGTCGGACCAGTTCTCCGGCGTATAGCCGGCGTCGAGGTCGACGTGATGCACCTCGACCTCGCGAAGCCGGACCCAAGGCAGCGCGGCGGCGATCTGGTTGCGGGTGGGGATGTGGAACGTCCAGGCCTCGCCGGTCATCGCCGCGGCCGCGTCGGCCATCCGCTCGTGCGCCTCGCGGATGTCGGCGAGCTGCTCGGCGAGGGGCCGGCCGGCGCCGGCCTCGATGCCCTCGACCCGCGCCTGCGGCGACGGATAGGCCGGCGTCTCGACCCCGGTGCGGGCCCAGGTCAGCAGGTTGGTGATCGCGTCGGCCTGGCGGGCGAGATGGGTCAGTACATGGCCGCGGGTCCATCCAGGCAGCAGCGACGGCGCGGCGACAGCACCATCGTCCAGAGCCTCAGCGGTACGGAGCAGCGCCTCGGTCGCCTGATCGACGTCGGTCATCAACACGAGCGGGTCGACCGTCATGACCGAGCGCACCGAGCGAAGCGAGGGCCACGAGGGCATGACAAGGACGGCGCGGTCATGACGGAGCGCACCGAGCGAAGCGAGGGCCGCGAGGGCATGACAAGGACGGCTCAGTCATGATCGAAGGGGGTGACTGGGGGGAGCGTCATCACGGTACTCGACCCTACTGGTTGGCTCCGGCGACCCTGCACCGGAATTCGCTTCCGCGTGGGGTAGCGGTGATCGTACCGTCTGTGCAGACGCGTCGATCGAACCCGCGGAGGAGGTGGGACTCATGCAGTTCGTCGTTGCGGCGTCCCTTCGCCTGGAGGCCCGCGCCTGACCCCGTCGGGTGCAGGCCCCCCACACCCACAGGGGTCCCATGTTGTCCGACCTGTCCGCGCTGGGCTGGGATGAAACCTTCGCCCGCGCCTACCGTCCGCTCGATCGTTCCGACTCGACGCCGGCGCGCGTGCTGCGTGTCGACCGCGGCGTCTGCACCGTGCTCGAGGCCTCCGGGGTCAGCCGCGCCACGCTCGCCGGCTCCGTGCTGCTGCGTGCCGCGCATGACCCCGCGCGCTTGCCGTGCGCCGGAGACTGGGTCGTCCTGCGCCGGTGGCCGGACCGGCGTACCACGATCGAATGTGTCCTGCCGCGCCGGACGGTCTTGATCCGCCGCACCGCGGACAAGGACTCGTCCGGGCAGGTGCTGGCGGTCAACATGGACACCGTCGCGGTGGTCGAGCCGATGCACCCGGAACCGGACAACGCCCGCGTCGAACGCCTCCTGGCGCTGGCCTGGGATTCTGGCGCGCAGCCGGTGGTCATCCTGACAAAGGCCGACACCGCGCGCGAACCCGCGGCGGTCGCGCGCCAGATGGCGGCGCTGGCGCCCCGGGTACGGGTGCTGCCGGTGAGCGTGCAACGCGGCGACGGGCTGGACGCGGTACGCGAACTCGTCGCGCCGGGGCGCACACTCGCGCTGCTGGGCAGGTCCGGGGCCGGCAAGTCGACTCTGGTCAACGCGCTCGCCGGGACGGCCGTCATGCCCGTACAGGAAATCCGCAGCCCGGACGGCAAGGGACGGCACACGACGGCGTACCGGAATCTCGTGCCCGTGCCGGACGGCGGTGCCGTGCTCGACACGCCCGGCATCCGCGGCGTGGGTCTTCTGGACACCGGGCAGGGCCTGGACCGTACGTTCGCGGACGTCGCCGACCTGGCCGCGCAGTGCCGCTTCGGCGACTGCCGGCACCACGCCGAGCCGGGCTGCGCGATCACGGCCGCGCTCGCGGACGGGTCGCTGTCACCGCGGCGTCTGGAGAGCTGGCGCAAGCTTCGCGGCGAGGTCGAGGTAGAGAGCGCCCGACTGTCGGTCCGCCTGGCCGGGGTCGCCGGTCGCCGCCGTCGGCGGACCTGAGCTCGTTCTGGCAGAATGCGTCGGTGCGCGCGGTTGACCAGGCTCTGACGGATCGGGTGGAGCCATCGGCTCCGCCGGCGCCCGACGCCGTGCCCGTGCGAGGGCGCCGGCTGACCGATCTCTGGGCGTGCCTCAGTTACCTCGCGCTCGGCTTTGTCGTGCTCTGCCAACTCTGGCTCGATCCGAACCGGCGCGTGCTGGCCAGCAACGACGACGACCACGGCTTCTTCCTGTTCGTGCTGGCGCACGGTGAGCGGGTCGTCTTCCACGGGGCGAACCCGCTCTTCGACGACCGGCTGAACGTGCCGGACGGCGTCAACATGATGGCGAACACGTCGGTGCTCGCGCTGAGCCTGCCGTTCGCGCCGGTCACCCACTTCTTCGGCCCCGGCCTGTCGGTCGTGTTGCTGCTCACGCTCGGCCTGGCCGGCACGGCCGCGGCCTGGTACTGGGTGCTGTCCCGGCACCTCGTGCGCAGCCGGCTGGCCGCGTGGATCGGCGGCGCGTGGTGCGGGTTCTGCCCGGCGATGGTGGGACACGCCAACGGCCACATCAACTTCGTGAGCCAGTTCGCGGTGCCGTTCATCGTGTGGCAGGTGTTGCGGCTGCGAGAGCCCGGCCGGATCGTGCGCGGCGGCGTCGCGCTGGGACTGCTCGCGGTGCTGCAGGTCTTCATCAACGAGGAGACGCTGCTGTTCACCGCGCTGACGTTGACGCTGTTCCTGGTCCTGTACGCCACGATGGCGTGGCGCCAGATCGCGCCGGCGGTGCCGCGGTTCTTCGCCGGGTTGGGGGTGGCGGCGCTGGTCGCGGGCGGGCTGCTGGCCTATCCGCTGTGGTTCCAGTTCTACGGGCCGGGCAGCTACCACGGGCAGCCGTTCGCGCCCGACAAATACGTGACCGACCTGCTGTCCATCGGCGCGTACGCGCGGCAGTCGCTGGCCGGAAACGGCGTCGTGGCCCGCGCGCTCAGCGTCAGCGCGACCGAGGACAACACGTTCTTCGGCCTGCCGCTGCTGGTCATGCTGGTGATCTCGGTGGCGATGCTGTGGCGTTCGGTGGCGGCCCGGGCGGCCGCGATCGCCGGGCTGGTCCTGCTCGTCGTTTCGATGGGCCCGAAGCTGCGGGTGGCCGGACACGATACGGCCATCCCGCTGCCGTTCGGCCTGGTCAACCACGTGCCGCTCATCGACCTGGTGAGCGTGACCCGGTTCGCGATGGTGACCGCCACGATCGTCGGCGTGCTGCTCGCGCTGGCCGCCGACCGGATTGGCGACTATCCGCGCCGCAAGCGGGTCGCGTTCTGGATCGGCTTGACCGCCGCGCTGATCCCGGTGGTGCCCAAGCCGCTGCCGATCGTGCCCGCCCATCCGCTGCCACCGTTCATCGCCGACGGCATGTGGCGCTCGTACGTGCCGGCCGACCGCAGCCTCGTTACGGTGCCGTTGCCCGAGGTCACCACCGGACGTGTGGGGATGCGCTGGGTGGCGCTGTCCGGGCTGGCGTTCACGGTGCCCCGTGGCTACTTCATGGGGCCGGTCAACCCACCGGCCGACGACACCGGCTCGTGGAACGCGCCCCGCCGGTTCACGTCCGACCTGCTGTGGCGGGTCCGCGAGTACGGTGAGGTTCCGGCCATCACTGCCGCGGACCGGCGGGCGTTCACCGCGGACCTGACGTACTGGCGGGCCGGGGTCGTGGTGCTGGTGCCGGAGTCCCGCAACGGCGCCCAGCTGCGGGCCACGCTCACCGACCTGTTCGGGCGGCCGCCGCAACGCGTGGGCGGAGTGGAAATGTGGGTTCCCTCGCCGGGGTGACACGTGGCGTGCCTGATCTGCGGGAATGTGCACGGGTCGGGAAGCGCTGCACCTAGGTCGCAGAAACTTGTCGTACACCGTGGCTAGAGTGGCCGCGGCTCTGCTCGACTCACATACATGTACGGAGTGGCTGGACTGTGGCCGACCGCCTGATCATCCGCGGCGCGCGCGAGCACAACCTGCGCGACGTCAACCTTGACCTGCCCCGAGACGCGATGATCGTGTTCACCGGGCTGTCCGGATCCGGCAAGTCCAGCCTCGCGTTCGACACGATCTTCGCCGAGGGGCAGCGACGGTACGTGGAGTCGCTGTCGTCGTACGCCCGGCAGTTCCTCGGTCAGATGGACAAGCCCGACGTCGATTTCATCGAGGGTCTGTCGCCGGCGGTCTCGATCGACCAGAAGTCGACCTCGCGCAACCCGCGCTCGACGGTCGGCACGATCACCGAGGTGTACGACTACATGCGTCTGCTGTTCGCGCGCACGGGCGTGCCGCATTGCCCGGTCTGCGGCGAGCGGATCAGCAAGCAGACTCCGCAGCAGATCGTCGACCGGGTCCTCGCCATGGCCGAAGGCACCCGGTTCATGGTGCTGGCGCCGGTGGTGCGTGGCCGCAAGGGTGAATACGTCGACCTGTTCGCCGAGCTGCAGTCCAAGGGTTACGCGCGCGCCCGGGTCGACGGGGTGGTGTATCCGCTGACCGAGCCGCCGAAGCTGAAGAAGCAGGAGAAGCACACCATCGAGGTGGTGGTCGACCGGCTCAGCGTCAAGGCGAGCAGCAAGCAGCGGCTCACCGACTCGGTCGAGTCCGCGCTGGGACTCTCCGGCGGTATGGTTCTGCTCGAGTTCGTCGATCTGCCGGAGGACGACCCGGCCCGCGAACGGCGGTTCTCCGAACACCTGGCCTGCCCCAATGACCACCCGCTGGCGATCGAGGACCTCGAGCCGCGGGTCTTCTCCTTCAACGCGCCGTATGGCGCCTGCCCGGATTGCACCGGCCTGGGCACGAAGAAGGAGGTCGACCCGGAGCTGATCATCCCCGACGAGGAGCGCAGCATCCGAGAGGGCGCGATCCAGCCGTGGTCCGGCGGCTCGACGCTGGAGTACTTCCTGCGCCTGCTCGAGGCGCTCGGCGAGGCGGAGAAGTTCAGCGTCGACACACCGTGGCGGCAGCTGCCGGCCCGGGCGCAGAAGACGATCCTCTACGGCGCCGAGGACCAGGTCCACGTCCGGTACCGCAACAAGTACGGTCGCGAGCGGTCGTACTACACCGGTTTCGAGGGCGTGGTCCAGTGGATCGAGCGCCGGCACGGCGACACCGAGAGTGACTGGTCGCGCGACAAGTACGAAGGGTACATGCGCGACGTGCCGTGCCCGACCTGCGGCGGGGCCCGGCTCAAGCCCGAGGTTCTCGCAGTGACCATCGCCGGCAAGAGCATCGCCGAGGTGTGCAACCTGTCGGTGGGCGAGTGCGCCGAGCTGCTCGCCACCATCGCGCTCGACGACCGGCAGAAGATGATCGCCGAGCGGGTCCTCAAGGAGATCAACGCGCGGCTGCGGTTCCTCGTCGACGTCGGCCTGGACTACCTGTCGCTGGACCGGGGCGCGGGGACGTTGTCGGGCGGCGAGGCGCAGCGCATCCGGCTCGCCACCCAGATCGGCTCCGGCCTCGTCGGCGTGCTGTACGTACTGGACGAGCCGTCTATCGGTCTGCACCAGCGGGACAACCACCGGCTCATCGACACGCTGGTGCGGCTGAAGAACCTCGGCAACACCCTGATCGTGGTCGAGCACGACGAGGACACCATCCGTACCGCGGACTGGGTCGTGGACATCGGCCCGGGCGCCGGTGAGCACGGCGGCACGATCGTGCACAGCGGCTCGGTGAACGGGTTGCTGGCGAACAAGGAGTCGCCGACCGGGGCGTACCTGTCCGGCCGCAAGAAGGTCCCGACGCCGGCGACGCGGCGGCCGCGTACGCCGGGGCGCGAGCTGGTGGTTCAGGGCGCACGGGAGCACAACCTGCGCAACCTGACCGTCGACTTCCCGCTCGGGCAGTTCATCGCGGTCACCGGAGTCAGTGGGTCGGGCAAGTCGACGTTGGTCAACGACATCCTGTACACCGTGCTGGCGAACCAGATCAACGGTGCCCGGATGGTGCCGGGCCGGCACACCCGCGTCACCGGCGTCGAGCTGGTCGACAAGGTCGTCGGCGTGGACCAATCGCCGATCGGGCGCACGCCGCGGTCCAACCCGGCCACGTACACGGGCGTGTTCAACAACATCCGCACGCTGTTCGCCGAGACCACCGAGGCGAGGGTACGCGGGTACGGTCCCGGCCGGTTCTCGTTCAACGTCAAGGGCGGCCGCTGCGAGAACTGCGCGGGCGACGGCACGATCAAGATCGAGATGAACTTCCTGCCGGACGTATACGTGCCGTGCGAGGTGTGCAAGGGCGCCCGGTACAACCGGGAGACGCTCGAGGTGCACTACAAGGGCAAGACGATCTCCGAGGTACTGGAGATGCCGATCGAGGAGGCGGCCGAGTTCTTCTCCGCCATCCCGGCGATCAACCGGCATCTGAGGACGCTGGTCGACGTCGGTCTCGGGTACGTGCGGCTGGGCCAGCCGGCGCCGACGCTGTCCGGCGGCGAGGCGCAGCGCGTGAAGCTCGCCTCCGAGCTGCAGAAGCGCTCGACCGGCCGGACGGTATACGTGCTCGACGAGCCGACCACGGGCCTGCACTTCGAGGACATCCGCAAGCTGCTGATGGTGCTCAATGGGCTGGTCGACAAGGGCAACACGGTGATCATCATCGAGCACAACCTCGACGTCATCAAGAACGCCGACTGGCTGATCGACATGGGTCCCGAGGGCGGCAACAAGGGCGGACTCGTGCTCGCGACCGGCACGCCGGAGGAGCTGGCTGAAGTGCCGGGCAGCCACACCGGCTACTTCCTGCGGCACGCGCTCAGGCTCGAGGGGGAGCCGACGGGCGCGAACGCCGCCTTGGCGCGGGCCGCCAAGGCCAACGGCGCATCGAAGGCCAACGGCGGATCGAAGGCCAACGGCGGATTGAAGGCCAACGGCGGATCGAAGGCCAACGGCGGATCGAAGGCGGACGGCGCCGCGACGGCGGACGGCCCGGCGACGGCGGACGGCGCGGCGACGGCGGACGGCGCGGCGACGGCGGACGGCGCGGCGGCAAAGCCCGGGGCGTCGCGGTCGCGGGCCAAGGCGCCGGCTTGACGGCTTCCCGGTCCTCGTCGGGCCGGGCTCCACTGCGGCCGGCGGCCGGTCGAAGACCTGTTAAAAGCCTGCACATCCGCCGCGCAAAGGCCATCAAAGAGGGCGAAGTCAATCGCCCTCCCGCTCATAATTCCGCTGGCGCCTGAACCACCACGGTGGGAAGAGCGTATCTACAGACGACGCCGCGTGATCTACGCACCGACCGGGCAACCGAGGGGTTTCCACAGATGACTGACGTGCAGACGAGGACCGCCACCGGGCTCCCGACCGAGGAGTCGAAGCACGAGGAGTCGGCCGGAGCGGGCCCCGTTCCGACGCGACGCACCGTGCTGATGGGTGCCGGAGCGCTCGGCGCCACGTGCTTGCTGGCGGCATGCGGCACGGCCCAGAACGGCGGCTCGTACGGCACCAACCCGAACGGCAGCGACTACGACCCCAACCCGGCCCCGGCCGGCAGCAAGGGCGCGGACGCGGGCGACGACGACTCGGGCGGCGCGGCCGCCGGCGGCACCGTGCTGGTAGCGGTCGACGAGGTACCCGAGGGCGGCGGTGTGATCAAGGGCAACTACGTCATCACCCAACCCAGCCAGGGCACGTTCAAGGCCTTCAGCAAGGTCTGCACGCACCAGGGCTGTGATGTCAACAAGGTCGACGGTGGTGTGATCAAGTGCCCGTGCCACGGCAGCCAATTCTCCATCCAGGACGGCTCCGTCCAGGGTGGTCCGGCGCCCAGGGGCCTGCCCGAGACCAAGGTCAAGGTGAGCGGCAAGAACGTCGTCAAAGCCTGAGACGACGCGACAGTTTCCGGCCGGAGGACCGACGCCGTGGCGGCGGCAACGGTCCTCCGGTCGGGTAATCATGTCAGCCGTACGCATTAGTGTTGAGCCGTGCCTGACCCGTCCACGTACCGTCCCGCACCCGGCACGATCCCCGATGCTCCGGGCGTCTACCGCTTCCGCGACGCGTCCGGCCGGGTCATCTATGTCGGCAAGGCGAAGAGCCTGCGTAACCGGCTGAATTCCTACTTCGCCGACACGTGGACACTGCACGCACGCACCCAACAGATGGTCACCACCGCGTCCGCGGTCGACTGGGTCACGGTCAGCAGCGAGGTCGAGGCGCTGCAGCTCGAGTACTCCTGGATCAAGGAGTTCGACCCGCGGTTCAACGTCAAGTATCGCGACGACAAGTCGTACCCCTTCCTCGCCGTGACGCTCAACGAGGAGTTTCCGAGGCTGCAGGTCATGCGCGGCGCCAAGCGCAAGGGCGTGCGCTACTTCGGGCCGTACTCGCATGCCTGGGCCATCCGCGAGACGCTCGATCTGCTGTTGCGGGTGTTCCCGGCGCGGACGTGCTCGGCCGGGGTGTTCAAGCGCGCGGGCCAGATCGGCCGGCCCTGCCTTCTGGGCTACATCGGCAAGTGTTCCGCGCCGTGCGTCGGCTCGGTCACGGCCGAGCAGCACCGCGCGATCGTGGACGACTTCTGCGACTTCATGGCCGGGCGTACGGATACGTTCGTCAAGCGCCTGGAGCGCGAGATGCTGCAGGCATCCGCGGAGCTCGAGTTCGAACGCGCGGCCCGGCTGCGCGACGACATCGCCGCGCTGCGGCGTGCCATGGAGAAGCAGACCGTCGTGCTGGGCGACGGCACCGACGCCGACGTGGTCGCGTTCGCCGAGGACCCGCTCGAGGCCGCCGTCCAGGTCTTCCACGTCCGCGACGGCCGCGTCCGCGGCCAGCGCGGCTGGGTGGTGGAGAAGGTCGAAGACCTGACCACCGGCGACCTGGTGCACCACTTCTGCACCCAGGTGTACGGCGACGAGCACGGCGAGGGCGACGTCCCTCGCGAGCTGCTGGTGCCCGCGCTTCCGCCGGATGCGGACGCGCTGGCCGACTGGCTGTCCGAGCATCGCGGCAGCCGGGTGAGCATGCGGGTGCCGCAGCGCGGCGACAAGCGGGCGCTGCTGGAGACGGTGGCCCGCAACGCCGGCGAGGCGCTGGCTCGGCACAAGCTCCGCCGCGCCGGCGACCTCACGACCCGGAGCAAGGCGCTGGACGAGATCGCCGAGGCGCTGGGCATGGAGTCGGCTCCGCTGCGGATCGAGTGCTTCGACGTGTCCCAGATCCAGGGCACGGATGTGGTCGCCAGCATGGTCGTGTTCGAGGACGGGCTGCCCCGCAAGGCCGAGTACCGCCGGTTCGCGGTGCGCGGCAACCCGGACGGCAGCGGCATGGACGATCTGGCCGCGATGAGCGAGGTCATGCGCCGCCGGTTCGCGCGGTATCGAGCCCAGGCGGGGGCGCCCGCGCCCGAGGCGCACTCGGGCGACGGCGCGTTCGACGCGGACGGGCCGGACGACGCCGCCGCGGAGCTCCCTGGCATCGACCCGCTCACCGGCCGTCCGCGGCGGTTCGCGTACCCGCCGCAGTTGGTTGTGGTGGACGGCGGGCAGCCGCAGGTCAACGCGGTCGCGGCGGTGTTGTCCGATCTGGGCATCACGGATGTGGCGTTGTGCGGTCTGGCCAAGCGTCTCGAGGAGGTCTGGCTGCCCGGCGAGGACTTCCCGGTGATCCTGCCCCGCACCTCCGAGGCGCTGTACCTGTTGCAGCGCGTGCGCGACGAGGCCCACCGATTCGCGATCACGTTCCATCGCCAGCGTCGCTCCAAGCGGATGACGGCGTCCGCTCTGGACAACATCCCGGGGCTGGGGGAGACCCGGCGCAAGGCGTTGCTGCGGCACTTCGGTTCGCTGAAGCGGCTGGGGCAGGCGACGCCCGAGGAGATCGCCGAAGTGCACGGCATCGGGCGCCGCACCGCCGAGGCGGTCCTGGCGGCGCTGAACCCGCCGCCGGACAAGCCCGCGGCGGACGGGGAGGCGGCCGACCGGCCGACCACGATCCCGGCCGGCGGCGCGGGCCGTACCAAGGCCGGCGCGCGCCGCTCCCGCACGGGCCTGCCCGCCCCGGCTCCGGTCAAGAC
This sequence comes from Actinoplanes sp., assembly GCA_036001925.1. GTDB lineage: Bacteria > Actinomycetota > Actinomycetes > Mycobacteriales > Micromonosporaceae > Actinoplanes. Next base: position 23,580 of record DASYTU010000252.1, read on the forward strand.
GTCCGCGGTCAGGGAGGCCGTCGCCGAGACCGCGGCCGGAGCGCCCGCGGCCGGCGACGAAGCGGCGGGCGAGCCTGCGGCCTCTCCTTGATCGGGTGCAGCAGGTGACGTCGGCCCGCATGGCCGCGCACCGTCGGCCTAGGATGCAGTGGTCGCCCGACCAGGGTGCGGACGCGGCGCAGGAGGGATGGCATGACCGGTCGCACCGAGCGCAGCGAGGGCACGCCGGAGAGAGGGATGGCGTGACCGAGTCCATGCCGGAGTTCATGCCGGACTTGCCCCCGCCCGACGAGGTTGACACCGACCTCGTGGTCGTGACCGGGCTGTCCGGCGGCGGGCGCAGCACCGTCGCCCGTGCACTCGAGAACGTCGGCTTCTACGTCGTCGACAACCTGCCACAGGCGCTCATGCTCGATATGGCGCAGCTTGCGTTCCAGGCGGGGGGCTCGGCCCGGCGTACGGCCATGGTGCTCGACGTGCGCAGCCGTGCGTTCTCCACCGACCTGGCCGGCGCCGTGCGCGCGCTCAGGGACCGCGGGTTCTCGCCTCGGGTCGTGTTCGTCGACGCGGACGACGAGGTGTTGATCCGCCGTTTCGAGTCGGTACGGCGTTCGCACCCGCTGCAGGGTGACGGCCGGCTCGCCGATGGCATCGCCGCCGAGCGCAAGCTGCTCGAAGAGGCGCGCGAACAGGCCGACGTGATCATCGACACCAGCCACCTCAACGTCAACCAGCTGCGCCGCCGCGTCGAGGAGTTGTTCGGCGGCGAGGACGCGCGCAAGCTGCGGATCACCGTGCTGTCGTTCGGTTTCAAGTACGGCCTCCCGCCCGACGCCGACTACGTCCTGGACGCCCGCTTCCTGCCCAACCCGTTCTGGGTGCCGGAGTTGCGCGACCACACCGGGCTCGACGAGTCCGTCAGCGGCTACGTCCTAGGCCAGGAGGGCGCCGGGGATTTCGTGGGGACCTACGCCTCGCTGATCGCGTCGACCGCCCCCGGCTTCGAACGCGAGGGCAAGCGCTACCTGACCGTCGCCATCGGCTGCACCGGCGGCAAGCACCGCAGTGTCGCGATCGCCGAGGAGCTCACCGCCCGGCTGCGCGACCTGCGGCTCTCTGCCCACGCCTCGCACCGCGACCTGGGGCGGGAGTGACGGCGGCCGAGGCCGCGAGGCCACGCACCGATCCGGCCGCATCCCGGCGCGACGCCGCCGGCCAGGGCGGGTCGGCGAGGAGCGACGATCGGGCCGCATCCCGGCGCGACGCCGCCGGCCGGGACGCGCCGCTCAAGGTGGTCGCGTTCGGCGGTGGGCACGGTCTCAGCGCGTCGCTGCGGGGTCTGCGCCGCTGCGCGCCTGCGCTCGACGTGGACATCACCGCCGTCGTCACGGTCGGCGACGACGGCGGTTCCAGCGGCCGCCTCCGCGAGGAGCGGGACGCCCTGTTGCCGCCCGGCGATCTCCGCCAGGCCCTCGCGGCGCTCGCCGGCGACGACCCCATCGAACAGCGGACCGCGGCCTTGCTGCAGTACCGTTTCGCCGCCGTCGGCGACCCCGACCCGCTGACCGGGCACGCGGTCGGCAACCTGCTGCTACTCGGTCTCATGGAGCTGCTCGGCGACCCGGTCGTGGCGCTCGAGCACGCGGGCGCCATGGTCGGCGCGAAGGGCCGCGTGCTGCCGATGGCCCGGCACGCCATCGAGATCGAGGCGGACGTGCGCGGCGGCGACCCCAAGCGGCCGGGTGAGACGGTGACGGTCCGCGGGCAACATGCGGTCGCGGTCACCACCGGTCACGTCGAGGCCGTACGCTTGACGCCCGCGTCCCCGCCGACCTGTCCCGCGGTGCGGTCGGCGATAGCCGAGGCCGACTGGCTGATCTTCGGGCCGGGCAGCTGGTACACGAGCGTGCTGCCGCATCTGCTGGTTCCCGAGCTGGCCGCCGCCATCGTGGCCAGCCCCGCCCGCAGGCTGGTCACGCTGAACCTGGCCACCGACAACGAGACCGCCGGCCTGTCCGTCGCCGACCATCTGGCCGCCCTGCACTGGTACCTCCCCGAGCTCCACGTCGACGCCGTTCTGGCCGATGCCAAGTGGGTGGGCGAACCCGAACCGGTTCACCGCGCGGCCGCCGAACTGGGCGCACGCCTGGTTCTGGCACCGTTGGCCGTTGCGGACGGCAGCCCGAGGCATGATCCTGAGTCGTTGGGCGTTGCACTGGTGCCTGTCCTGGGTGCCGTTCGTTGAGCACATGTACAGGCGCACATTCTTGAAGATCCGGCTCATGAGGTGACACACGATGGCGATGACGGCAGCGGTCAAGGACGAGCTCAGCCGGGTCGACGTGCCCAAGCCCTGCTGCCGCCGGGCGGAGATGGCGGCGCTGCTGCGCTTCGCCGGTGGGCTGCACATCGTGTCGGGCCGCGTCGTGGTCGAGGCCGAGCTCGACACGGGCTCCGTCGCCCGGCGGCTGCGCCGCGAGATCGCCGAGGTGTACGGCTACCCCAGCGAAGTGCACGTGCTCGCCTCGGGCGGCCTGCGTAAGGGCAGCCACTACATCGTGCGGATCGTCAAGGACGGCGAGGCGCTGGCGCGGCAGACCGGCCTGCTGGACGTCCGCGGCCGTCCGGTGCGAGGGCTGCCGCCGCACGTCGTCTCCGCCAACGTATGTTGCGCGGTCGCGGCCTGGCGCGGCGCGTTCATGGCGCACGGCTCGCTGACCGAGCCAGGCCGCTCCAGTGCACTCGAGATCACCTGCCCGGGCCCGGAGGCGGCGCTCGCGCTGCGCGGCGCCGCGCGGCGCATCGGCATCACCGCCAAGGAGCGGGAGGTGCGCGGCGTCGACCGCGTGGTGATCAAGGACGGCGACGCGATCGCGGCGCTGCTCACCCGCATCGGCGCGCATGCCAGCGTGCTGGCCTGGGAGGAGCGGAGGGTACGCCGGGAGGTGCGCGCGACGGCCAACCGGCTGGCCAACTTCGACGACGCCAATCTGCGCCGCTCCGCTCGGGCCGCCGTGGCCGCGGCCGCCCGGGTCACGCGCGCCCTGGAGATCCTCGCCGACGAGGCCCCCAACCACCTCACCTCCGCGGGACGGCTCCGCCTCGAACACCGCCAGGCGTCGCTGGAGGAACTGGGCGCCCTGGCCGACCCGCCGCTCACCAAGGATGCCATCGCGGGCCGTATCCGCCGGCTGCTCGCCCTCGCCGACAAGCGCGCCCGCGACCTGGGCATCCCCGACACGGAGGCGGCGGTCACCCCGGAAATGATGGCCTGCTGACCGTCACCCGATCTTGGAAGGAACCGGCCCCCAGGAGGGCCGCACCGCTCCAAGATCTGCTGCGTCGCGGGCGGGCCGCTCGGTGCGCGGAGCGGGAACCGGCACACGATTCCTCGGTGGGAGTAGAGCGGCGCCGGGCTGGGCGCACGGACCCGGCAGGGTGCGGCGGCCCGGTCACGAGCCGCCAGGCGAGTGGGCCGCCGCGCCCGGTCTCCGCGGGAGCGACGGTCGCGAGCACGACGGACGTCGGGCAGGGTAACGGAAGTAGGAAAGAGACGCGGAGCCCCCGGGGACGGGGCGTCGGCCGGCTCGGATATGGTCGGACCGACGGCGACGGTGCCGGCAGAATGGCCGGCCGCGGCGCGAACCTCGTCTGACGACCGTGGCGGCCGGGACGACATCGCCGCCTTCGAAGACAAGGTCGGCACCACACTCCTCCGCCGGTCGTGAATCCGGCGGACCGAAACGAGGAGATCGGACCTGTGACCATCCGGGTTGGCATCAACGGCTTCGGCCGTATCGGCCGTAACTTCTACCGGGCGGTGCTCGCTTCCGGCGCGGACATCCAGCTCGTCGGCGTCAACGACCTGACCGACAACACCACGCTCGCCCACCTGCTGAAGTACGACAGCATCCTGGGGCGCCTGCCGCACGAGGTGAAGGCGACCGCGGACGAGATCACCGTGGGTGGCAACACGTTCAAGGCGTTCGCCGAGCGGGACCCAGCCAACCTCGCGTGGGGTGACCTGGGCGCGGACATCGTCATCGAGTCGACCGGCCTGTTCACCGACGCCAACAAGGCCAAGGTGCACCTCGACAACGGCGCCAGGAAGGTCATCATCTCGGCGCCGGCGAAGAACGAGGACGTCACCATCGTCATGGGCGTGAACGACAACACCTACGACCCGGCGAAGCACAACATCATCTCCAACGCTTCCTGCACCACGAACTGCCTGGCGCCGATGGCGAAGGCGCTGCACGACGCGATCGGGATCGAGAAGGGTCTGATGACCACGATCCACGCGTACACGCAGGACCAGAACCTGCAGGACGGCCCGCACAAGGACCTGCGCCGGGCCCGCGCCGCCGCGCTCAACGTGGTGCCCACCTCGACCGGCGCCGCCAAGGCGATCGGCCTGGTCATGCCGGAGCTCAAGGGCAAGCTGGACGGCTTCGCGATGCGCGTGCCGATCCCGACCGGCTCGGCCACCGACCTGACCTTCGACGCGTCCCGGGAGACGACGGTGGACGAAGTCAACGCCGCCATGAAGGCCGCGTCGGAGGGTTCGCTCAAGGGCTACCTGACCTATACCGAGGACCCGATCGTGTCGTCGGACATCGTCACCGACCCGGCGTCCTGCATCTTCGACGCCGGCCTCACCAAGGTCATCGGCAACCAGGTCAAGGTCGTCGGCTGGTACGACAACGAGTGGGGCTACTCGAACCGCCTCGTCGACCTGGTCAAGCTGGTTGGCTGAGCGTTGAAGACTCTCGACGATCTGTTCGCCGAGGGCGTCTCCGGTCGGCGCGTGCTCGTGCGCGCCGACCTGAACGTCCCCTTCGAGAAAACCGACGCCTCGGTGATCAGCGACGACGGACGCATCCGGGCCGTGCTGCCGACGCTGGTGGCGTTGCGCGACGCGGGCGCGAAGGTGATCGTGTGTTCCCACCTCGGCCGGCCGAAGGGCGCGCCGGACCCGAAGTACACGCTGGCGCCGGTCGCCACGCGCCTCGGTGAACTGCTCGGCAACCCGGTGATCTTCGCGTCCGACACGGTGGGTCCGGCCGCGGCCGAGGCCGCCGGCGCGCTGCTGGACGGGCAGGTGTTGCTGCTCGACAACCTGCGCTTCAACGAGGGCGAGACGAGCAAGGACGACGCCGTGCGGGGCGCGTTCGCCGATCAGCTGGCCGCGTTCGGGGACGCATACGTGGACGACGCGTTCGGCGCGGTGCACCGCAAGCACGCCAGCGTGTACGACGTGCCGGCCCGGCTGCCGCACTACGCGGGCGGCCTCGTGCTGCGCGAGGTCGAGGTGCTCAAGCGCATCTCGGAGAACCCGGAGCAGCCGTACGTGGTGGTGCTCGGCGGCGCCAAGGTCTCCGACAAGCTGGCCGTCATCCAGTCGCTGCTGCCGAAGGTCGACAAGCTGCTGGTCGGTGGCGGCATGTGCTTCACGTTCCTCAAGGCCCAGGGCCACGAGGTCGGGAAGTCGCTGCTCGAGGACGACATGGTCGCCACCTGCCGGGACCTGCTCTCGGAGGCCCGGGGCCGGATCGTGCTGCCGGTCGACGTGGTCGCCGCCACGCAGTTCTCCATCGACGCGATCCACGACACCGTGCCGGCGACCGAGATCCCGGAGGATCGGCTCGGGCTGGACATCGGCCCACGGTCGGTGGCGCTGTTCGCCGAGGCGATCGCACCGGCGAAGACCCTGTTCTGGAACGGGCCGATGGGGGTGTTCGAGCTGGCGCCGTTCGCCGCCGGCACCCGGGGCGTGGCCGAGGCGATCACCAAGATCGACGGCTTCTCGGTGGTGGGCGGCGGTGACTCGGCCGCGGCCGTGCGTACGCTCGGGCTCGACGAGTCCGCGTTCGGCCACATCTCGACCGGGGGCGGGGCCTCGCTGGAGTACCTCGAGGGCAAGACGCTGCCCGGTCTGGCCGCCCTGGAGGACTGATGGACGACGACTCTCGCCGGCCGATCATCGCCGGCAACTGGAAGATGAACCTCAACCACCTCGAGGCCATCCTGCTGGTGCAGAAGCTGGCCGCGAGCCTGAACGAGCGGCAGCTCGACGAGGTCGAGGTGGCCGTGCTGCCGCCGTTCACCGCGCTGCGCAGCGTGCAGACCGCGATCGAGGGCGACAAGATCCGCATCCGGTACGGGGCGCAGGACGTCTCGCCGTACCCGGCGGGCGCCTACACCGGCGACATCTCGGGCCCGATGCTGGCCAAGCTGGGCTGCACGTACGTGGTGGTCGGGCACTCCGAGCGCCGGCAGTACCACCACGAGGACGATGCGCTGGTCAACGCTAAGGCCAAGGCGGTCTTCGCGGTGGACATGACGCCGATCCTGTGTCTCGGCGAGGGCCTGGACGTGCGCGCGGCCGGCGAGCACCTGGAGCACTGCTACGGCCAGCTCGACGGCGGCCTGGACGGGCTCAAGGCCGAGCAGGTCAAGCAGCTCGTGATCGCGTACGAGCCGATCTGGGCGATCGGCACCGGCAAGACCGCGACGCCCGAGGACGCTCAGGAGGTGTGCGGGGCGATACGTTCGCGGATCACCGAGCGGTACGGCGGCGGCGTCGCCGACGCGGTCCGGATCCAGTACGGCGGCTCCGTCAAGGCGGCCAACATCGCGGAGATCATGGCGCAGCCGGACATCGACGGCGCCCTGGTGGGCGGCGCCAGCCTGGACGCCGAGGAGTTCACGTCCATCTGCCGCTACCGGGAGCACCTCGCGCGGTGAGTTTGCCGGCCCGGCCGCCGCGCTGCGACCGGGCACCGGCTATTGTGGGACGCTGCCGCGCCTTTTCGAGAGGAATGAACCCGACCATGCCGATCGCGTTCGCGTACACGTTGATCGTGTTGCTGTTCATCACCAGCATCCTGCTGACCCTGCTGATCCTGCTGCACCGGGGTAAGGGCGGCGGCATGTCGAGCCTGTTCGGCGGCGGTGTCTCGTCCAGCGTGGCCGGCTCCTCCGTGGCGGAGAAGAACCTCGACCGCTACACGGTCCTGGTGGGCATCATCTGGTTCGCCTGCATCATCGGCCTGGGGTTTTGGCTGAAGGTCGCCCAAGCTTCGTGAGTAAGCCTTCCTGAGTCGCTTCGGGCGTCGTAAACTCTGCCGCGCGGTCCGGTCAGTCGGGTCGCGCGGTTTTGTTTCCCCGCTGTATCTGCCCGTTTCCCGTCCGGTTCTGACAGGAGTGACGTCCGTGTCCAGTGGCAGCGCGATCCGCGGCAGCCGCGTCGGCTCCAGCCCCATGCGTCCCGACGAGCGCAGCGAACCCGCCCCGCGACGTGAGGTGACGTACTACTGCGCCGCCGGTCACGACGTCGTCGTCCGGTTCGCCGCCGACGTCGCCCCGCCCGAGTGCTGGGACTGCCCTCGCTGCGGCCAGCCGGCGGGACTCGACCGGTCCAACCCGCCTGGTCGGATGCGCTCTGAGCCGTACAAGTCGCACCTGGCGTACGTGAAGGAGCGGCGCTCGGACGCCGACGGCGCGGCCATCCTGGCCGAGGCACTCGCGAAGGTGCGTCAGCGCCGCGGAGAGTAAGCCGGCCGCCGTCGTGCGACGACCGAGGTACGTCACCGGGCCCGCGTCCGGCACCGCGATCTCGTGGACGCCGAGGCGATCGTAGAACGCGCGTGCGGCCACGGTGGTCGGCAGCATGCCCGGATGCACCCTCGCGGCGCCCGCTCCGGTCAAGCCGGCGAGGAACGCGGCGGCAACCGTGCCAATGTCGCGGGCTGCGAAGATGTCACCCAGACCGGATTCTGGGAGGGACGAGCATGAACTGGACCCTGGAGGTAGTCGTGGTCCCGGTGACGGACATCGACCGCGCCAAAGCGTTCTACGCCGACCAGCTGGGCTTCCACCTCGACCACGACACGGTCATCAACGACCGGGTACGGGTGGTGCAGCTGACGCCGCCCGGGTCGGGATGTTCCATCGTGATCGGCAAGGGCGCGGTGCCCGACATGGCACCCGGCTCGCTGAAGGGCCTGCAGCTCGTGGTACCCGACGTCCACAAGGCTCGTGCCGAGCTGCTCGAGCGCGGCGTTCAGGTGAGCGAGGTCCGGAAGATGGGGGAGAACCCGCGTGAGGTGCCGGACCCGCTGGACAACGTCGGTTTCGTGTTCTTCGACGACCCCGACGGCAACAGTTGGGCAGTCCAGCAGATCTCGTCGCGGGCCTGAGAAGCTGCCACAGCCACTCGGCTGAGCAAGATCGCCGCGAGGAGGCCCTGTCCCGCGTTCTATCGCAGGCTGCGTGCCTTTGCCGGCACGTTCGCCGCTGCGGCGCGGTCCAGCAGCCACAGCGTCTTGTCCGTGCCGACCGCGCCGGCCGCCGGCACCTGCCTCGGCCCGGCGCCCTCGATAGCCATCCCTACGGCCGCGGCCTTGTCCGGGCCGGACGCGACCAGCCACACCTCCTCGGCGGTCTGGATGGCACTCATGGTCAGGGTGATCCGGGTCGGCGGCGGCTTGGGGCTGTTGTGCACGGCGGCCACCGTGCCGGTCGCGTAGCCGACCGGATGCTCCGGGAAGATCGAAGCCACGTGGCCGTCCTCGCCGACGCCCAGCATGAGCACGTCGAAGTGCGGTAGTTCGGAGCTGGAGGGCCCCGCGGCGGCGGCCAGCTCGCGCGCGTACCGGGCGGCGGCCTGCTCGGCGTCGTCCCCATCGGGTTCGTCGGAGGCCGGCATGGGGTGTACGCGGGGCGGTTCGAGCGGCAGCGCGTCGAGCAGCGCCTCGCGCGCCTGGGTGTCGTTGCGGTCCGGATGGCCGGCGGGCAGGAAGCGCTCGTCGCCCCACCACAGGTCGACCCGAGACCAGTCGATCGCGTCGACCGCGGGCAACTCCTTGACCGAGCGCAGCACCTTCGCGGCGATCCGGCCGCCGGTGAGCACGACGCCGGCCCACCCGCGCTCCGCCTGCGCGTCGATGATCTTGACGACGAGCCGCGCCGCCACCGCCGACGCCAGGATGTCGGCGTCGGGAACCACCACCACAACGGTCTCGCTCATGACGTCCCTCGTCGGTCGAAGCCCAGAGGGCCGCCCGCCTCACCGGCGGACGGCCGTTGATCGTACGCGGTCAGGCCGCCGTTCCTCCCGGGCCGGCGAAGGCGCCGGCCTCGTCGCCCGCACGTGCGGCCAGTGCCGGGTCCCTCCACACGTGCACCCGCGCGGCCGGCTTTTTGTCCAGGCCGGACAGGCCTGCCATCGCGCCCAGCGCCTCGCCGTAGATCTGGTCGGCGTCCAGCCGGCGCAGTTCCTCGGCCAGTTCGTCGCCGACGGTCCGCTTCGGCAGCGGCATGTAGCGGTCCTCCTGGCCGGTACGGCTGAACAGCGCCGTCCCCTCCTCGCGGGTGACCATGATGCGGTCGCCGTTCGCGGACTCCAGCTGCACCGAATGCATCCGCGGCGACCGGTCGGTGTGCTGCCACACCGGGTCGATGCCCAGCCGCGACTTGAGCCAGCCGCTCATCAGCGCCGCCGTCGGGTCGGTCAGCGGCGCCACGATCGTCGCGCCGACCACCTGCTCGTCGGTGGTGTCGAACGCGCCGGCCACCAGCGTGCGCCACAGCGTGATCCGGGTCCAGGTCAGGTCCGTGTCGCCGGGCGCGTAGTCGACCGCCCGCTGCTTCAGCGCGGCCACCGGGTCGGGGGCCATCTTGCAGTCGGTGATGCGGCGGTCGGCCACCACGCCCAGGAAGTCGTTCGCGATGACGTCCGGCGGCTCGGTGTGCCACCACGTCACCACCGGCACGTCCGGTGCCAGCAGCGGTATGACCACCGATTCGGCGTGCAGCGCAAGCCGGCCGTACATGCGCATCACGACCGCCTCGGCCGGGCCGAGCCGGCCGCCGACGACGATCTCCGCGTCCAGGCGGCTGCGGCCCTCGAGGTCGGAGCGGACCACGATAAGCAGGCGTAACGGGTGCGCGGCCGCGGCGATGGTGGCGGCCGCCTCGGCCTCGCGGACCTTCTTCTCCTCGACGACCGCGACCAGCGTCAGAGCGAGGCCGCTGGCCACGCCGCCGGCGCTGCGCCGCTCGGCCGCGAGGGCCTTGACGACCTCGCCGCCGGTGGTGTCCCAAAGACCGATCACTTCGTTCCCCTATCCATTAGGCACGCCGCCAGGCCCGGCCCTCGCGGGCCAGCAGCTCGTCGGCCGCCCGCGGCCCCCACTCGCCGGCGCGGTACGGCTCCGGCTTGGTACCCGCCCACGCGGCCTCCAGCGGGTCGATCGCCCGCCAGCTCTGCTCCACCTCGGCGGCGTCCGGGAACAGCGTCCGGTCGCCGACCAGGACGTCGAGCACCAACCGCTCGTACGCCTCGGGGCTGGACTCGGTGAACGCCTCGCCGTATTGGAAGTCCATCGCGATGTCGCGGACCTCCATCGTGGTGCCCGGCACCTTCGACCCGAACTTGAGCACCACGCCCTCGTCCGGCTGGACCCGGATGACCAGCTGGTTGTGGCCCAACATCTCCACGTCGGCCGGGTTGAACGGCAGGTGCGGCGCCTTCTTGAACAGGATCGCGATCTCGGTCACCCGGCGTGGCATCCGCTTGCCGACGCGCACGTAGAACGGCACCTCCGCCCAGCGGCGGTTCTGGATGCCGAGCCGGACGGCCACATAGGTCTCTGTGGTGGAGTCCGGCGGGATGTTCTTCTCCTCCAGGTAGCCCACGGCCCGCTCGCCCGCCACCCAGCCCGGCAGGTACTGGCCGCGGACCGAGCCCTTCGCAATGTCCTTGGGCAGGCTGATCGCCTTGAGCACCTTGAGCTTCTCAGCCCGTACCTCGCTGGGCTCGAAGCTGGTCGGCTCCTCCATGCCCACGAGCGCGAGCAGCTGCAGCAGGTGGTTCTGGAGCACGTCGCGGGCCGCGCCGGACGCGTCGTAGAACGCGGCCCGGGTACCGATGCCGACGTCCTCGGCCATGGTGATCTGCACGTGGTCGACGTACTTGGAGTTCCACACCGGCTCGAACAGGTTGTTCGCGAAGCGCAGCGCCAGGATGTTCTGGACCGTCTCCTTGCCCAGGTAGTGGTCGATGCGGAACACGTCCTGCGGCCCGAAGACCTCGTCGACCAGCTTGTTCAGCGCCATGGCCGTGTTCAGGTCGTTGCCGAACGGCTTCTCCACGACCACCCGGCGCCAACCGCCGGACTTCGCGTTGTCGGCCATCCCGGTGCGGGCGAGCTGGTTGAGCACCAGCGGGAACGCGGCCGGCGGGATGGAGAAGTAGAACGCGGCGTTGCCCGGGATGCCGTTGCGCTCCCGCAGCTCGTCCAGTGTGACGGCCAGATGGTCGAACGCGGCGTCGTCGTCGAACGACCCGGGCACGAACTGGAACTGGCTCGCGAGACGCTGCCAGACATCGTCGCGCCACGGCGTGCGAGCGCCGTTCCGGGCTGCCTCGTACGCCAGCGACTCGAAGTCGCCGTCGCCCCAGTCGCGCCGGGCGAAGCCCAGGACCACGAAGCCCGGAGGCAGCAGGCCGCGGTTCGCGAGGTCGTAGACGGCCGGGATGAGCTTCTTTCGGGACAGGTCCCCGGTGACTCCGAAGATCACCAGAGCGCACGGCTCCGGAATCCGGGGAAGCCGACGGTCCTGTGGTGCGCGCAGCGGATTACCCACGTGCATCATCCTGCCAGCTTTTTCGCTACGTGCAGAGGTACCGGCAACGGTCGGTCAGCCGACGCCGAAGGGGTCCACGCCGCGCACCCGCGCCGCGATCGCGGCCGCGAACTGCCAGGCGAGGAACTGGGCCCCGAGCGGGCCGTTGACCGCGACGTCCGGGCGGACACCGCCGCCCGGCACGGAGGCCGGGGGCAGGCCGCCGCCGTATGTCACCGTGACCGCTCCCGCGCCCTCCACGACGACCGGGAGCAGACCGGTCAGCAGCTCCGCGGCCCACTCGCCGAAACCCTCGAAGCCGGTGCCGTCGGAACGCAGCGCGACTGTGCCCTCGGCCGTGGCCAGGGCGACGCCGAGCGCCAGCGCCGGGTTGTCGGTTTCCCCGGACAGCGACGGCGCGAGCAGCTCGGCCTCGTCCAGCAGCTCCGCAACGTCCACCCCGGCCAACGCGGCTGGCACCAACGCGGTGGCGGTCAGGGCGCCCCACGCGCCGGTGACGTCCGGGTCCGCGGGGACGGCCAGCTGCCCGGCGGTGGACAGCGGCGAGTCCGGCGGAGCCACGACCACGAAATGCCGGCCGGCCTCGGCCTCGGTCACCCCGGCGTCCCGGTACGCCTGCCGGAGGCGGTCGGCCTCCGCCGACGGCCCGGTCAGCACGGCGACGGTCCGCTCCAGGTCCGCCGCATCCAGATCCTTTAGCGGTACGCCCAACGTCCGCGTGATGGCGTTCGCCGCGGCGGCGGGTCCACACACCACGACGTCTGTCAGGTCGGCCAGTTCCTCGCACAGTTCCGCGATCTGGGGCAGCAGCTCGCGACTGCGCCGGTAGGCGTCCACCCAACCCAGCCGCGACTTCGCGTGCGTCTCCGCGGCCGTACCCCAGAGGGTGGGGTCCTTGCTGGCCAGCAGGCCGGGAACGCCGTCGGAGACGAGCTCGCCGCGCACGGCCGCCCGGGACCCGCCGTACACGGCGAGTCCCGCGGCGGCCTCCACGCCGGCGAGCAGGTCACCACTCATGACGCGGGGCGCAGGGTCATTACTTCTTTGCCGCGTCGCTCGGGTGCGGCGAGCCCTTGGCGGCCGCCTCGAGCGACTTCTTCACCCCGTCGATCAGCTCGAGCCAGCTGGCCGCGAACTTCTCGACGCCCTCGTCCTCGAGCACCTGCACGACGTCCTCGTATTCGATGCCGAGCGGGGCCAGGTCGGCGAGCACCTTGCGGGCGGAGTCGTAGTTGCCCGTGATGGTGTCGCCGCGGACCTCGCCGTGGTCGGCGAACGCGAAGACGACCGGCTCCGGCATGGTGTTGACCGTCCCGGGGGCGATCAGATCCTCGACGTACATGACGTCCCGGTATTCGGGGTTCTTCGTCGACGTCGACGCCCAGAGCGGACGCTGCGGGTGCGCGCCGGCGTCGGCCAGGGCCTGCCAGCGGTCGGTGGCGAAGACCTCGGTGTACGCCTCGTACGCGAGCCGGGCGTTGGCGATCGCGGCCTTGCCCCTCAACACCTTGGCCTCTTCGCTGCCGATCTTGTCGAGCCGCTTGTCCACCTCGGTGTCCACGCGGGAGACGAAGAACGACGCGACCGAGCCGATCTTGGTGAGGTCGTGGCCGTTCGCCTTGGCTTGCTCGAGGCCGGACATGAACGCGTCCATGACCCCGCGGTAGCGATCGAGGGAGAAGATCAGCGTGACGTTGACGCTGATGCCCTCCGCCAGCGTGGCGGTGATCGCCGGCAGACCCTCTTCGGTCGCCGGGATCTTGATGAAGAGGTTGGGCCGGTCCACCAGCCACCAGAGCGCCTTGGCCTCGGCGTTGGTCTTCGCGGTGTCGTGCGCCAGCCGCGGGTCGACCTCGATCGACACGCGGCCGTCGACGCCGGCCGACGCGTCGTACGCGGGCCTCATGACGTCGCACGCCCAGCGCACGTCGAAGCCCGTCAGCAGGCGCACGGCCTCCTCCACCGAGACGCCCTGGGTGGCCAGGTCGCGCAGTTGCGCGTCGTACGCGTCCGCGTCCGAGAGCGCCTTGGCGAAGATGGTGGGGTTCGTCGTCACGCCGACCACGTGCTGCTCGCGGCGCAACTTGTCCAGCGAGCCGCTTGTGAGCCGGACTCGGGAGAGATCGTCGAGCCACACCGCAACCCCTGCGGCGGAGAGCTCGGCCAGCCTGTCGGTCATCGCGATACTCCTCTTTTCTTGACCTTGCAGTGCGGCGAAGCCGCCTCAATGGCTCAGTTGCCGGTCGTGTGACCGGTGATTTCGCCGACCTTGGCGAGGGCGGCGTTGGCCTTGGCCACCACGTTGTCCGCGGTGAACCCGAACTGCTCGAATAGGATCTTCGCGGGCGCGCTGGCGCCGTAGTGCTCGATGCTGACCGGCTCGCCCGCCTCGCCGAGGATCCGGTCCCAGCTCATGCGCACCCCTGCTTCGACGGTAACGCGGGCCATGACGCCGCGCGGCAGCACCTGCTGCTGGTACGCGGTGTCCTGCTCGTAGAACCATTCCTGGCACGGCATCGACACCACCCGGGTCGGGGTGCCCTGCTCCTCGAGCCGCTCCTGGGCGGTCAGGCAGTACTGCAGCTCGGAGCCCGTACCGATGAGGATCACCTTCGGCTCGCCGCCCGACGCCTCGGAGACGATGTAACCGCCCTTGAGGACACCCTCGGCGCTGGCATACCGCGTGCGGTCGATGATCGGCAGATTCTGCCGGCTCAGCGCGAGTGCGGTCGGCCGGTCGGTGTGCTCGAGCGCGCCGCGCCACGCCCACGCGGTCTCGTTGGCGTCCGCCGGGCGCACGATGTCGAGGCCGTGGATGGCCCGCAACGCGCTCAGGTGCTCGATCGGCTGGTGCGTCGGCCCGTCCTCACCCAGGCCGATCGAGTCGTGCGTCCACACGTAGATCACCGGCAGTTCCATCAGCGCTGCCAGCCGCACCGCGGGACGCATGTAGTCGCTGAAGATGAGGAACGTGCCGCCGTACGGACGGGTGCCGCCGTGCAGCACGATGCCGTTGAGGATGGCGCCCATGCCGTGCTCGCGGACACCGAAGTGCAGCGTGCGGCCGTATTCGTTGCCCGGGAACAGCTTGGTGGCGTTCTCCGGCGGGATGAACGACGGCTCGTCCTTCATCGTAGTGTCGTTGCTCTCGGCCAGGTCGGCCGAGCCGCCCCACAGTTCCGGGAGGACCGGGGCGAGCGCGCCCAGCACCTTGCCGGACGCCGCCCGAGTGGCGATGCCCTTGGGGTCGGGCGGGAACTCCGGCAGCACCTCGTACCAGTTGTCGGGCAGCGCGCGGGCCGCCATCCGGTCGTAGAGCTTCTTGGCCTCCGGGTCGGCCTGCGCCCAGGCGTCGAACCCCTTCTGCCACTCCTCGTGTGCCTGGCGGCCGCGGACCGCCACCTGGCGGGCGTGCTCGAGCACCTTCTCGTCGACCGCGAACGTCTCGTTCGGGTCGAAACCCAGAATCTCCTTGGTCGCCGCGACCTCCTCGGCGCCCATCGCCGAGCCGTGGATCTTGCCGGTGTTCTGCTTGTTGGGCGCGGGCCAGCCGATGATCGTGCGCAACGCGATGAACGAGGGCCGCCCGGTCTCCGCCTTGGCCGCCATCAGCGCTTCGTACAGCGCCTCGACGTCCTCGTGGTAGTCGCCTTTGGCGTCAGCCGGGTCGGTCTTGCGCCAGTCGACCGTCTGTACGTGCCAGCCGTACGCGGCGTAGCGGGCGGCGACGTCCTCGTTCTTGGCGATGTGGGTGTCGTCCTCGATGGAGATCTCGTTGTCGTCGTAGATCATCGTGAGGTTGCCCAGCTTCTGCACGGAGGCGATGGCGCTGGCCTCGTGGCTGACGCCCTCCTCCATGTCGCCGTCCGAGCAGATCACCCAGACATCGTGGTCGAACGGCGAGGCGCCCGGGTCGGCGTCCGGGTCGAACAGGCCGCGCTCGCGGCGGGCGGCGATCGCCATGCCGACCGCGTTGCCGACGCCCTGGCCCAGCGGGCCGGTGGTGGTCTCCACGCCGGGCGTGAGCCCGTGCTCGGGGTGGCCCGGGGTCAGTGAGCCCCACTGCCGCAGCGAGGCCAGGTCATCGAGTGTCAGGCCGTACCCGGAGAGATAGAGCTGGATGTAGAGGGTGAGGCTGGAGTGACCGCAGGACAGTACGAATCGGTCGCGACCGGGCCAGTTGGGGTCCGACGGGTCGTGCCGCATCACCCGGCTGAACAGCAGGTACGCGGCCGGCGCGAGGCTCATCGCCGTACCGGGGTGTCCGTTTCCGGCCTTCTCGACGGCGTCCATGGCCAGCACCCGGACGGTGTCCACGGTACGGCGGTCGAGGTCGGACCAACTGAGATCAGGATCTTTGCCAGCCACTCGGTGCGCTCCTCGGGCGTGTGTGCGGAACCCTTCTCCAGTGACCCTATCCACTGCCGGTGAACCCGCGCCCGGCGAACCGGTTTAGCGCCGGCCGTCGCGCACCTGCGCCGGGCCGCCCGAGCAGCGCCGATGGCGGCGCGTAGTCTGTCGGAGCGCGCCCGCCGGCACCACCGGCAGCGGCGTGTGGTGCTTCCCGCCCCGGTTTCCGCTGCCGGGAAGCGCAGTTGCGCCGAGCCGATGCCGGAAGGTGGCTGTCCGTGAGCATGATCACCGAGCGTCCCGCCCAAGGGCGGCCGCCCGGCCTTCGGGAGCCGATCCGAATCAACACGGCCCGCCCGCGGACCCGCCGCAGTCCGGCCGGCGTCGTCGGCGCGTACGTGGCGCTGACCAAGCCCCGGATCGTCGAACTGCTGCTCGTGACCACCGTC
>DASYTU010000253.1:0-46684 GCA_036001925.1 Actinoplanes sp.
CGATGTTGGTCAGCGCCAGGTAGGAGACGACCAGCAGCAATGCTGTCGCGATGAACGGCGCGCCGATGCGATGCCAGGCGTTCTCGCCCTCCGGGTTCCGGGCGAAGTAGCCGACGACGGCGATCGACGTAAGCGTAATCAGCAGCAAGACGCCGAGGCCGCCGCTGGTGCCACCCCAGAAGAACAGCTTCACCAGCGGATCCCAGCCGTTGATCGCGTACAGAACGATGACGATGAGACTGACCGCGGACTGTGCCAGCGAGCCGTTCTTGGGCGCGCCGGTGCCTAGCACGGTCCGGCCGAAGACACGCGGCAACACGCCTTCGCGGCCGAGCGAGAACGTGTACCGGGCGATGATGTTGTGGAATGAGATCATCGCGGCAATCAGCGAGGTCAGGAACAGCGCGTGTCCGAGATGGATCGCGATGCTGCCGAGCCGGTCCGAGGCCACGTTGAAGAACAGCTCCGGGCCCTCCTTGCCGGCCCGCTCGACGGGGTTCGCACCGGCCGCGGAGATCATCGCCCACGACGCGAACGCGTACAGAATGGCGATGAGGGCGATCGCGATGTAGGTCGCGCGCGGCACCGTACGCCGCGGATCGCGCGACTCCTCGCTGAACACCACGGACTGCTCGAAGCCGACGAAGCCGGTGGCGGCCATGACCAGCAGCGCACCTGCGCCGGCGCCGACCAGGTTACGCGGGTCGAGTGGGGCGGACGAGGGGGTGAAGGCCGGCGATAGGATGTCCGCGAAGCTGAACGCGACGACCAGCAGGATCTCGGCCACCAGCAGGGTGGCCAGGACTTTGCCGTTCACCGCGACATCACGGATCCCGAGCACGGCGGTCAGCGCCCACGCGCACAGCGCGAGCACCCACCAGCTGACGTCAATGCCGAACCAGTCCTTGAACAGAGGCGACCCGATCACGCCGAAGCCGGCGATCGAGGCGATCTGGAACATGTTGTACGCGACGAGGGCGACCCACGCCGCACCGACGCCAATGGGACGGCCGATGCCACGGGAGATGTACGCGTAGAACGCGCCCGCGTTCGCGATGTGCCGCGCCATCGCCACGTAACCCACGGAGAAGATCGCCAGCACGACGGCGACCGCGAGGAAGGCGATCGAAATGCCGGTCAGGCCGGTGACGGCCATGCCGGTGGGTACGACTCCGGCGACGACGGTCAGCGGCGCCGCGGCGGACATGACGAAGAACACAACTGCGGGCACGCCCAGCCGGTCGCGGGCGAGTGCCGTCGACAGCTGACTGGAGTGAGAGGACTTGGTGATGGCGGACACGAGCGTCTCCTGGAGGGAGGAGGAGGGGTGTGGGGTGTTTCAAGCGCGGCGTGCCATGACGGCGTCACCCACCGCTGCTTCGGCATGGCCGATGAGCTCCTGCAACATCGCCGGCAGCCTACGTCGGAGCTGGTCGAACAGGTACCCGCGTTCGCGGGCCTCGAGGGTGTACAGGACCTGCTGGTCGAGGCCGGTGGCGAGCATCAGCCCGGCGAGGACCAGGTCAGGGACTTCCAGGACCTCGCCGTGCCCGACGATGGTCCGTACGCGTGCACCCGGCCAGCCCGCCGCCGTCGAGTCGACGGGCACGTACGTCACCTTGGTGCCGCGCAGCCCGCGTTTCTCCTGCCGGTGCACCATCCCGACACGGGCCAGGCGGCGCGCGACGAGCTCGGTCGCGACACCGGTGGCGAGGAACGCGATCCAATCGCGGACCAGGCGGTGATTTGCCTCCTTCAGCAGTTGCTCGAGAACTGCGGTGGTGGCCGGGTCGGTCGTGGCACGGTCGTCCACGACCGTGAGGAGGCCGTCCTTGAGATCCATGCGGCGCCAGAGGATGAGTTCGGCCAGCAGCCCGGAGGCTAGTCCGAGGCCGAGCGTCGCCGGGGAGAGCAGCGACTTGCCGCTGACGGTATCGTGCGCGGCAAGGAATAGATCGTCGGCGAGCGGTAGCTGCGGCGGTGTCGCCACTGCCCTCTCCTTTCGACCGCCGGCCGTGTCGGGACTGCTAGTTACTGTTTGTGATGGTCACCCGCCGTAAGGATGGCAGGATCACGGCGGGCCGTTACGGTACGCGGTCTTCGGCGCAACAACGCGTAAGCCTGCCAGCGCCGGACCCGCCGCGCAATGTCCCATCCGGACTGACCTTTTCGACCGAATGGGACGACCCCCGCAATGCATCATGCAAAACGGCTGTGAGCTGGTAATTTGTCGAGCGTTGGAGACCACCGAAAAGAACTTTTGGCGGCGAAGTTAACACGCTTGTCATCAAGAATCTGGATGTGCGGGCAGGCTTCGACGGGCCTCGCACGTACCGGCACCGAACTCCACCCTTACGGAACGCTTACACTGCGCCCCTACTGTGGCCTCCATGACCGACCGCCGCGTGGTATCCCATCTTCTACGGCGGGTGACATTCGGCCCCACGGCGGCCGAGGTCGACGCGGTCGCGGGTACCGATCTGGGCTTGACCGTGACCGCATTGCTGGCGCCGGCCGCTCCGCCGCGGCTGCCGGATCTCGGCCCCGACCCGTACGCCACGCTCGCCGCCGGGGCGACCAAAGAGGACAAACAGCGGGCCCGCCGGGCGGCCCGGGACCAGATCGGCGACGCGACCTGGTGGTGGCTGACCAGGATGGCCGGCGGCGGCACCGCCGAGAAGCTGACGTTCTTCTGGCACGGACACTGGGCCACCAGCGTGCAGAAGGTGCGGTCCGCCGGGCTCATGCTCGGGCAACAGCAGACCTTCCGGCGGTACGGCGGTGGCGACACCGGCCCGCTGGTCCGGGCGATGCTGCGTGACCCGGCGCTGATCATCTGGCTGGACGGGCAGCGCAACAGCCGTACGGCGCCCAACGAGAACCTCGCCCGCGAGCTGATGGAACTGTTCACGCTTGGCGTGGGCCACTACGGCGAGGACGACGTCAAGGCGGCCGCCAAGGTGCTGACCGGCTGGCAGATCGACCGGGCCGCGGGTACGGCGAAGCTGGTCGCGCGCCGCCACGACGACTCACCCGTGACGCTCCTCGGCCACCGCGGGACGCTCGACGTCGACGGCCTCGCGGACCTGCTCGTCCGGCACCCGGCCCACGTGCCGTTCCTGGCGAGCCGGCTCTGGACGCGGTACGGCTCCGGCGATCCGGCGCCCGCCCCGACGCTGCGGAGGCTGATCGCGGCAGGCCGCGACGTCACCGCGATGCTGGCGGCGCTGTGCACCGACCCGGCGTTTCCGGCCACCGCGGGACACCTCGTCAAGCAGCCCGTCGAGTGGATGGTGGGTGCCCTCCGGCAGCTCGCCGTCGACCCGGCCACACTGCCGGACAAGCAGCGCAAGCAGGTCTTGGGCGGACTCCGCGCGCTCGGCCAGGTGCCGTTCCGGCCGCCCAGCGTCGGCGGCTGGCCGTCCGGCGCGGCGTGGCTCACCACCGCCTCCGCGCAGGCGCGGCTGCGGTACGCGCTGGCCCTGACCGCGCTGGCTCCGGCCGCCGTCCAGTCGCTGGCCGAGGCGGCGAAGGGCGACCGGCTGGAGGCCCTGGCCCGGCTGCTGGTCGTCGACGGCTGGACCGACCGCACCGCGGCGGTGCTGAGCGGCGCCGCGACCGAGCCCGCGCGGCTGCTCGCGCTCGGCCTGGCCACGCCCGAGTACACCGTCCACTGAGGAGAAACAGGCATGGACACGATCACCCGCCGCCGGTTCCTGACCGCGAGCGGCGTCGTCGCCGGCGCCGCACTCGCCGCGGGCGGAACCGCGTACGGCATCCGGGACATTCTCGCCACGGCGGGCCGTCGCGAGCCGGGCGCGAAGACGCTCGTCCTGGTCACGCTGTACGGCGGCAACGACGGTCTCAACACGGTCATCCCGTACGCGGACCCGGCGTACGCGGCCGCTCGCCCAGCCCTCGCGTACCCGGCGGACAAAGTGCTGCCGCTGGACGGCGCGTTCGGCCTGAACCCGGCGATGACCGGCCTGCACCGCCTGTACGGCCGGACGAAGTTGGCGGTCATCCGCGGCGTCGGCTATCCGAAGCCGGACCGCAGCCACTTCCGGTCGATGGACATCTGGCAGACCGGCCGGCCCGACCGCCCCGGCAACACCGGCTGGCTGGGCCGGTGGCTCGACGCCGCCGGTGGAGACCCTCGCCTGGCGGTGTCGTTCGAACCGGTGCTGCCGCCGCTGCTGGCCGGCGCCACGAGCGCGGGTGCCACCGTGCCGGGTGGTACGGTCGCGCTGCCGAAGATCGTCACCACCGACCTGCTCCGGTCGCTCGGTGCGGCCTCCCCCGGCGAACCGGCGGCCCAGGCGCGCGCGGCCGCGTGCTTCGCCGACCTGACCCGGATCCAGGACCTCATGCGCGACGTCACCCCGGATGCCGCCGACGACCAGGACGCCGAGGACGCGCCCGCGGCCACCGCGACCGGCGGCGCCGAGCCGGCGCTCGACGCCCAACTCGCGCTCGTCGCCCGCTGCGTCGAAGCGGGCGCGGCGACCCGGGTGTACTCCGTCTCGCTGGGCGGCTTCGATCTGCACGCCGACGAGAAGACCGCCCAGGAGTCGCAGCTCGCCAAGCTGGACAAGCCCCTGGCGGCGTTCGCCGACCGGATGGCGCGGACCGAGGCCGGGCGCGCCGTGGTCGTCGCGGTCTACTCCGAGTTCGGGCGCCGCGTCCGCGCCAACGCGTCGGACGGCACGGACCACGGCACGGCGTCCTCGATGTTCGTGCTCGGCGACAGCGTCAAGGGCGGTCTCTACGGCGAGCCACCCAGCCTCACCGACCTCGACGACGGCGACCTCAAGTACACGACCGACTTCCGCAACGTGTACGCCACCCTGCTCGGCGACGTGATCGACGGCGACGCCGGGGCGCTGCTGGACGGCTGGAAAGGCCGCCTCGACGACGTCCTGATTTAGTTGCCGAATCAAATAAGTCGGGGTACCGTGGACTCCAATAGTTGAAGCATCAACCGGAGTCTCGCCATGAGTCCCATGCCCGCCCTCTTCATCAGCCACGGTGCGCCGCCCCTTGTCGACGACACGACGTGGGTCGCTCAGCTCAAGGATCTGGCGGCCGGCATCCCCAGGCCGAAGGCGATCCTGATGGCCTCCGCGCACTGGGAGTCCGCGCCGCTGATGCTGGGCGCCACCGAGACCGTGCCGCTGGTGTACGACTTCGGCGGCTTCGACCGCCGCTTCTACGAGGTGCGCTACCCCGCGCCCGGCGCACCCGAGCTCGCCGACCGCGTCGCGAAGCTGATGCCCGACACCGAGCGGGTCGCGCGGACCAGCCGCGGCCTCGACCACGGCGCGTACGTGCCGCTGACGGTCATGTATCCGGACGCCGACATCCCGGTCCTGCAGATGTCGCTGCCCACCCTCGAGCCGACCCGGCTGCTGGAGCTCGGCCGCCGGCTCGCGCCGCTGCGCGACGAGGGCGTGCTCATCGTGGGCTCCGGCTTCACCACCCACGGGCTGCCGTTCCTGCGCGACTTCCGGTCCGACGCGCCGGCTCCGGGCTGGTCCAAGGAGTTCGACGCCTGGGCCGCCGAGACGCTCCGGCGCGGCGCGGTCGACGAGCTCGCGGACTTCCGCCACCGCGCGCCCGGCATGCCGTACGCGCATCCCACGATCGAGCATTTCGCGCCCGTGTTCGTGACCCTGGGCGCGTCCGGTGATCCGGAACAGTCCCCCGACCAGCCGATCGACGGCTTCTGGATGGGTCTGGCCAAGCGCTCGCTCCAGATCGGCTGAACGCTACGGCCGCTTTCAGTTACCTCCCAGCGTAAACGGGGACCCTTGACGGGCACGGCCCCGCTTTCGCCCGCTCGGAGGTTCCCGCTCATGCTGGAGGTCACCGCGCTCGGCTGGACGCTGACCATCGCGGTCATCGTGGCCCTGCTCGCGCTCGATCTGTTCTTCGGAGTGTTCCGGCCGCACGCGGTCGGCTACCGCGAGGCCGCGGCCTGGTCGATCTTCTACATCGGGGTCGCGGTCGCGTTCGGCGTCGTCTTCGCGAGCATCGCCGGGTGGGAGTTCGGCACCGAGTACTTCGCCGGCTACATCGTCGAGAAGAGCCTGTCCGTCGACAACCTCTTCGTCTTCGTGATCATCATGAGCACGTTCGCGGTGCCGGAGAAGTACCAGCAAGAGGTCCTGACGTTCGGCATCATCATCGCGCTGGCGCTGCGGGTCGTGTTCATCGCGCTCGGCGCGACGCTGCTGTCGCTGTTCTCGTTCATGTTCCTGATCTTCGGACTGCTGCTGATCGGGACCGCGGTGCAACTGTTCCGGCACCGCGACGAGGACCCGAACGTCGAGGAGAACCCGCTGGTCAAGGCGAGCCGGCGGGTACTGCCGGTGGCCGGCGAGTATGTCGACGGCAAGATGATCGTCCGCGTCGACGGGCGGCGGATGGTCACGCCGATGTTCATCGTGCTGATCGCGATCGGGAGCTCGGACCTGGTGTTCGCGCTCGACTCCATCCCGGCGGTATTCGGTGTGACGGAGGAGGCGTACATCGTCTTCGTCGCGAACGCGTTCGCGCTGCTCGGCCTGAGAGCCCTGTTCTTCCTCGTGAAGGGCCTGCTGGATCGGCTGGTCTACCTGTCCACGGGACTG
Organism: Actinoplanes sp.; assembly: GCA_036001925.1. GTDB lineage: Bacteria > Actinomycetota > Actinomycetes > Mycobacteriales > Micromonosporaceae > Actinoplanes. Next base: position 6,633 of record DASYTU010000253.1, read on the forward strand.
GCGATCATCCTGGCTTTCATCGGGGTGAAGCTGGTGTTGCACTGGGCACACTCGACCATCAGCGCCTCGGTGCCGGAGATCGGCACCCCGCTCTCCCTCGGCGTGATCGTGGCGGTTCTGGCCGTGACCACGACGGCGAGCCTGCTCAAGGTACGGCGGGACCCGACGGCACAGGCCCACGCCGGCAGCATGCGCGCGCGTTCCCGGGACGAACGGCCGGCCGAGAGGTCATAACCGAGAACCGCCCCGGCAGTGTGGCCGGGGCGGTTCTTCGTCCGGTGGTCATCTCGCGGCCCGTCAGGCGCGGAAGCCGCCGAGGACGGTGGACCTGCGCAGCCGCTCGTAGTCCTGGCGGTTGAGGATCTCCCGGATCTCCCGGGTCTCCTCAGCGCTGTGGCGACCGAGCAGCTGGTCGAGCTCGGCGCGCTCCGACGGGGTCTGGAACGCCGCGAGCTCCTCCGACAGTTGCCGGTGCGCGATGCGCTCGCTGCGGCGGTTCGCCAGGGCGGTACGGGCTGCGCGAATCCTGGTCGAGAGTGGCATGGCTATCTCCTTACGGATTGTGATGTTCAAAAGCATCGTCGCTTCTGTCAACAACGATCCGCACCCGGCGCTTCCAATCCAAATCGACCAGGTAAAACTCTCGCGACGGACGTGATCCGCACCACGAGAATCTTGTAGCGTACGTCACTCTCAGTGCCCAAAGTGCTGGTCAGGGTCGGCCAGTGAAGTCCGACACGAAGAGGGGGACCCACGGGCGTGGGTCCCCCTCTTATCGAGCCGCGGCTAGAGCGTCAGCGTCCAGGTGTTGATGTAACCGGTGTCCACCCGGTAGACGTCGCGCACCTGGAGCTTCCAGGCGCCGTCCGCCGCCTCGCCGGACAGGTTGGCCGTGTACGTCGTGTTCACGTTGTCGGCACTGTCGAAGGCACTGCTGTTCTTCAGCCGGTACGCGCTGCCGTCCGGAGCGATCAGGTCGATGACCAGGTCACCGCGGTAGGTGTGCACGATGTTCACCGCGACCGTCGAGGTGGTCGACGGGGCGCGGCCGCAGCCGCTGATCGTGATCGTGCTGGTCACCGCCGCGCCGGCGTCCGGGATGCTGACGTCGGTGCCGTTGGTCCCGGTGCAGCTGCCGCCGGTGCCGCCGGTCACGGTCAGCGAGTACGAGGCGGTGTGCGTGGCCGCCCCCGTACCGGTGATGGTGATCGGGTATGTGCCGGACGGTGTCGACGCCGTCGTGGCGATCTGCAGCGTCGACGACGAGCCCGATGTCACCGAGGAGGGCGTGAACGTGGCGGTCGCCCCGCTCGGCAGCCCGGACGCGGTCAGCGCGACGGTCTGCGCCGAACCCGCGGTGGTGGCCGTGGACACGGTGGTGGTGGCCGCGGAGCCGGCCGCGACGCTGCCCGACGACGGCGAGACCGAGATGGAGAAGTCGTTCGTGCCGCCGCCGGTGCAGGTGGGCTCGCCGGACTGCGCCGCGACGCTGACCGCGTTCCACGCCGCCTTCACCGCGTCGAACTCGGTGCAGCTGCCCGGGTAGAGGTTCTTTGCCGCGGTCAGCGTGGCGGTACGGACGTTGGCGTACCGCCAGGTCGACGTCTTCAGCAGCTCGGCGTTGTAGAAGATCTCGCCCGCCTTGCGGATGCCGATGCCGGTCACCGAGGACGAGTTGCAGGTCGGGCTGGCCGGCTTGCCGGCCGGCGCCGAGCCCTCCGCGGTCAGGTAGAACCAGTGGTTCAGCGGGCCGGCCGCGGCGTGCACCTCAGTGGACGGGATGGAGCTCGAGTAGCAGTTCGGGTCGCCCGCGAGCGAGGGGTTGTACATGTACCGGATCGGGCCGTCCCCGACCAGGTTGACCTCTTCGCCGACCGTGTAGTCCGGCGGGTCGAGCGGGCTGTTGACGTACGCCTCGGTGAGCGCACCCCAGATGTCGCTGGCGCCCTCGTTGATGCCACCGTTCTCGTTGCCGCTGCCGGCGCCGCCCGGCGTGTACTGGAAGATCGCGTGGCCGACCTCGTGGCCCGCGACGTCGATCGAGGTGGCCTGGCGCAAGTTGTCCTGCGAGTGGCCGAAGTTGACATACGAGCCGTTCCAGTAGGCGTTCACCTGCGCGAGACCCACCCGGATCGGTACGCCGCTGCCCGAGCCGTTGACACCGTTGCGGCCGAACCAGTTCCGCAGCATGTCGTACTCCTGCTGTTCGACGTACATCGCGTCGACGCAGGCGGTCTCCAGGCTGGTGCCGCTGCCGTTGCCCCACACGTCGTCGTTCCCGGTGTAGGTCGTGCCGCTCTGGTTGCCGCACCGGATGCCGGGCCGGGTGCCGTCCGTCATGGAGTAGGAGGAGCCGGACCCGGACGTGTCGAGGGTGACGTTGCCGTAGTAGTAGCCGGTGCCGGTGCCCTCGTGCACGTAGTCGACCGAGTCGATGACCTTGCCGGTGTTCGCGTCCACGAACACGTGCAGCACGCTGGGCTTGCCGCTGCGGTCGGCGCCCTCGACGACGGACTCGTACGCCAGCCTCGGGGTACCCCAGGCGAGCACCTTCAACGTGGCGCCGGAGGCGCTGTCCACCTTGGCCAGTCGCGCCTTGGCGGTCCTCGCCGCGGCCGCCGCGCTGACCGAGGCGGTCGTGCCGATGCTGATCTCGGCGGACTGGGCCACCGCGGTGCCCTTGACCGTACCGGCCGCGTCGGTGGTGACGACCACGTCACCGCCCACCACGGGCAGGCCCCGATACGTGCGCGCATACGTCACGTACTGCAGTCCGCGGGTGCCGGCGATGACGCCGGTGCGGCTCAGGGCGTCCCCTGCTCCCCTGCGCAGGACCGACGCCGAGGCGGCGCTGTCGATCAGGCGGTCCGCCGACGTGGCGGCCAGGGCGGAAGGGGCGGGGGCTGGGCTGGGCGTCTCGATGGGCCTGGCGGACGCCGGCGACGCCGCCAGCGTAAGCGCCGCGCCCGCGGCCAAAGCCAGTGAGGCTCTGATGAGGTTGGTTCGTCGCACGCTCGTACTCCTTTGCTCGACCCGGGTTGGGCGAGGCGGGCGCGGCGCCTCCCGAGTAGAGAGGCGCCAGGCTGACTTGAGGTGTGACGCTATGCATCGACGGCGGTCAACGAATCAGGGAAAACCCTTGTCGATGCTCCGACGGGGGGATCCAGCCCGGCGAGGCGCGACGAGAGTTGGGTACGGGAGCGGACGCCGAGCTTGCGATACACCCGGGTCAGCGTCGCCTCGACGGTCTTGACGCTGAGGTACAGCTGAGTGGCGATCTCACGGTTGCTGGCGCCGTCGCGGACCAGCCCGGCGATGCGCGCCTCCATCGAGGTCAGCCCCAGGTCCGGCGCCGGTCCCACCGCCGAGTTCCCCTCGGTGCGGGCGAGAGCCCGCTCGGTCTGTTCGGTCCACGGCTTCGCGTCGGCCTGCAGGAAGATGGTCAGGGCAGTACCGATCGCCACCCGGGCGGCCGCGTACCGGCGCCGGCGACGTTCGGCGCCGCCCTGCACGAGCAGCGCGTGCGCCTGCTCGATCGGCTGGTTCAGCCGCTCGAAGTGCTGCGCCGCGGCGGCCGAGAGCACGACGGCGGAGTCGGCGTGCCCGCTCTCGGAGAGCACCACGGCGGCGGCCCGATCGAGGTAGCCGATCACGGCGGGCGTCGTACCGAGCCGGTGTGCGGCCGCCCGGGCCTGCGCGAGCGTGTCCGCGGCCTCCTCGTGCTCGCCCAGCGCGGCGAGCCCGCCGGCCAGGTCGCCATGCCAGCGGACGATCATCGGATCGGTCCCGCCCTGCTCCGCCTCGAGATCGCGCAGGCGGCGCAACGCGGCCACCCCGGCGCGGGTGTCGCCGCCGCGCAGCTCGGCCTGGCCCAGGGCGTGCAGGTTGCGGCGCAGATAGATGCTGTCGCCCTCCTGTTCGGACGCGCGTACGCCGCGCCGGGCATACCCCGCGGCCGCGGCGACGCTGCCGCCGGCCAGCTCGGCCACCGCGGCCGTGTACCAGGTCGGCCCAGGGCTGAGCCCGGCCTGCTCGGCGGCCGCGACGGCTCGGTGGGCGTAACGCAGCGCGTCACGGCAGCGTGCGGCCCGGGTGGCCACCTCGGACAGGCTGCGCAACACCTCGACCAGCGCCTCACCGGTGCGGTCCTGCTCGGCGACCGCGAGCAGTTTGAGTAGCTCGTCGCGGGCCTCGTCGAGGCGGTCGTCCATCATGGCGAAACGCGCCGCCATGTAGCGCGGGCCGAGGTGCAGCCAGCCGGGAACCTGCGCCGCGGGCAGCGCGAGTGCCGCGCGCAGCGTGTCCGTCCACTGCGACTCCCCGCGCAGCCGCTGCACCTGCGCGAGGGCGCTGAGTGCCATCGCCTCGGTGGTCGGGTCGCCGGCCTGGCGCGCCGCGGTGACCGTCCGATGTGCCTCGGCCGCGGCCGTGTCGGCGTCTCCGCCGACCATGGCCGCCCAGGTCAGCCGTAGCCGTACCGGCGCGAGCAGCGCGGGGTCGTCGGCCGCCTCGATGAGCGCCGCCGCGAACGTCTCGCCCATGTCGGCCAGCGCCTGCCCGGCCAGGTCGATGAGGACCAGCCGGGCCCGGACCCGGTGCCCGGCCGGGGAATCGGCGGCCAGCACGGCCTCGGCCGCGCGCCCGGCCAGCGCGGGCGCGCCGGCCGTCACGGCGATACGGGCCGCAGCGACGAGCCAGTCGAGGCGTTCCGCGGCCAACTCGGCCGGACAGCGGTCCGCGGCCAGCAGGTACAGCTCGGCCGCGGCGCGGCCGTCGCCGGCACCGGCCGCGCGTTGGGCCGCCGCGGTCAGCGACCGGGCGACGTCCGCGTCCGGTCGCCCGGTGCGCAGGGCCCGGTGCCGGATGGCGTCGGTCTCGTCGACGGCCGCGGCCGCCAGCGCGTCGTGGATGCCCGCGCGCCGGGCCGCGGCGGCGTCCTCGGCAACCACCGCGGCGACCGCCGGTGGGGTGAACCGGATCGCGTCGCCGTCCACGTCGACGACACCGGCCGCGGCGGCGAGCCGCAGATCGCGCCCGGCGTCCTCCCGCCCTGCGCGAATGAGCAGCGTCGCGGTGGGATCCGTGGCAAGCGCCGCGACCAGCAACGTGTCGGACACACCAGGCGGCAGCGCGCCGATCCGGTCCCGCAGCAACGCGCGGGCCGGTTCCGGCAGCGGGGCCGGCCGCCACGCCGGGCCGGGGGCGACGGCGCCGCCCAGCGCCAGCGCGAGGAACGGGTTCCCGGCACTGGCCTCGTACAGCCGGCTGGCCGTACGGCAGGGCAGGCCGCGCGCCTCGAGCAGCGCGGTGAGATCGCCGGCCATGAGCGGCGGCACCTCCAGCTCCGCCACGGGCGCCGGACACAGCCGGGACGCCCGGCGGCGGCCGGCCGGGTCGGGCCAGCGCTGCGCGGCCACCACGCGGACGCGCGGGCCAGGACGGCGCCGCATGGCGAACCCGATCAGCTCCGCGGACTCCTGATCGAGCCATTGCGCGTCGTCGATGAGCAGCAGTACGGGCCGATGCCGGGCGCAGTGCGCCAGCAGCAGCGGGAGGACGAGGCGCCGGGCCAGCGCAGGCGTCCCGGCCCGCGGCGGCAATCCTTGCCGAAACGCGGCGAGGGCGCCCCGCTGGGCGGGCGGCAGCGGAGCGGCGGCGTCCGCGGGGAGCTGGCCGACGAGATCCGCGATACCCGCGTACGGCAACCGGCGCTCGGTCTGCGCGGGCCGAAGCTGCAGCACGAGCTCCCGGCGGACGGCGGCCGCGGTCGCGACGACGTCCAGCAGCGCGGTCTTGCCGATCCCGCCGGGCCCGTGCAGAGCGACCCCGCCACCGGTGGAGAGGCGCGACTCGATGGCGGTCAGGAGCGGCGCGCGGCCGAACAGGGGCGACGCGTCGCTCTGCAAGCGCGTACACCCCCTAGGCCGGTCCGATCCGCCTCAGCCTAGGAATCTCACAGTCAACCATCAATGGGTTCGCATGTGACAAGTATTGACATCGCCACATGTCTTCATTTCTTTGGCGGCGGTCACCGAGGTCGCGGTGACCGTGCCATCCGAGCCGCCGTGGAGTCAGGCCTGCGTCGCGGTGGCGGCCGCGTCCTGCAGGCTCGACCACCGGTCGGCGAGCTGCCGGCGACGGCAGGCGACCAGGTGGCTGGCGAGGATGGCGGGCTGACCGCCGCGTACGCACACGTCCGCGCCCGCGGTCAGCACGCCGGCGACGAGCTCGGCGGGCGCCTCCGGATCGACGAGCGCGACGATCCGGGTACGCCGGGGGAGGATCCTCCGGCCGGCGCTCACGTCGGCCACGGAGGCGGTGCTGAACAGGACGATCTCGTCGGGGTGGACGTCGTCGAGGTCGCGCGCCCGGCGTATCGTCCAGCCGGTCGGCAGGTGGGCCGCGAGGGCGGCGACGCGGCCGGGATGGCCGAGTACGGCGACGACCGGGCGCATGCTCTGTGTCGTGGCCGGGTTGAGCGGCGGATCAGTGGCGGTTGCGGAACCGGGACGCTGCACGAGCATCTCGACCTCCCCCTCGGCTGGTGAGCGTTACACCCCACTGTTCGCCGCCAGCCTGGGGCGCGCTTGTACCTGGCCTGTGCGTTCGTTGTCAGCGGGATCGGCCTCAGGCGTGATGCACGGATCGCACCGTGAACAGGCGTGGATCGGCGGATTCGGCGATCGACATGATCTGCGCCATGTGGCTCTCCACCTCCTTGTCGGACTGCATGTCGTCGTAGGCCTCGACGCTCGCCCACTGCGCATAGTTGACGACCCGGGTCATGTCGAGACTGGCGTGGACGGTGGCCGAGATGAAGCCGGGCAGGTGGACGAGAACCTCCCTAATGGCCTTGTCGAGCGCGGCCACCAGCTCGTGCTGTCGCACCTCCGGGCAGGTGAACACGTTGATGAGCGTGATGTGCCCGTCCCCGGGGGAGATGGTGGCCTGTTGCGTTTCGGACATGGGTTCACGCTAGCCCGCGATCCCCGGTCCGCAGGGCGCGGACCGGGGATCGTGCCGTCGTGCTCAGGAGGCGGCCGAGGCGAGCGCAGGCCGGCGCAGCCGCGTCGCGACCATTGCCACCGCGACGAGCTGGACCACCACGCCCAGCCCGACCGCGAGCCGCACCGCCGTAGGGATGCCGTCGACGAAGAACGCCGGCAGGGCCGACACCACAGACAGCAGGCGGGTGACGACGATCGCGGTGACCGCGCCGCGGCTGCCGCGCCAGGCCAGCACGATGGCGACCGCGCAGATCAGGCCGAGGATCGCGTCGGCGATGCCGATCGCCATCGGCGGGTGCTCGCCGTCGCTGGTGAGCGGGGTGGTGATGTCGCCGAGCGCGAACAGGCCGGCCAGTACGAGTCCGGTGACGAACGTCTTCGAGCGCTTCATGGTGTCCTCCGGGCGATGGGATCCGTTGCCCCGAAGTCTTCGGCCGTACGCCCCGCCCGGGCATCGTGGCTGTCGCGGGACGTGCCTGCGTGCTGGCATCTCCGTGCTGGCACGTATCCGCTGGGGCGTGCGCGCGCCTACCGTGAGTCCATGCGGGCCAGAGGAGTTCTCGCCGGCGTGGTCGCGGGTCTCGCCGTAGCCCAGGCCGCGGTGGGCTGGGTGTGGGTGGCCATCGCCGGCAAGGGTGCGGACGCCGCGTACCTCGCGGTGGCGACGGTGTTGGGATTCGCCACGGTGGCGCTCGGCGTGGCGGTCGCGACGAAGCGACCCGACAACCTGGTAGGCGCGTTGCTCGCCCTGGTGGGGCTGCTGCCGATCGCGATCGCGAGCGGCGACATCTACGGCGACGCGGTGGCGCGCCGGCCTGACCTCGTCCCGGTCTCGGCGCTGCTGACCTCGCTCGACCCGGGAACCTGGATCTTCCTGTACGTGCCGCCTGCCCTGCTTGCGCTGATCTTCCCGGACGGCCGGCTGCCGCGCGGCCGGCGGTGGCGCTGGCTGGCCGCCGGCCTGATCACGGTGCCGGTCCTCTTCACTTTTCTGGCCGCGTTCGACCCGACCCCGTTTCCGGCGCCGTTCCAGGACGTGCCGCACGTGTTCGACGCCGGCCGGTTCTTCCCGGTGCTGGGGGTCGTCGGGGTCGCGCTGCTGCCGATCTTCTTGGGCCTGCTGATCGCGACCGCGACCTCCGTCGTGGTCCGGCACCGGCGGGAGACCGATCCGGTACGCCGCGCGCAGGTCAAGTGGTTCGCGCTGGGCGCCATGTTCGTACCGGCCACGCTGCTGCTCTGCTGGCTGAGCTATCTGCTCATCGACGGCCCCGATCTGGTGCTCCTCGGACTGGCGGCCACGTATCTGGCCATCCCGGCGGCCACCGCGATCGCCGTGCTGCGCCACGACCTCTACGACGTGGACCGCGCGTTCAGCACCGCGGTCACGTACGGCATCGTCACCACGGTCCTGCTCGCGTTCTACACGGTGGCGACGTTCCTCGCCGGCGTCGCGCTCGGGCGGCAGTCCGTGGTGGCCGCGGCCGCCGCCACCGCGCTCTGCGCCGTGCTGCTCGCGCCGCTGCGCACCCGCCTGCAGCGCTGGGTGGACCGGCGCTTCTACCCCAGCCGGCAGCGGGCGCTGGCCGCGATCGAGGACCTGCGCGCCCGCACGCACGCCGGCACGGCCCGCCCCGAACAGCTGGAGGAGGTCCTGCGCGCAGCCCTCCGCGATCCCGGCCTGCGGATCGGCTACCGGGTACCCGGCAAGTCCGGTCTGGTCGGTGCGGACGGTGCGCCGCTTGCGATGGACGCGCAAGTGCCGGTTCTGCTCGGCGGCGCCGACATCGGAGCCTTGGCGGCGGCCGGCTCGCGCGAGCTGCTCCGCGAGGTCGCCGCCGCGTCCGCCCTGCTGGTCGAGGTCGTCCGGCTGCGCATCGAGCTGTCCGGCGCGCTGCGCGAGGTGGAGTCGAGCCGCTCGCGCCTGCTCACCGTCTCGTACGAGGAACGCCGCCGGCTCGAACGCGACCTGCACGACGGCGCGCAGCAGCGGTTGGTCGCGCTCGGCATGGCGCTGCGACTCGGCCAGCGGCACCTCGCCGACGGCCGGACCGACGTGAACGGGCTACTCGATCAGGCTGTCGCCGAGATCGGTACGGCCGTGGCGGAGTTGCGGCAGATCGCCCACGGGTTGCGCCCGAGCAGCCTCGACGACGGCCTGGTCAACGCGCTCACCATGATGGTCGGCCGGGTGCCTGTCCCGATCACCCTCGACGTGCATCCGGAGCTGAACTGCGACGGGCTGCCGGACGTGGTCGCGACCACCGCCTACTACGTCGCGAGCGAGGCGGTGGTCAACGCGGTCCGGCATGCTTCGGCATCGACGATCGGGCTGCGGTTGGTCCAGGATGCGGACGCGCTGACCGTCCAGGTCCGCGACGATGGTCCGGGCGGCGCGACACTGCGCCCAGGGGCCGGCCTGGCGGGCCTCGCGGACCGGGTCGCCGCGGCCGGCGGAGGCCTGCGCCTGATCAGCCCGGTGGGCAGCGGCACCGTGGTCGAGGCGGTGCTGCCGTGCGCATCGTGATCGGCGAGGACTCCGCGCTGTTCCGGGAAGGGCTCGCGAGCCTGCTCGTGGACGCCGGCCACGACGTGGTGGCCAAGGCCGCCGACGCGCCGTCGCTCGTCGCGAGGGTCGCCGAGACCCGGCCCGATCTGGCGGTGATCGACATCCGGATGCCGCCCGACCACACCGACGACGGCGCCCGTGCCGCCCGCCAGGTACGCGCCAGCTGGCCCGAACTCGGCATCGTGCTGCTCTCCCAGCATGTGGAGACCCGGCACTCCGTCGAGCTCGTCAGCAGCGGCCGGTTCGGCTACCTGCTCAAGGACCGCGTCCTCGACGTGGACGACTTCCTGGACGCGCTGCGCCGCGTGGCGGCCGGCGGCTCGGCGCTGGATCCAGAGGTGGTCGGTCGCTTGATCGGCAGTCACCGCACCGGGGACCCGCTCGCCACCCTGACCGCCCGCGAGCGCGAGGTCCTCGCGGCGATGGCCGAGGGCCGCACCAATGTCGGTATCGCCCGCCGGCTGTGGCTCACCGAACGCACCGTGGAGACGCACATCGGGTCGATCATGTCGAAGCTTGGTCTCGCCGCCGACGAGGAGATCCACCGCCGCGTCCAGGCCGTCCTCGTCTACCTGGGCCGCACCTCAACCGCACGGTGACGGTGCCGCTCACGCCGACTCGCGGCGTACCACCTGGACCAGATCCTTGATCGTGATCTCCGGCTCCGGCCGGCCGTTGATGGCCGCGACTATCGTCGCGGACAGGTACGCGGCCACCGCGGTCTGATCGGTGGTCACGGACGTGAGCGCGGGCACGGCCAGCCGCGCCGCCGGGATGTCGTCGACGCCGATCACCGCGAGGTCCGCGGGGGCGGCCAGGCCGCAGCGGCGCATTCCGGCCAGCACGGCGAGGGCCACCTCATCGTTGTACGCGCTCACGCCCGTCACGCCACTGTCCCGCCATCGGCGTACCGCCGACTCGGCCGGCTCCGGATCCAGCGGCACGGTGTGCACGACCGGCGCGTCCAGGCCCCGGCCGGCGCAGGCGGCGCGGGCCCCGTCCAACCGCGGCTCGGCGAAGATCCGCACCCGCTCGTCGTCGGGGTACGCGTACCCGAGCCGGGTGTGGCCCTGAACCGCGAGGTGCTCGGTCTGGAGCCGCCCGACCAGCTGTTGCGGCACCTCGAGCTCGCGCCGGCGTTGCCGGGTGCGGCCAAGCAGCAGGACCACCAGCGCGACCCCGGCGGCGCGCATCGCGTCGATCTCGTCGCCGGAGAAGTCGGCGAACGCGAGGACGGCGGCCGGCGTGATCGCCTTCCAGATCTCCGATATGGGCCGGTCCTCGCGGCTGCCGGGATGCACGACGAGCGTGAGACCGGAACGGGCCAGGGCGGTGGACAGGTTGCCGAGCATCGCGCCGACCTCCTGCCCGATGGGCCAGTCGGGCAGCAGGCACAGCACAACGTCCGACCGGCCGGTCCGCAGCGTGCGGGCGGCCGCCGACGGCGCGTAGCCGAGCCTCGCCGCCGCGTCGAGCACCCGGGTCCGGGTGCCCGGGGAGATGGTCTGGTGCGGAGTGTCGTTGAGCACGTAGCTGACGGTCGCGCGGGACACGCCGGCCACGCGGGCGACGTCGGCGCTGGTCACGCGGCGCGTCGTCGGCTCGGTCATGGCTCACAACTCCCTCGGCGGGTCTTGCCGTCACCAGCGGTGGTGTTTACGGTACTGACATCGGCAACTTACACGTGTAACCTGCGATCACCCCTCATTCGGAGAAGGTCCCCATGACGACATCCCCCGGGTCCGACCACGCCGACCTCGTCAAGTCGCTCGACCTGCCCGCGAAGGTCGCCCTGCTGACCGGCGCCACCATGTTCACGCTCGCGCCGAAGGCGTCGATCGGGCTCGGTGAGCTGCGCCTGTCCGACGGGCCGACCGGCGTGCGCGGCCTCAAGTTCAGCGGCGGCCGGGAGGTGGCGTTGTTCCCGAACGCCACGCTGCTGGCGTCGGCCTGGAGCGAGGACACCGCGTACGAGGTGGGCAAGCTGCTCGCCGAGGAGGCCATGGCGCAGCAGATCCACGTCGTCCTCGGGCCCACCATCAACCTGCACCGCACCCCGCTCGGCGGTCGGCTCTTCGAGGCGTACTCCGAGGACCCGCTGCTGACCGGCAAGCTGGCCGCGGCGTACGTGCGCGGGATGCAGGACAGCGGCGTCGGCGCGTGCCTCAAGCATCTGGTCGCCAACGAGTCGGAGACCGACCGCAACACCGTCAACAGCGTGGTGGACGAGGCCACGCTGCGCGAGCTGTACCTGCTGCCGTTCGAGATCGCGGTGGCCGAGGCGGACCCCTGGTCGATCATGGCCGCGTACAACGACGTCAACGGCGTGGCCGCCACGGAGCAGCACCACGTCAACAACGAGGTGGTCAAGGGCGAGTGGGGCTACCGCGGCCTGATCATGTCGGACTGGTTCGCCACCAAGACCGCCGGGCCGGCCGCGAACGGCGGGCTCGACCTGGTCATGCCCGGCCCGATGGGTCCGTGGGGCGACGCGCTGGTCGACGCCGTACGCTCCGGCGAGGTCGACGAGGCCGTCATCGACGACCACCTGGCCCGGCTGCTGCTGCTCGCGGAGCGGGTCGGCGCGCTGGGCACGCCGCGGACGTACCCGTCGGACCTGCCCGCCCCGGACAGCCTCGTCCGCAAGGAGCAGCTGACCCGGTTGGCCGCACAGGGCATCACGGTGCTGAAGAACGACGCCGGCATCCTGCCGCTGAACCGGTCGCAGACCGTGGCGCTGATCGGCCGGCACGCGCTCGACACGATCGACATGGGCGGCGGCTCGGCACAGGTGAACCCGCCGTACCAGATCAGCGTCGCGGAGGGGCTGCGCGCGCTGCTGGGCGACAAGGTCACCGTTACCGACGGCGTCGAGGTCCGGACCCGGCCGGTGCCCGCGCGCGGCGGTTACCTGACCGATCCAGAGACGGGCGAGCCCGGTGTCGCGGTCACCTTGTTCGACGCCGGCGGCAACGAGCTGGAGCGGCGGCACGCCGCCAACGCCGCCACCATGGTCGGCCTGGACGACGACCTCCCCGGCACCGTCGCGACCGCGAAGCTGCGCGGCACCATCAACGGGTCCGGGCAGGTCGAGCTGGGTGTCATGGGCGTCGGCGACTGGACGGTACGGGCCGGAGACCGCACGCTGACCTACACGCTGACGGTGTCCGGAACCAACATGGGCGAGGAGATCCTGGCACCCCCGACGCGGACCGACATCGTGGATGTGAACGCCGGCACGCTGCTGGAGGCCACCGTGACGCTGCGGCCGGGCGTCGGCCCGGCCGGCGAGGCGTTCACCGGCATCGGCCTGTTCGGCCTGATCGCGAACCAGGCGTCCCGCGAGACCGTCGACGTGATCGACGACGCGGTCAAGGCCGCGGCCGCCGCCGACGTCGCGGTCGTGGTGGTCGGCCTCACCGAGGAGCAGGAGACCGAGTCGGTCGACAAGTCCACGCTGCACCTGCCGGGCGCGCAGGACGCGCTGGTCGAGGCGGTAGCCGGCGCCGCGCGCAAGACGATCGTGGTGGTCAACGCGGCGACGCCGATCGTGATGCCGTGGCTGTCGCGGGTGGACGCGGTGCTGTGGGCCGGCCTGCCCGGGCAGGAGGGTGGTCACGCGGTGGCGGCGGCGTTGCTCGGCGACATCGAGCCGGCGGGCCGGCTGGTCACCACGTTCCCCGCCGACGACGGCCAGTCTCCGGCCTGGTCGGTGACGCCGGTGGACGGTGCGCTGCCGTACGAGGAGCGGACGTTCATCGGATATCGCGGCCACTTCGCCGGCCGGGCGCCGCAGCCGGTGTTCTGGATGGGTCACGGCCTGGGCTACGGCTCGTGGGAGTACGGCGACGTGCGCCTGGTCGACGGCGACTCGCCGGCCGTGACGGCGACGGTGACGAACACCGGCGCGCGTACGAGCCGCGAGGTCGTGCAGGTCTACTTCCAACCCGCCGAGCGTGACGAGCCGGTGCGCCTGGTCGGCTGGCAGCCGGTGACGGTCCCGCCCGGCGAGTCGGCCCTGGTGACGGTCGCGATGGACGCCCGCCTGTGGCGCACGTGGAACACCGGGTCCGGCGGCTGGGACCGCCTGTCCGGTGCGGGCGAGGTGCTCGTGGCCCGCGGCCTGGGCGACATCCGGGCCACCCTCCGCCGGTAGCCGGAGCCGTGGGTCAGCAGGGCGCGTTCCAGGTGTCGATCGCCGGGTCACCGTGTTCGAAGCCGAGCGTCGACAGCGTGGCGGTGTCCAGTTTCAGCAGGCGGCCGTCCCGCGGGGGCAGGCCCACCCAACGGGCGCCGCACACCCGCAGGCAGTGGCCGTGGCCGACCAGCGCGACGTCGCCGCCGGCCAGCAGCTCCCGGGCCCGGGCGAGGACCCGGTCCACGCGGGCGCCGACCTCGGCGGGCGACTCGCCGCCGGGGCAGCCGTCGGTCCACAGCGACCAGTCAGGCCGTGTCTTGCGGATCTCGGCGGTGGTGATGCCCTCGTACTCACCGTAGTTCCACTCGGCGAGGTCCTCGGTGATCTCGGCGACGGTGAGGCCGGCCAGCTCGGCGGTGCTCAGCGCCCGCTTGCGCGGGCTGGAGAGCACCGCGGCGAACTTGCGCCCGGCCAGCTTCTTGCCGACCGCCCGGGCCTGTTCCACGCCGATGTCGGTGAGGTCCAGATCGGTGTACGAGGTGTGCTTGCCGGCCGCACTCCACTCGGTCTGCCCGTGCCGGATGAGCACGATCTCAGCCATGCGTCAGTTCTACCCGTGGTCGGCCGGGGACGCGACGTTGACCGGTGGGCCGGGCGTTGATGGGATCGCGGGATGACGACGGAACGCCGGCCGGCCCTCGACGTCATCCGCAGCCGTCTCTGGCCGCCAAGGGCGCTAGCTCTCGTCCGATCCCGGCCGATGCCCTGTGACCACCGCCGGACCATGGTCCTTGAAGACCTGTTCGTCATGGACCAATTGCTAGGCGTCAACTCCCGGTGGCGGGCGGTGCGGTGCTCTCCATGTACCGCTTGAGGCTCGCCCAAATCTCCGCTTCCTGCTGCCGGCCCATGCGAGCGATGACAGGACCCATGAGCCTGAACACACCCTTGGGCTGCAGTTCCCAAGACCACCGCATCCTGGTTCCGCCAGGATCAGGTTCGAAGGTCACGGCGCCGTGGATCTCTGCTGTCGACATGCGCGTGGTGGAAGCCAGGCGGCTTGGCCTGGTGTAGTCGGTCACTTCGATGTCCATATCGACGGGTCGTCCTCGCGACTCGATCGTGGCGGACCAAGTTGTCCCGTTGGCGATCGGCCCGGGCGTCATCTTGTCGACCCGAACCATGTGTGGGTTGTACTTCGTCTCGTTGCGTTCGTCGGCAACGAAGTCGAAAACGTCCTCGACCGGCCGAGCGATAACCGTCGAACCCTGGATCTTCGCCATATCCACTACCCTCCTCGCACACTCCACCTGATTCGATCTAGCTTGTGTAGATGACGCGAAACACGGGGTAGTGGTCGACGATTGCCCGGATGTCGTCGATGGACGGGTCCGGGCCGAGGCCGAAATAGAATCGCGCCTGGTTTGCGTTGGCGTCGGCGCCGCTGCGTCGGCGGCCAGCGCACAGATACTCTGCGATGATGTCTGGCCGGGCGGCCGGGGCAAGTTCCTCAAGGCGGACGTGTCGCGCTCTGCCGCGTCGGATCACCGCGGCGCCGCGAGCTGCCCGAACGTTCCTGACCCACTGTGACTGCCCAGCGAGTGCTACCAGGTAGTCGTTTCCCTGGTAGCGAGTTCGCAGGATGGGGACCCGGCGCAACGTGCCGGAGGTGCGGCCCCGCACCTGCAGGGTCACGGCGTCCCGAGGGGCCAGCCCCACGGAGGTGAGCAGCGCACCGAGCCAGTTGAGGCGCTGATACCAGCCGGCCGGAGGCCGGTACTCCGTACGGGCGGAATAGTCCTGGGGCTTCACTTCAACCCTCCCCTGGAGCTCGCAATCCTCTGGCGGCACTTCGACCGTCCCAGCCGCAACCCGGGTCAGACAGAGGCGAAGGTCCCCCAGCGGGCCGCGTCTCGATCTTGAAGTGCCCGGGAGAGATCATCCCCGACTCCGACCGATGGCGACACGCCGGCGACACACCTGACGGGTACCGCCGTCACCAGCCGCGGCGGCTGCGCGTGACGGTCCGCGACCGGATCCCATGGGTTCGGTCGGGTCGGCTCTTCGGGCAGGCTCGGCGGTGGCAGCGGCTGGCGGGTCAGCACTCACCGGATCTGGCCCTTGAACGAGGTCTCGCGGCAGACCGTGCGCCCGCTGATCGTGAGGGGATGAACCGCTGCTGGGATGACGTGGCCCTGTTACCGGTGAGCCGCCGGTCGTGGTCCGACCGTCCGTCGCCTTGGCGCTGCGGGGGCGGCTTCGTGAATCGGTCCTGCCGTGCGGTTGGGGCGTCTGTCGTCGTTGTGGGGCGGTCCTGGTCAGAACCCCCAGGCGACCAGATGCCAGGACGCGAGCTGGGCCGCGAGGGCAGTCAGGGCGACGGCGAGGGCCGCGTCGCGTGGCCGGATCCGGGGGGTCCACCAGTGTCGGAGGGTGCCGGCCGCCAGGAGTGCGGCCAGACCCGCGGTCAGGAGTGCCACCGCCAGCGGCAGGTGGAACGCGAGGCGCACCGGGAGCGGGACCGCCATCCGTCCGAGGAACCCGACGTCCACGAGCGCGGGCATCGTCTGGATCGCGGCCACGGTCGCGAGCGCGGCGAACGCCCCGACGGCGGCGACGGCGGTGGTCAAACGCCGCCCGGTGCGGCCGCCCGGCGGCGGACCAACCGACGACCGGACCGCTGCGCGGCGTCGGCGTACCGACGCGGCGCACACGGCCACGAGCCACCCGGCTGCTACGACCACCACGACGGCCAGTAGCACCCACTGCCAGGCCAGCGGACCGTTGGTGACCGAGTTGAGGTCCAGTCCACGCCAGCGCTGCGAAGGCCCGCGCAGGTCGAGGGTCTCGCCGTTGTCGGCCAGGAACAGGCCGGGCTGGAACTCGGCCAGCCGATGCCGCACCGGTGTCCCGTCCTCGGCGGCGTCGAAGTAGGGCACGCCGGACTCGACGTGGAACCGCGACGGCGGGTAGTCAGGGCTCATCGCGCCCAGTTGCCCGGTGCGGTAGTAGCCGGTGTATCCGGCCCAGCGCGCGGACTGCTGGGGGGAGGCCGGCAGCGCGAGGGCCGCGATCCGGCCGGGCAGGTCCGGGGGCGCCACGAACTTCTCGTCGGGGTCCACGGCGTCGGACTGGGTCGGCAGGCCGAGCATCCGCTGCTGGTACCGGCTGTCCGGGTCGGTGACCAGGTCACGGAGGATCCCGCCGGCCAGGGCGACCTGCAGGTCGTGCTCGTCGGAGTTGGTGAGCAGCGCGATGCCGAGCTGCAGCTGCGGGACCCAGAACAGGTCCGACAGGAAGCCGTCCCCGCCGCCGCCGTGGCCGAACAGGTCGAGATAGTGGCCGCCGGGCCTAAAGCGCGTGCGGGCCACGCCGAGCGCGTACCCCGCGGGCGCGCCCGCGTGCGGTGCCGGGATCGTGCGCATCTCCTGTATCCGCGCCGCGTCGAGCACGGTGCGGCCATCGATGGTGCCGTCGCCCAGCTGGAACTGCAGGAACCGGGCAAGGTCCGCGGCGCTGGCCCACAGCCCGCCGGCCGCTGTCATCGGACTATCCACCCGCTGCCGCACCATCCCCGAGTGACCCAAGGCCCGGTCGGCGGTCGCGTGCACCTGGCCCCGGTCGAAGGTGCTGCGGTCCATGCCCAACGGCGCGAGCAGCGAGTCGCGCATGACCACCGGGAACGGCTTGTTCGAGACCTGTTCGAGGATGTAGCCGGCCAGGTCGATCCCAAGGTTCGAGTAGGCGTAGCCGGTGCCGACCGGGAACCGCAGCCAGGTCTCGGAGATGCTCCGGACGTGCGCGTCGAAGTCGCCAGGCTGCGGCTCGTAGTTGTTGCCCAGCGGCGCTTCGTGGGTGAAGCCCGCGGTGCAGCTGAGCAGCATGCGCAGCGTGATCCGCTGCTCGGGGTGAGGCTCGAAGGCGCTGTGCATCGTGAAGCCGGGCAGGTACGTCGTGATCGGCACGTCGAGGTCGAGCCGTCCGGACTGGACGGCCCGCATCACCGCGGTGGCGGTGAAGACCTTGGACATCGACTGGACGCCGAAGAGGGTGTCGACGGTGACCGCCCTGCGCCCGTCGTTGTCCCTGGAGCCGAACCCCTGCTGCCACACCACACCGTCGCCGTCGACCAGCGCCAGAGCCAGGCCGGAGATGTGCTTCTGGGCCATCAGCTCGGGGATCCTGGCCTGGTAGCTCGCGATGACCGCGGCGACGCCGTCGCGCGGGGCAGCCGGCGTCGCGACGGCGGCCGCACCACCCGACGTCGTCGTCAGGAGCACCCCGACCGCGGCGGCAACCGCCGCACGGGCCGATCTGCGTGTGGCCATGGCCACCTCCAGACCAGCTGGGGTCGCCCGCCCGGGGCGACATCCCGCACCAGGGCGCCCGCTACCAGCACGCTCGCACTGCGGCGCACGCCTGGCCAGGGCCATTGGTCCCACCCCGAGGCGCGAGCATCCACCCATGCCGACCCCGCCGTGACCGACGCGATTCCTGTTCGGGCATGCGTCCCGCCCCGAACGATGGCCATAGCCCGCGACTAGGTCTTCTCAGCTGCGGGCGAGGAGATCCTCGAACGACGTGGTGAGGGCGAACGGGTCCGCGACCGTCGCGGGCTCGCGGCGGTCGATCTCGCGGACCAGCTCGGCCGCGGCGCGATCGATGCGGCCGCGCAGCGCGCCTTCGGCCGTGTCGCCGCCCCAGTCCTCGCTGGCCGCGAAGACCGACGTCGGCACGGTGATCGCGCGCAGGTACGCGAACATGGGTCGCATCGCGTGCTCCAGCGCGAGCGAGTGCCGTGCGGTGCCGCCGGTCGCCGCGATCAGGACCGGCTTGTCCACCAGCGCCTCGTGATCGAGGACGTCGAAGAAGGACTTGAAAAGGCCGCTGTAACTCGCGGTGAAGACGGGGCTCACCGCGATCAGGCCGTCGGCGCCGGCCACCGCGTCGAGCGCGCTCTCCAGCGCGGCCGACGGGAAGCCGGTCACCATGTGGTTCATCAGGTCGTGGGCGAGGTCGCGCAGCTCGATCACGCGGACGTCGAGCAGGATGCCGGCGTCGCCGGCCGCGGCCGCCGCCGCCGCGGACAGCTGGTCCGCGAGCAGGCGGGTGGACGACGGCTGGCTCAGGCCCGCGGTGACCACGACGAGCGAGCGCTGCTTCATGCGGTCACCTCGGCCTGCTGAGCGGCGACCAGGGATGCGTGGGTCGGGGCCTCGGGGACGTGCGCCGGCTTCAGGGCCGCGAACTCCTTGCGCAGCACCGGCACGACCTCCTCGCCGAGGATGTCCAGCTGTTCGAGGACCGTCTTGAGCGGCAGGCCCGCGTGGTCCAGCAGGAACAGCTGGCGCTGGTAGTCGCCGACGTAGTCGCGGAAGCCGAGCGTACGGTCGATGACCTGTTGCGGGCTACCGACGGTCAGCGGCGTCTCGGCGGTGAACTCCTCCAACGACGGGCCGTGGCCGTAGACCGGGGCGTTGTCGAAGTAGGGCCGGAACTCCCGCACCGCGTCCTGCGAGTTCTTGCGCATGAACACCTGACCGCCAAGGCCGACGATGGCCTGGTCGGGGTCACCGTGCCCGTAGTGCGCGAAGCGCTCGCGGTAGAGGCCCACCATGCGCTGGGTGTGCGAGGCCGGCCAGAAGATGTGGTTGGCGAAGAAGCCGTCGCCGTAGTAGGCGGCCTGCTCGGCGATCTCCGGGCTGCGGATCGAGCCGTGCCAGACGAAGGGCGGCACGCCGTCGAGCGGGCGCGGCGTCGACGTGAACGACTGCAACGGCGTACGGAACTTGCCGGACCAGTCCACGACGTGCTCGCGCCACAGCTTGTGCAGCAGCGCGTAGTTCTCGACCGCCAGCGGGATGCCGGCGCGGATGTCCTTGCCGAACCACGGGTAGACCGGGCCGGTGTTGCCGCGGCCCAGCATGAGGTCGACCCGGCCGTCCGCCAGGTGCTGCAGCATCGCGTAGTCCTCCGCGATCTTGACCGGGTCGTTGGTCGTGATCAGCGTCGTGGATGTGGACAGCAGCAGTGTCGACGTCTGCGCGGCGATGTAGCCGAGCATGGTGGTGGGCGAGGACGGCACGAACGGCTCGTTGTGGTGCTCGCCCGTGGCGAAGACGTCGAGCCCGACCTCCTCGGCCTTCTTGGCGATCGTCACCATCGCCTTGATCCTCGCCTGCTCGGTTGGCACCCGCCCGTTCGTCGGGTCCGGCGTGACGTCGCCGACGGTGAAGATCCCGAACTGCATGACTGCTCCCTGAGCTTCCGGTCGAGGCCAAAGGACCCCGGACTGCCCCGCACAACGCCTTTGCCGCGTCAACTATTTCGCAGTCAAGCATTATCCGGGATGTCGCAGGTCACAGTGGCAGCCACAGGGCCGGGACGTTCGGCGGCTCCCATCCCACCAGCGAGGTGTGCGCTTGCCGGCACTGGTAGCGCGCCCCGCCGTAGGTCACGATGTCGCCGACCTGGTATGCCGTGTTCGGCGCCCACGCGTCCGCCGCGGGCGGGGTGGTGGGCGGCGGGGTGGTCGGCGGAGGCGTCGTGGGCGGGGTCGTCGGGCCGCCCGGGTTGTCGGTCGCGGCCAGCAACGCGCCGAGGCCGGACGCCTGGGTGCGCCAATCCCGCGCGTTCGGGTACGCGGACGAGGTCTGCCCGTTCCAGCGCTCCCCGATGCGGTTGAGGGAGTCGCGGTCCGCGTTCCAGACGCTGTCGGCCTGGGTACGGGCGTACGCGCGGTAACCGGCCGCGCCGGTGGCGTCGGCGAGGTCCATCAGGTACCGCATGAAGACGCCCTTGAACTGCTTGCCGTTGTCGCTGCAGGTGCGGTCCGGCGCGTCGCACGCCTCGGTGAGGATGCCGTTCCTGGTCAACTCGGACGAGCTCATGGCCGAGTCGGCGAGCCGGCGGGCGGCGGCGAGAACGCCCGCGTTGCCGTTCGCCCGCCACACCTCGAGCGCCGCGCCGATGGCCAGGCCCTGGTTGTAGGTCCACACGGTTCCACCGTTGTTGGCGCACGACCCGGTCAGGCCGTCGTTGACCAGGCCCGAGGCGTTGATCATGCCGCTGTTCGCGAACCAGTTCCAGCCGGTCACCGCCCGGTTCAACCAGGTGGTGTCGCCGGTGATGCGGTTGTGCAGCGCGGCGGCCAGCCGGATGTAGAGGCCGATGGTGACCGCGTTCTTGTACGTGCGCTCCCGGTTCCACCAGACGCCTCCGCCGCAGGTGGAGGTGTCCCAGTAGCCGTGGACGTAGTTCGCGATCGTGACCGCCTCGTTGAGGTACTTGGTGTCGCGGGTCAGGTCGTACGCCTGCACCCAGGCGATCCCCCACCACGCGGCGTCGTCGATGGCGCGGCTGATGAAGTGACCCTCGATCGGGTCGCTGCTCTTCACCCCGGCCGGGAACGCCACCTTGTTGACCTCGAACGTCCGGTCCACGGCCCATCGGTAGTCGGTGCGGCCGGTGCGCTTCATCCAGTCCATGACGGTGGTGATCGCGACCGCGGAATTCCACCAGCTCGACAGCCACCACGCGGTGTCCGGCTGGTACGCCCACATCAGCGCGTCGGCCGCGGCGGCGGTCCGATCGTTCGCGGGACGGGCCCATGCCGTACAGCTGCCATTGGCGCCCGTGACCGCCCGGCCGCAGGCACGCAGCGCACCGCCGTACAGGAGCGCGAGGGGGTCGCGGGACGCGAACATGGTCGTACGGGTGGAGGTCGCGCCCGACGGGACGCTGGTCCGGCCGAGCGATGAGCCGCCGGGCCAGGTGGCGCCCTCGTCCCACGACCGGTCGAGCCAGACCTCGTCCCCGGCCGTGCCGCCGGTGATGGTCGCCCAGGCCATGCCACGCGTCTCCATGTGCAGCGCGATGGTCCGGCCGCTCAACGTGGTCGGCCCGACCGGCTGGACGTCGCCCACCGCGCCCGACGCGTCGGCACCGTCGCAGATGACATCGCAGGCCTTGGCGTGCACCCATTCGGTGCACTGGATGCCCCCGGCATCGCCGCAAGCGCGGATCATGCCCCGCGCGTGGTGCGACGGGTCGGCGAGGTTGTACATGAGCGTGCGGGTACCGGTCCAGGTGCCGGGGATGCTGGCCTTGCCGAGCAGACCGTCCCATGTGGGGCCGCCGTCCCAGGTCCGGTCCAGCCAGATCGAGTCGCCGGTCGTCCCGTTGTCGATGCTGCCCCAGGCCATCGCGTCGGCATCGGAGAGGTGCAGCGCGATGCGCCGGCCGTTCTGGATCCGGTCGGCGACCGGGAAGGTGTCCTGGCGCGCCTGGGACGGGTCCCGGGTGTCGCAGTAGACCGAACACACGGTGGCCATGGTGCTCGGGACCGCCGCGGCTGGCCGGGGCGCCGCCTGCGCGCCGGCCGGCCGCAGCAGGACTCCGATGAGGACGGTGACGAGGACGACGGCGGCACGCTTCATGGCGCACTCCCCTGGCTCAGGTCCTCACATATTGACGTTTGTGAACGCGTTTGAGCAAGGGTTGTTTACGGTTATGCGGGTCAGCGGCCCTCCAGGGCCTTGACGTTGTCACCGAACGTCCAGCCCCGGGAGCCGTCCCAGTTGGCCGACCAGGTCATCAGGCCCTTGATGCCGCTGACGCTCTGGTACGCCTGCGACACCAGCGCGGGGGTCATGTACCCGCCGCCCGCGCCCGGCTGTGCCGGCAATCCCGGGACCTGCCGGTCGTACGGGACGCGGATCGTCGTGCCCTGGATGGTCAGGCCGGAGTTCAGGCACTGGGTCTGGACCGTGAAGCCCTGCGCCGTACCGGCCGAGTACGAGTCGCCCGAGCAGCCGTACATGCTGCCGTTGTAGTACTGCACGTTCAGCCACCACAGCCGGCCGTTGTCCAGGTACCTCTTGATGATCGGCAGGTACGCGCCCCAGATCGAGCCGTACGTGACGCTGCCGCCGGTCACGTACGCGGTCTCGGGCGCCATGGTCAGGCCGAAGTTCGACGGCATCGCGGCGAGCACGCCGTCGATGATCCGGATCAGGTTCGCCTGGGACGTCGACAGCGTGGTGATGCTGCCGCTGCCGACCAGGCCGGTCTCGATGTCGATATCGATGCCGTCGAAGTTGTACCGCTTGAGCAGCGGCACGATGGTCGCGACGAACCGGTCGGCGACCGCGCTGGAGCTGAGGTCGATGCCGGCCGTCGCGCCGCCGATCGACATCAGGATGGTGGCGCCGGCCGCCTTGGCCGAGCACATCTCCGCCGGGGTCGCGACCTTCACGCCCGCGTCCATGCCGTTCTCCCACAGCACGGTGCCGTCCGAGCGGATCACCGGGAACGCCGCGTTGATGACGTTGTAGCCGTGCTGCGCGAGGCGGCTGTCATTGATCGGGATCCAGCCGAGGCCGGGATGTACGCCGTTCGACGCGCCGTCCCAGTTCTCCCAGTAGCCCTGGAGCACCTTGCCCGCCGGCCGTGACTTGACCGCGCAGGTCGTGCCTCCGGGCGGCGTGGTGGGCGGAGTCGTCGGCGGCGTGGTGGGCGGCGTGGTGGGCGGGGTCGTCGGGGGTGTGGTCGGCGGCGTCGTGCCGCCGCCGGTGCAGGCGCCGAGGTCGCGCCAGAGCGACGGCGCCGCCACCGGGTTCCAGCCGGCGCCGACGTAGGCGGTGTGCGTGACCAGCGCCTGGTACAGCCGGCCCTGGTACGTGACCTGAGTGCCCACGGTGTAGGTGTTGCCCTCCGCCCACGCCGGGGCGGAGCAGACCACCGCGGCCACGTTGGTCGCCGCCATCCCGCTGGGCGCGAACGTCAGCGCCGCGGCGACGGCCAGTCCCGCGCCCGCGATGAGGGCAATGGCCCGGCGTCGAGTCTTCATGGGTACTCCTACACGTCGACGACCTCCGCACAATTAATTGACATTCTTAACAGTTAGCCATCGAGAAAGCTAGATAGGAATTCCCGCACGGCCGCCGCCGTCGCGGACACCGGGATGCCGTGATCCGCGCCGCCCGGAATCTCCTGGTACCGCCCGCCCGGCAGCGCAGCGGCCAGCGCCCGCGCCGCCTGCGCCAGCCCCGGCCACGTCTCGGCCCCGTTCATCACCAGCGCCGGCACGGTTACCGAGGCGAGCGCCGGCGGCGCCACGGCGAACTCGGCCGTGATCGTGGCGTCGTACACGGTGCTCTGCGCGATCGCCTCGAGCGCCGGAAACATCGGCGACTGCCGGATCTGCGCGACCACCTCCGGCGGCAGCCCGATCCCCTCGGACTGGAACAGCGTCACCGCGTCGCCGCCCCGGCCCTGCTGGACCAGGTCGTCGAGGCGCTCCGCCAGGTCGGTCCGCCGCCAGGCGTCCATCGCGAACGGCGCCTCGTACAGCGCGAGCGCGGTGATCGGCACCTTCTGGGCGGCCGCGTATACCGCGAGCAGCGCACCCGAGGAGTAGCCGAAGACCGCCGCGGAGCCGCCGACGAGGTCGATCAGGGCAGCCAGGTCCTCGACCTCCCGATCGATCGCGTACGGGCGGGTGTCCCCGCTCTGCCCGCGGGCCCGCCGGTCGTACGTGACGACGGTGAAGTCGTCCGCGAGTTGCTCGGCCACCGGCGCGCAGGTGGTGTGGTCGTTGAACGCGCCGGTCGCGAACACGATCGGACGTCCGGTGCCGGACCGCTCGTATGCGATGCGGGTGCCGTCGGTGGATGTGACGAAGTCCATCAGAGTCTCCCTTCCTCGTCGCTCCTACTGGATGGACGTACGACGCCGGGACCGATGGACACCCTCGTGTCCTTTCGTCGCGGCGCCGTTCGTCCATCCAGTGCAGCAGATGCTAAGGAGGAACGGTGCGATACCTGTTGCTGATCAGCGCGGACGAGGACACGGCCCAGCAGGCGATGGCGGCCGGAGACTTCTCCAGTTTCGGGTCGTGGCTGGCCGACCTGCAACGCCGCGGGGTGCTCGATGCGCATGTAGGCCTGCACGACAGCCGGGCCGCGACCACCGTCCGCGTACGCGACGACGAAGTCCTGCTCACCGACGGCCCGTTCATGGAAGGGCGCGAGCAGGTGGGCGGCCTCGCACTGATCGACTGCCGCGACCTCGACGAGGCTATCGAGATCGCCGCGGGACATCCCGCGGCGGCCATCGGCCAGGTCGAGATCCGCCCGGTCCGTGAGTGACGTCGAGGAGACGCTCGCTCAGGCGTTTCGCGACGACTGGGGGCGGGTCGTCGCCACGCTCATCGGCATGCTCGGGGACTGGGACCTGGCCGAGGAGTGCGCCCAGGAGGCGTTCGCCGCGGCGCTGCCGGCCTGGCGGCGCGACGGGATCCCGGACAGCCCGCGGGCCTGGCTGACCACCACCGCGCGGAACCGGGCCGTCGACCGGATCCGGCGGGCGAAGCTGGGTGCCGCCAAGCTGCGCGAGCTGGCCGGGGACGAGACCACCGACCTGGAGGTCGACATGGACGCGCTGGACAGTGGCATCTCCGACGACCGGCTGCGGCTCATCTACACGTGCTGCCATCCGGCGCTGTCCGCCGAGTCCCGGGTGACGTTGGCCCTACGGACGCTGTGCGGACTGAGCACCGCCGAGATCGCCCGGGCGTTCCTGGTCCCGGAGGCGACGATGGCCAAACGTCTGGTCCGCACGAAACGGAAGATCGCGGTGGCCGGCATCCCCTATCGAGTGCCGCCGGCCCACCTACTTCCGGAGCGGACCACCGCCGTCCTCACCGTCGTCTACCTGCTCTTCCACTCCGGATACGCGGCCGCGTCCGGTCCGGCGCTCATCCGGGCCGAGCTGTGCGACCACGCCGTGCGCCTGGCCCGCATGGTCGCCGAGCTGATGCCGGACCATCCGGAGGCCGCCGGCCTGCATGCGCTGCTCCTGCTGCTGCATGCGCGCCGCTCGGCCCGGGTCGACCCGGATGGCGCGCTGATCCCGCTCGAGGAACAGGACCGCTCCCGCTGGGACCGCGCCGCGATCGCCGAGGGCGTGGCGACGATCCAGCACGCCCTGCGCCGCGAGCGCCCCGGCCCCTACCAGTTGCAGGCGCTCATCGCGGCTTGCCACGCGACCGCGCCGGCGGCCGCGGCCACCGACTGGTCCCGGATCGCCGACCTCTATGACCGCTTGCTGGCGCTGGTCCCGTCGCCGGCCGTCCGGCTCAACCGTGCCATCGCGATCGCCATGCGCGACGGCCCGCGGGCCGGCCTGGATCTGCTCGACGACCCCGAGTACGCGGCGGGCGATCACCCGCTCCTGCCGGCCACCCGAGCCGACCTGCTCCGCCGCCTGGGTCGCCACGCCGAGGCGATCCTGCATTACCGCGAGGCGCTGGACCGCACGGACAACGACGCCGAACGCCGATACCTCACCCGTCGCCTGCACGAGTGCGAACGCCCGACGCCCCAGACCGGCGGAGCCAACGCCTAGCGGCTACGAGAGGGCCAGCCGAGCCTGCACGGCGGGCCCGCCGCCGGCACTCCCTACGGCGCGGTCCAGCGGACTTGCAAGGGCAGCTCGAGGAAGCCCGCGTACGGCTCGAGCGCCGCTTCGGCCTTCCTGCGCTCTCCGGGCCGCATCGGCGCGAGCGGCGTCACCGACACCGTAACGGCCTTCTTGCCGAGCGTGCGCTTCCAGGCGCCCACGACCCGCCCCGCCCGGACGATCGTCGCCTGGAACACCCCGTTGCCGCCCGGGATGATGGCCTGCTTGTGCGCGTCGTCGACCATCATCGAACGGTCCTTGAAGCCCAGCAGATACTCGTCGAAGCCGGGCAGCGCCACCCAGTCGTCGATCTCGGCAGCGCCCGCGTCCACCAGCGCCGGGTCGACGATCATCTCCGTGCCGTCCACCCGGATCGTGGTCAGCCGGTCCCCGGCGGCGGCGACGCCGGCCTTTGCGTCCGTCATCGTGAGTCCCGTCCAGCCCGCGAAGTCCTTTCTGGTCGTCGGGCCGTGACTGCGGAAGTAGCGCAACGCCATGATGCCCAGCGCTTCCTCACGGTCCGGCCGGTTAGCCTTCGGTGCCCAGTCGTCCAGCAGCGCGAACGTCTGCTCCTTACCGACATGCGGGGCGATGCAGGTGACGCCGCGCTGGCTCGCATACCAGAGCAGGTGGTAGCCCTGCTGGCCGGCCACCGCGACACCGGCGTCGGCTAGTGCGGCGAGGCATTGGGCACGCGTCATCCGCTTGCCGCCCGCGAGCGCCGCGGCCAAGGCCTCGACGCCCCGGTCCGCCGCCTTCTCGGTGAGGCCGACCGTCTGCCGTCGTTTGGCGGCGCCGGCCAGCGCGCGGACGCCCATCAGGTCGA
This sequence comes from Actinoplanes sp., assembly GCA_036001925.1. Lineage (GTDB taxonomy): Bacteria > Actinomycetota > Actinomycetes > Mycobacteriales > Micromonosporaceae > Actinoplanes. The sequence goes on from DASYTU010000253.1 coordinate 33,635, forward strand.
GCATCCAGCGCGCGTCCGCCGGGGGCACGAGGTGGACGGTGCCGCGCATCGGCCAGGTGCGGATCGCCTCGCGGCGTTCCAGCGCGGCGTTGACGTCGGCGAGGGTGAAGCCCGGCAGTCGCACGCCGAGCGACCAGAGCGCACTGGCCATGTCTTGGGCCTGCATCGCGCCGAACCACTCCACCACGCCGGCCACGGTGTCCGGCTTGGCGCTCGGATGCGCGCGCAGCAGCAGACTGGTCATCCGCATCGAGAGCGCCTCGGCGACGGTCACATCCACGTGCGTAAGCCTACGGGCACCCACCGACGGAAAGAGCGGCCCGAAGGCCGCCCATCCGCGAGCCGGACGCTAGCTTCGGCCGCGCTCCGAGCGGTAGCGCGCGATCAGCGCTCTCGTCGACGAGTCGAGGTCCGACTCCTGCGCAGACTCCCCGGTCAGCAGCGGGGCAAGCTGGTTGGCCAGCACCTTGCCCAGCTCGACACCCCACTGGTCGAACGAGTTGATCTCCCACACGGTCCCCTGGGTAAACACGATGTGCTCGTAGACGGCGATCAGCTGGCCGAGCGTCGACGGGGTGAGCTTCGGCGCGATGATCGTGGTGGTGGGGTGGTTACCCGGCATGACTTTGTGCGGTACCAGCGACTCGGGCACGCCCTCCGCCGCGATCTGCTCGGCTGTGCGGCCGAACGCGAGCGCGCTGGTCTGCGCGAAGAAGTTCGACATGAACAGGTCGTGCATGCCGTCGATGTCGTGGTTGGGCTGGCCGAAGCCGATGAAGTCGGCCGGGATCAGCTTCGTGCCCTGGTGAATGAGCTGGTAGAACGCGTGCTGGCCGTTGGTGCCGGGCTCGCCCCAGAAGACTTCGCCGGTCTGGTATTCCACCGGTGTGCCGTCGAGCCGGACCGACTTGCCGTTGCTCTCCATGGTGAGCTGCTGCAGGTAGGCGGCGAACCGGTGCAGATACTGCGCGTACGGCAGGACGGCATGCGACTGCGCTCCGAGGAACGTGTCGTACCAGACGTTCAGCAGGCCCAGCAGCGCCGGTACGTTGCGCTCGACCGGTTCCGTCCGGAAGTGCTCGTCGACGGCCTGGTAACCGGCGAGCATCTCGGCGAACTGCTCCTTGCCGATCGCGATCATCACGGACAGGCCGACCGCGGACGGCAGCGAGTACCGGCCGCCGACCCAGTCCCAGAAGCCGAACATGTTGTCCGTGTCGATGCCGAATTCGGCCACGCGCTGGGCGTTGGTGCTGACCGCGACGAAGTGCTTGGCCACCGCGGACTCGTCGCCGCCGAGGCCGGCGAGCAGCCAATTGCGGGCCTCCTTGGCATTGGTCAGCGTCTCCTGGGTGGTGAACGTCTTCGACACGACGACGAACAGGGTGCTGGCCGGGTCGAGATCGTGGGTCTTCTGGTACAGATCGGTGGGGTCGATGTTGGAGACGAACCGGCACTGGATCTGCGGGTCGGCGTACGCCTTCAGCGCCTCGTAGGCCATCACCGGACCGAGGTCGGAACCGCCGATGCCGATGTTGACGACGGTGCGGATGCGCTCGCCCGTGGCGCCCCTCCACTCCCCCGACCGGACCCGGTCGCTGAACGCCCCCATCCGGTCCAGCACCGCGTGCACCTCCGCGACCACGTCCTGGCCGTCCACGACCAGCGTGGCGTCGCGCGGCATCCGCAGCGCGACGTGCAGGACGGCTCGGTCCTCGGTGGTGTTGATGTGCTCGCCCGCGAACATGGCGGCGATGCGCTCGCGGAGATGGGCCCGCTCGGCGAGGGCGAACAGTGCCGCGAGGACCTCATCGGTGACCAGATTCTTGCTGTAGTCCACGTAGAGGTCCGCGACCTGGGTGGTCAGCCGCTCACCGCGGCGCGGGTCGCTGTCGAACAGGTCCCGCAGGTGAACGCCCGAGAACTTCTCGGCGTGGCCTTGTACGGCCTGCCATTCGGCGCTGTCGGACACGTGTTCGCTCATTGATCGGTCTCCCGCCTGAACCCGGATTCTCGATGTCATCGTGGCACGATTCCCGGCGGCACGCCGCGTGTCCGGAGCGCCGAAAAATCCCGGACCACTTGAACCGTCAAGCCAGTAAACTCGGCGCCGTGGAGCCGAAGTGGCTGGATGACCAGCAGCTCGAGGCGTGGTTGCGCTTCGCCCGCGTGCTGGTCGCCCTGCCCGCCGAACTGGACAGCGAGATGCAGCGCCGGGCCGGCGTCACCCAGTTCGAGTACGCGGTGATGGCCGGGCTCTCCGAGTCGCCCGGTCGCGCCATGCGCATCAGCGCGCTCGCCGACTACGCGCGCGGCTCGCTGTCTCGCCTGTCCCACCTGATCAACCGCCTCGAACGCCGCGGTTGGATCCGCCGCGAGCTGGACCCGGAAGACGGCCGGTACACCAACGCGATCCTCACCGACGACGGCTACGCCAAGGTCGTCGCCACCGCTCCCGGCCAGGTGGAGCTGGTCCGGCGGCTGGTGATCGACGCGCTGACACCCGCGCAGCTGCGGCAGCTCGGTGACATCAGCGCCCGCATCATGACCCGGATCAACGCCGGCTGCTGAGGGGCCGGCATGCGCGCGTTCGTTATTACCGGGCCCGGCGAGGCTTCCGTCCAGGAGGTGACCCCGCCGGTCCCGGGCGCGGGCGAGGTCGTGGTGGCCGTCGAGCGGGCCGGCGTCTGCGGCACCGACATGGAGTTCTACTCGGGCGAGATGTCGTACCTGCACACCGGGCAGGCGAGCTATCCGATCCGGATCGGCCACGAGTGGTGCGGGACGGTCGTCGAGCTGGGACCGGGTGTCGATCCGGGCTGGCTCGGCAAGCGGGTCACCGGCGACACCATGCTGGGCTGCGGGCACTGCGAGCGCTGCCTCGCCGGGCGCCAGCATCTCTGCGCGGATCGCTACGAGATCGGGATCCGCCGGGGCTGGCCCGGTGCGCTTGCGGAGCGGTTGCCCGTACCGGAAAGGGCTCTGCTGTCCTTGCCCGACGGCGTGGATGCCACGCTCGGAGCGCTCGTGGAACCGGGCGGCAACGCGCTGCGCGCGGTCCGCGCGGCGGGCCTCGCGCCCGGCGAACGCCTGCTGGTGCTCGGCCCGGGGACCATCGGGCTGCTCGCGGCGTTCATCGCCGCGGCGCAGGGTGCGGAGGTGCACGTCCTCGGCCAGACCGTCGACTTCGCCCGCAAGGTGGGCGTGACCAACGCCTGGACCGCCGCCGAGCTGCCGGCGCTGCGATGGGACGCGATCATCGACGCGTCCACCGGTGCCGAGCTGCCGGCGCTCGCGGTCGACCTGGTCGAGCCGGGGCGCCGGGTCGTCTACATCGGGATCTCCGAGCGGCCGAGCCCGGTCGACAGCCGGCAGCTGGTGTTCAAGGACGTCACCGCGGTCGGCATCCTGAGCGGGTCGGGCGGCCTCGCCGGCACGATCGATCTGTACGCCTCCGGCACGGTCGACCCTCGGCCGCTGGTGGGTGCGACCGTCGGGTTGGCCGAGGCGGCCGACGTGCTCGCCGGCCGGCCCAGGACCGCCGCGCCCAAGATCCACGTCGATCCCCTCTCATAGATGGCGCACAGACGAGGCACAGAGCCGCCGTAGCGCCCGCGCCGACCGTGGTGGCATGACGACGTTGATGGACCGGCCGCGCCTGGCGGCCACCGACAATCGGCCACCCGCCGCGCACCGGCGGCCTCCCTTCCTGCGCGGCCGCCCCGAGGATCCGCCCTGGGCGCGGCCGGCGCTGCTGGGGCTCCTGGCCCTGACCGCCGTGCTCTACCTGTGGAACCTGTCCGCCTCCGGCTGGGGCAACAGCTTCTACGCGGCGGCCGCCCAGGCCGGCGCCCACTCCTGGAAGGCCTGGCTGTTCGGCTCCCTGGACGCCGGCAACGCCATCACGGTCGACAAGCCGCCCGCTGCGCTCTGGGTGATGGGGCTGTCCGCGCGGATCTTCGGCGTGAACAGCTGGGCTGTCCTCGCCCCGCAGGCACTGATGGGCGTGGCCAGCGTCGGCCTGCTCTACGCGAGTGTCCGCCGCTGGTTCGGCCCGGCCGCCGGCCTGCTCGCCGGTGCCGCTCTCGCGGTCACACCGGTCGCGGTGCTGATGTTCCGGTACGACAACCCGGACGCGTTGCTCACCCTGCTGATCACGGCCGGGGCGTACACCACGGTCCGGGCCGTGGAAAAGGCGAGCTGGAAATGGCTCGCGCTCACCGGCGTACTGGTCGGCTTCGGCTTCCTCACCAAGATGATGCAGGCGTTCCTGGTGGTGCCGGCGTTCACCCTGGTGTACCTGGTCGCCGCGCCGGGCGGCCTGGGCCGCCGGGTCCGCCACCTGCTCGTGGCGGGCACCGCCCTGGTGGTCTCCGGCGGCTGGTACGTCGCCCTGGTCTCGCTGTGGCCCGCGAGCTCGCGGCCATACATCGCCGGTTCCACCAACAACACGCTCTGGGAGCTCGCGGTGGACTACAACGGCCTCGGACGGATCTTCGGCGGCTCCGCCAACGGCGGCGGGCAGAACACCGCGTTCGGCGGGGCCACCGGCATCGGCAGGCTCTTCGGCAGCGCGATGGGCACGGAGATCTCCTGGCTGCTACCCGCCGCGCTGATCGCGCTGATCGCGCTGCTGGCCGTCAGCTGGACCGCCCCGCGTACCGACCGCGCCCGCGCCGCGGCACTCCTCTGGGGCGCCTGGCTGCTGGTCACCGGCGTCACGTTCTCGTACATGAGCGGCACGATCCACCCCTACTACGCGGTCGCACTGGCCCCGGCGATCGCCGCGCTGGTCGCCGGCGGCGCTCGCGTGCTATGGCTCCATCGCGGCATCCTGATCGCGCGGATCACGCTCGCTGCGATGGTCCTCGCCTCGGCCGTGTGGGGCGCCGTCCTGCTCGGCCGGACCGGCTGGATGCCCGCGCTGCGATGGGCCTCGCCGGCGGTGGGCGTGGTCGCGGCGCTCTCGCTGCTCGCGCCGGCCATGCGGCTACGCAAGCTCGCCGCCGTCGCGGTCCTGGCCGCGGTCCTCTCGGCCGGGGCGGGCACGGCCGCGTACGCGGCGGCCACGGCCAGCATCGTCCACACTGGAGCGATCTCCGCGTCGGGGCCGTCCGGCCAGGCAGCGATGGGCGGCGGCTTCGGCGGCCGGCCACCGTCCTCGGCCGGCACCTCCGGCTCGTCCTCCGCCGGCACGTCCGGCTCGTCATCCGCCGGCACCTCCGGTTCTGTCGCGGCCGGCTCGTCCCCGGTCGGCTCGGCCGCCGGCGGGACCGGCGGCGGCCAGGGTGCCGACAGCGAGCTGACCGCCCTGCTCAAGGCCGGCACCACGACATGGTCGGCCGCGATCGGCGGCGCCACCTCGGCCGCCGACCTGGAGCTGGCCAGCGGCACGTCGGTCATCGCCCTGGGCGGCTGGAACGGTGGCGATCCCTCCCCCACCCTGGCCCAGTTCCAGGCCTACGTGGCCGCGGGCCGCGTCCACTACTACATCGCCGGCGGCGGCGGCATGGGCGGAAGCACCACCGAGTCCGCCCAGATAGCGGCGTGGGTGGCCGCGCACTTCACCGCGAAGACCGTCGGCAACACCGCGGTCTACGACCTCACCCAGTCCGCCACCACCTGAGGCTCATCCTGCGCCCCGCACTGTGGGGATTTTGGGTCAGCTCCGAGCCCGGAATCCCCACAGTTCGGGGGCGCGCCGTCGCTTGAGGATTCGCCTACGCCTGCACCAGGGCCCAACAGAAGGAGCCGAACGCGCCGGTGCACAGCAGCGTGCGGGCGTGGTTCCACCGTACCCATCGGGTCTCGAAGGCCGCCCGAGCCGCGGCCGGATCGGCCGTGCGGCCCGGCGGTGCAGCGGCGTCCAGGCGGTTGTTCAGCGGGATGTTCACGCCGAACGTCACCGCCAGCTGCGCGGCGTAGAGCACCAGGCCGATGACCACCGGGACCAGGACGGCGGCCGGCCCGGAGAACCCGTAGAGGGTCGCCGCCGCCGCGCCGAACACCAGCGCACCGCCGAAGCCGAGCGCGAACCAGCCGTTCTGGATAGCGGAGTTGATGCGTTGCATGACCTCGACCAACACCGCGGCGTCGGTACGCCGCAGCGCCGGCATCACCGAGATCGAGTACGAGTAGAACAGTCCCGCCATCCATCCGTTCGTGATGGCGGCGGCCAGCAGCAGCGCGATCCGGACCCCGTTCATGGTCACGCAGCCTATCGACGGCACGAGCCTGTGCGGTGATCAGCGGAGCTTCACGTTGAAGATCGGGCTGGCAGCGGCCGAGGTCGAGACCCCCAGGTGCCCATCCGCCGCGCCGAATGCCGCGCGTGGTCATATGCTGCGCGGGCGATCATGATCAGTAGAGCGAGGTGGGGGCGGTTGCGGGCGACGAGCTGGGCGGCGACGGGGCTGGTCGCGGCGGGGCTGGCCTGGGGCGGCGCGGGATATCTGGCCACGAAGCCAACGGACCTTCACGACTACCGGGTGGCGGCGGTCGGGGCCGCGCACTCCGCGTACGACGCGCTGGCATCCGCCGATCTCACCGGTACGGCGCTGCTGGCCGGCCGGGTCACCGGGCCGTACGCGGACAGCATGCTCGGCGACGCCCGGGACGCGCTCGCCGGTGCGGCGAAGCAGTTCGCCGGAGTGAGCCCGCCGGACGAGCGGACCCAGAAGATGCGGGATGAGCTCGGCCCGTTGCTGATCAAGGCGAACGCCGTCCTGCCCGGCACGGCCTCCGACATCACCGACGAGACGCTCGAGCACCTCAAGCCCGTCGAGGACGCGCTCGACCAGTTCGTCGAAGAGCACGAGTGAAGCGCCTGCTCGCCGTCACGCTCGGCATCCTGACCGCGATCGGCGGCTTCGTCGACATCGGCGACATCGTGTCTACCTCCGAGGCGGGGTCGCGGTTCGGGCTCGCGCACACGTGGGTGCTGGTCGTCGGCATCATCGGCATCTGCGTCTACGCCGAGATGTCCGGGCGGGTCACGGCGATCAGCATCCGGCCGGTGTTCGATCTCATCAGGGAGCGGCTGGGGCCGCGGATCGGGCTGGTGAACCTGCTCGGCTCGTACCTGATCACGCTGTTGACCCTCGCCGCCGAGATCGGCGGCGTGGCCCTGGCCCTGCAGTTGCTCAGCGGGGCGTCATATCTGTTGTGGGTGCCCGCCGCGGCGATCGTGCTGTGGCTGGCGCTGTGGCGAGTGAAGTTCGAGACGCTGGAACGCGTCTTCGGCCTCTCCGGCCTGGCGCTGGTCGTGCTGCTGGTGGGTATCTTCTGGCTGCATCCGGACGTCGCCGACCTGAAGGGGCAGGCGACCACGTTCAGCCCGCCGAAGGGCGAGAACTGGCCGACGTACTCCTTCATGGCGATCGCGCTGTTCGCGTCCGCGATGACGCCCTACGAGGTGTTCTTCTTCTCGTCCGGCGGCGTCGAGGAACGGTGGACGCCCCGGGACCTGACGATCTCGCGGATCAACGTGTTCCTCGGCTTCCCGCTCGGCGGGCTGCTCGCGTTCGGTTTCCTCGCCACGTCGGCGATCGTGTTCGAGCCGATCGGCGTGGACGTGAGCACGCTCGGGCAGGCGGTGCTGCCGGCCGGGATGGCGTTCGGCAGGATCGGCCTCGGCCTGGCCATCCTGGGCGTGTTCGCGGCGACGTTCGGTGCGGCGATGGAGACCGGCCTGTCGGCCGGGTACACGGTCTCGCAGTATTTCGGCTGGTCATGGGGCAAGTTCCTGCGGCCGCGGCAGGCCGCCCGGTTCCACGTGGTAGTGCTGGTCAGCATCCTGCTCGCGGTGGCGGCACTGCTCACCACGATCGACCCGATCCAGCTCACCGAATACATGTTGATCTTCAGCGCGGTCGTGCTACCGCTGACGTACCTGCCGATCCTGGTCGTCGCGAACGACCGCGGCTACCTGGGCGACAAGGTCAACGGGCCGTTCGCCAACGTCATGGGCGTCATCTATCTGATCATCGTCGTGGCCGCCGCGGTGGCCGCCGTACCCGTCATGATCTTCACCGGCATGGGAGGATGAGGCATGCCGCTACTCATCGCGTTCGACCTGCTGGACCGGCAGATCCTCGACCGTGACGGCATCCCGGTCGGCAAGGTCGACGATGTCGAGCTCAGTCCGGATTCGCGCTACGTCGTCGCGCTGCTGACCGGGCAGCGTGCACTGGGCGCCCGGTTCGGCGGCGCCCTCGGCCGGTGGATCACCGGCACCGCGGCCCGCCTGGACACCGACCGGACCGGTCCGCGGCGGATCGAGTACGCCCTGGTAGCCAAGGTCGACTCGGCCGTACACCTCTCGGTGCGGCGTGAACTGCTGACGCCGCCCGCCCTCGAGGCGTGGCTGGACGAGCACGTGATCGGCCGGATCCCGGGGGCGTCCGATGCCGGCTAAGGCCAGCGATCTTCTCGGCCGCCGGGTTCTTGCCGCCGACCGGAAGCCGCTCGGACGCATCGTCGACCTGGTGTGCGAGATCGACGGCGACGGACGGCCCCGGCTGGTCGCGGCCCTCGCGGTCCGCGGTCCGTGGGGACGGCTCCTGGGGTACGAACGGGAGCAGGTGCGCGGGCCGTGGATCTTGGAGACCCTCGCCCGGATGATCCTTCGCCGGCAGATGACGACCGTGCCGTCGGCGTCCCTTAGGTTGGATGAGTGACTTCGATCGAGCGGGTTCTGCAGGCCATGCCGATCATCGACGGGCACAACGACCTGCCGACACAGCTGCGGGCGCGCACCGGCTACGCCGTCCGTGGCCTCTCGCGCGTCCGGCCGGAGTTCCACACCGACATCCCCCGACTGCGGGCCGGTGGGGTGGGTGCCCAGTTCTGGTCCGTCCACGTTCCGTCCAACATGCCCGAGCCGGCCGCCACCGTGGCGACGATGGAGCAGATCGACGCCGTGTACCGGCTCACCGCGGCCTACCCGGACGACCTCGCCATGGCGTACACCGCCGACGACATCGAACGCGTCATCGCGGCCGGGCGGATCGCGTCGCTCATCGGCATCGAGGGCGGGCACAGCCTCGCGACGTCGTTGGGCGTATTGCGGTCGTTCGCCCGCCTCGGCGTGCGGTACGTCACGCTGACCCACAACAACAACACGTCGTGGGCCGACTCGGCCGCCGACGATCCGTCCGTCGGCGGCCTCAACGACGAGGGTCGCGCGATCGTCCGCGAGATGCAACGCATCGGAGTGCTGGCGGACCTGTCCCACGTCGCACCCGTGACCATGCACGCGGCCCTCGACGCCGCCGAGGCACCGGTCATCTTCAGCCACTCCTCGGTGCGGGCCCTCACCGACCATCACCGCAACGTCCCCGACGACGTGCTGGTCCGCCTGCGGGACAACGGCGGCGTGGTCCAGGTGACGTTCGTGCCGTACTTCGTGTCGGAGGAGGTCCGGTCGTGGGCCGCCGCGGCCGCCGCCGAGTCCGAACGCCTGGGGCTGTCGAAGGCCGAGGGGGCGTGGCCGCGCGCGCCCCGCCCCGGAGAGGACCCGATGGCCGTCGTGGCCTCGTTGCCCCCGCCGTCCGCCCCGCCCGAACCCCTCGCGGCGTGGCTGGAGGCGAACCCCCGCCCGTCGGCCACCGTGTCGCAGGTGGCCGACCACGTCGAGCATGCCCGGGACGTGGCCGGCATCGACCACATCGGCCTGGGCGGCGACTACGACGGTACGGACATCCAGCCGGTGGGCCTCGACGACGTGTCCGGGTATCCCCGGCTGCTGGCCGAGCTGGCGGATCGGGGCTGGTCGGAGCCCGAGCTCGAGGCGTTGACCGGCCGCAACGTGCTGCGCGTGTTGCGCGAGACGGAGCGGCTGGCCGAGGAGCCGCTCTGGCCCCGCTGATCCCGCTCTCCGGTCGAGCGTGTGGGTCAGATCCGGGCGCTTCGTCGCGAACTGGCGTAGTTTGGGGTTATGCCGATCGGTGCCCAGCCACCCGGCCGGCGGGGAACCGCCGACGAGCCGTACAGCCCCCTGAACCTGCGGCTGGTGCTCGCCGCGTTCGGCTTCGTCGTGTGCACCGTCCTGGCCGTCCTGCTGTGGCGGGTCGGCTGGACCGTGCCGGCCTGGCTCCTGGCTGCGTGGGCGCTGGTCGCCGTCATCGACATCGTTGTGGTGCAGCTGCGGCGGCGAGCACGCAAACGCGCCGAAGGCGGCCGCCACCATTCCCTGTTCGAGTGACAGGTGGTGACCCGGCACCGGCCCCGCGCGTGCACGCGGCCCGCGGGACCGTACCTGGGCCACCCCCGGCCGCGAGGGGGCAGTCGAACGGCCGGGGGTGGGTCTAGTCGTCGCCGGGCGGATCGATCCCGGCGGCACGCAGAATCCGGCGCACCGATTCCCTGGAATAGCTGGTGATTGTCACAATGTCGCGCTGCCGGACACCAGCCCGGGTCGCGGCCACAATCGCCTCGGCCAGACGTTGCCGGGCCACCGGTACGTCGGCGCGCCGGTCCGCCAGCGCCTGTTGCGCTGCGACCACGGCGGCTTGCGCCTCGGCGTACGCCTGCGCAGCCTTCTCAAGGTCCTTCAGCACGCCGGTAGTGAATCACCCGACCAGATGAGGCCACGTAATGGCGGGCACGTGTGGCCTCGTAGAGATGGCCTGCGGGGCCATACATGGTTACCGTGTGTGTGGCATTGCAGTAGGCGGCCCCCGGCGGTGCGGACACACCAACCTGAAGCTTGATCACCCCGGGAGGGCGACCCGCCATGAGCGTACTGCGGGACCCCCAATCCCGCTGCTCGTGTCATTCCGCGACGCCGACGAGCCTCGCGTGTGAGTGTCGGCGGTCAGCTTCCGGTTCGCGGGCGGGAACGCACTCCCGCGCTGGGCCGCAACGAGATCTCCAGCGAGTTCATCGGCCTTGGCAGCTCCGGGGCGTTGCGGACCAGCGGCCGCGGCCGCCCGTACCGATGGCCCTGGCCGTAGCCGCAGCCCAGCGCGGCCATCGCCGCGACCTGCGCGTCGCTCTCGATGCCCTCGGCGATGACCTTGACGCCCATCTCGGTGCAGATGGCCACAATGGACCGGCACAGCGCCGCGCTGCGACCGGTGGCCGCGACGACCAGCGAGCGGTCCAGCTTGACCACATCGACCGGCAACGTGTGCAGCTGGTGCAGCGCGTTGTACCCCGTGCCGAAGTCGTCCAGGCCCAACTGGACGCCGCGGGTGGTGAGCCGGTCCGCGGCCGCCATGGCGGACGTGAGGTCGTCGAGGCGGGAGGTCTCGGTCAGCTCGAGCAGCAGCCGGTGCGCCGGCAACGCGTGCCGGTGCAAGGCACGCAGCACCGCGGCCTCCTGGTCCGGCTCCCCGAAACGGGCGGCGGACACGTTCACGTGCACCACGACGTCGCGCCAGGGCCCGGAGAAGTCGGCCGCGTCCTGGCAGGCGCGGTCCAGCACGAAGTCGTCCACGAGCCCGACCAGGCCGGCGCGCTCCGCGACCGCGATGAACAGGTCGGCGGGGACCGGGCCGACGACCGGGTCGGTCCAGCGGGCGAGCGCTTCGACCGCGACGACCGTGCCGTCCGCCAGCCGCACGATCGGCTGGTAGTGCACGTCGAGGCCGCGCTCGGTGCTCAGGGCTGCGGCGAGCAGTTCGGACAGGTCGGAGGCGCCGTTCTCATCGGCCAGGTCGAGGTGGTAGCGGACCAGCGTGTTCTTGCCGTTACGCTTGCCCGCGTACATGGCCGCGTCGGCCCGGCGGACCAGCCAATCGGCGGTGGTGTCGTCGCCCTGGTCGGCGGCGTCCACGAGACCCACGCTGGCGCCGACGATCACCGTTCGTCCGTCCAAGTCGTACGGCATCCGCAGCGCGTCCAGCAGCCGTTGCGCGATCTCCCCCGTATCGGAAGCGCCCTCGAGGAGCACCGCGAACTCGTCGCCGCCCAGCCGGGCCACGGTGTCGCCCTCGCGGACACCATCGGTGAGCCGTTCGGCGGCCGCCCGCAGCAGCTTGTCGCCGATCGCGTGGCCGTGCCGGTCGTTGACCGCCTTGAAGTCGTCCAGGTCCAGAAAGAGGATGGCCAGGCCGCCGCCGTCGCGGCGATGCAGAGCCAGCGCATGGTCGAGCCGGTCGCGGAACAGCGCCCGGTTCGCCAGTCCGGTGAGCGGGTCGTGGAAAGCCTGGTGGGCGAGGCGCTGGCGGCCCTCGGACACGCGGTCGAGCAGGCGGGCGTTCTCCACCAGCGTGATCGCCTGCCGGGCGATCAGCAGCACGACGACGAGGATCTCGACGCCGATCACCAGACGGTCGACCCGCGACTCCCGGATTATCTGGATGACGATCAGCGCACACGTCGCCGCGACCGGGAGGTACGGCAGCAGCAGATGTCCCCACCGCGTGCCGGAGCGGTCCTCGTCATGTGAGGATTGGGGCGGCGGGGTCAGGGCCGCAAGGGCCAGAAGCGGTGGCCCGATGACGAAGCCGGCGTCCGCGGGCAACGGCACCGATTCAGCGCCGGACGCCATGAGATAGGCGACCGCGCTGTCGGAGAAACAGATCGCGAACAGCCCGGCGCCGAGCAGGATGAGCTGCCGGTTGGGCCGCGGCGTGGGGGAATTGGTGAGCAGCAACGCCACGACGATGACGAGCACCAGGTCGGTGACCGGGTGGGCGATCGCGACGCCGAACGCCGGCGGCGTCGGCGCACCGGCCCGGACCACGGCGCCGAGCGCGGTGGCCCAGGTCAGCACGAAGAAGGACCCGACCAGGATCAGACCGTCCAGCACCACGACGACCCGGTTGGGCAGCCGCATGATCTGGGCCGCGGGCGCGCGCCGGCCGGCGAGGCTGATCAGCGCCAGCAACACGGCCACGGCCAGGCTGAGGTAGCCGGCGTCGGCCAGCGAGGGCGACGGCACCGGGCGATCGACGAACAGCTGGTTGTATGACGAGATCAGCTGGCCGATGCTCCAGCCGGTCATGCCGAACGCCAGCCAGAGTCGCCACGCCCGCTGGCCGCCGGAGTACCGCGGCGCGGTCCACAAGCAGCAGGCGACCGCGGCCAGGGCGCCGAGGAACT
>DASYTU010000254.1:0-2747 GCA_036001925.1 Actinoplanes sp.
GGTCCGCTGGTGAAGTAGAGGTCGCCGTCGAGCCATTCGGCGCCGACGCTGGCGGCGTGGGGGCGGCCGTCCGGCCGGGACGTCCCGAGGAAGTAGGGGGTGCCCGGCTGCGCCGGGCTGGCCACGAGGAGGTCATGCGGCCTGCTCCACGGCAACGGCGGGGATCCGTAACGGTCCAGGTTGGTCACCTCGACGGGCTCTCGGTCGGTCATCGCTCACCTCCGGTCAGGTCCACGCCGGTCCGCGGCCTCTGGTGGTTGGACGAGGTTCCGGGACCGGACGCATCGGATCTGTCCGGCCTCACCGGCCGCTCATGTGCCGACGCAATGTACTCGGACAACGACGCTGGCGTCGCCTGACCGGCCTCGGGTCGCGTCCCGGCTGCTGCGATGCGGGTGCCCTTCAGGCTGGACGGACGGTGGCCGCCGTGCCGTAGGCGACGACCTCGGCCATGCCGTTGCCGAGGTCGGAGGAGTCGAACCGCACCCCGAGCACCGCGTTGCCGCCGAGCTGCCGCGCGTGCGCGATCAGCCGCTCCATCGCCGTGTGCCGGGCCTGGTCGACGACGTCGGTGAACTGGGGCACCTCGCCGGCCCTCAGCGAGCGCAGCCCGCCGGTCACGCCCTTGGTGAGCCCGACGCTGCGCACGATCAGACCCCATGCCAGGCCGTAGGTGCGCTCCACCGTGTAGCCGGGCAGCTCGAACGTCGTGGAGGTCGGGATGCCCGCTGCCGGGTCGGTGGTCATGGGTGCTCCTTCGCGCTGTCGTCACGGCGGCCCGGACCTGAGGCCGGGGCGGCCTACTCTGCCATGACCCGGCCGGGAGCAAGCCGTGACAACTGGTCGCCTGGATGGACGTCGACGGCGACGCTTCTCTGTCACATTCTCTGGTCGTCGTCTGTCATAGCCATGACGGACGAAAGCAGCCGAGGTGACGACGAGGGGAGGAGTCATGGCAACACCCATCCTGGTCACCGGCGGCACCGGGACGCTCGGACGCGTTCTCGTCCCGCGCCTGCGGGAGGCCGGTTGCGACGTGCGGGTGCTGACACGGCGCAACCGAGCGGCCAAGGACGGCGTCCGGTTCCTGACCGGCGACCTGGCCACCGGCGAGGGGATCGAACCCGCGGTGGACGGGGTCACGACGATCGTGCACTGCGCGGGCAGCTACAAGGGCGACGCCGACGCGACGCGGAACCTCGTGCGGGCGGCGTCGGCGCGTGCGGGGGCGCCGCACCTGGTGTACATCTCGGTCGTCGGCGCCGACCGCATCCCGGTGGTCAGCGGCGTCGACCGCACCATGTTCGGCTACTTCGACTCGAAGCTTGCGACCGAGCGCGTCGTGGCCGACTCGGGCCTGCCGTGGACGACGCTGCGGGCCACCCAAGTTCCACGACCTGATCCTGATGGTGGCCCGAGCGCTGGCCAAGCTGCCGGTGATGCCGGTTCCGGCCGGCTTCCGCTTCCAGCCGGTCGACGCCGACGACGTCGCGGCCCGGCTCGTCGAGCTCACCCTCGGCAGGCCGGCCGGCCTCGTGCCCGACATCGGCGGGCCGCGGGTGTACGGCATGGCCGACCTGTTCCGGGGGTACCTGCGGGCCAGTCACCGGCGCCGGCTGATCGTGCCGGTCCGGCTGCCCGGCGGGGCCGCCCGGAGCGTGCGGGACGGCGCCAACCTCGCTCCCGGGCAGGCCACCGGCCAGCGGACCTGGGAGGCGTTCCTCGCCGACCGGGTCGGCCGGCGAGGAACGGCACCCTCGGCGCCTGCCAGGTAGCCGGCTCACGCCTCCTGGCGGCGGACCTCGTACCGGACGAGCACGTTCCCCGAGCCGTCCCAGGTGCGTGTGCCGGCGAGCTGGAGCGAGACGGGCGGCTGGCCGTCGAACACCGGTGTGCCCCCGCCCACCACGACCGGGCCGATCATCAGGTGCAGCTCGTCGACGAGGCCGTCGGCCAGCAGGTCGCTCCAGAGGCTGTGGCTGCCGAACATCAGGATCTCCCCACCGGTCTGGCGCTTCAGCTCGGCGATCTGCTCGTGCGCGTCCGCGCGGCCGACGATGCGGGTGTTGTGCCACGGTGCCGTCTCGTCCGGGGCCAAGCTGTCGGAGACGACGACCTTGTCGATCTCGTTGTCGCGCCGCGGGATCTCCCGCTGGGTGGGCGTGAAGCTGGGATCATCCGCCACGGACGGCCAGAACCCCTTGAACCCGTCGTAGGTGGTCCGTCCCAGCAGCAGCGTGCCGGCCGCTCCCAGCCGTTCGGCGCAGTAGGCGTCGAAGGCATTGTCCAGCGGCATGACCATGACGTTCTTGCCTTGGCCCTCGTAGTAGCCATCCAAGGACATGATGTTGCAGACGATCAGCTTGCGCATCTCGTGCCTCCTTCGGGCAAGGTCCCGGGCGTGCGCCCTCGGCACGCCTCAGGGGTTGAGAGTCGCCACCGACCCCAAACTCATCGCTCCGGGCGAGGTTTCCTCGCCATGCGCCTTTGCAGACGGTTGGCGTGGCGCCCGGTGCATCCACGCATGCGGAGAGCGGAACGGGAGCGCAGCAGGCGGCGCCATCGTGCATTGGTGGCGATCTGGCGAATTTCGTTCGAGACGGGAACAGCCTCCCGGACGCGCTGGCAATTTGCCCCTGCATTTGCCTCGTGTAATAGGGTGCGACCCCCTCGGGAGAGCTCGAGTCCGGCGAACGGAGGGGGCATGGTGGGCAGCCACGAGGTACGGGCGAGACGGCGAGCGAGCC
>DASYTU010000255.1:0-2112 GCA_036001925.1 Actinoplanes sp.
CGGTCCAGGTCGACGACGACGGCCGCGGCATCCCGACCGACATCAACGCCAAGTCCGGGCTCAACGGCGTCGAGCTGGTACTGACCCGGCTGCACGCCGGCGGCAAGTTCGGCAACTCCGGCTACAAGACCTCGGGCGGCCTGCACGGCGTCGGCGCCTCGGCCGTCAACGCGCTGTCGCTGCGCTTCGACGTCACGGTGAAACGCGACGGCAAGGTCCACGAGATCTCCTTCCAGCGCGGCGTACCGGGCGAGTTCGCCGCCCCCGGTCCCAGCTCCCGGTTCCGCCCCGCGGGCGGCCTACGCGTGGTCCGCAAGATGAAACGCGGCGAGCGGACCGGCACCTCCATCCGGTACTGGTACGACGCCCGCTACTTCGAGACCGGCGCCCGCCTCGACGTGGACGCGGTCCGCACCAAACTGCGCAACACCGCGTTCCTGGTGCCGGGCGTCGCCTACACGCTGCGCGACGAGACCCAGCCAGAACCCGCCACCGAGACGTACCACCACCCGAACGGGCTCACCGAGATGGTGGAGTTCCTCACGCCGCCCGGCGACAAGCCGGTCTCCGGCATCCTCATGGTCGCCGGCGAGGGGACGTACCGGGAGAACGCGGCCGACGCCAACGGCGTCATGCAGGCGAACGTCGAGCGGGTCGCGCAGGTCGAGGTCGCATTCCGCTGGGGTACCGGCTACGACCGCACCATCGAGTGCTTCACCAACACGATCCGCAACGTGCACGGCGGCACCCACCGCAAGGGCTTCGAACGCGCGCTGGTCCGGGCGCTCACCGAGGCGATCCGCAACGTCCGCGGCCTGCTCAAGCCGAAGGAGGACGCGCCCGTCCTCGACGACCTACTCGAAGGCATGACCGCGGTGATCCACGTCCGCGTCCCCGAGCCGCAGTTCACCTCCCAGACCAAGGACGAGCTCTCCACGGCCGGCATCACCCGGGTGGTGCAGGGCCTGGTCGAGACCTACATCAAGGAGTGGGTCGACGGCCGCCGGACGAAGAACGAGGCCCGTACGGTCCTGCAGAAGATCGTGGACGCGGCCCGGGTCCGGCTGACCCAGAAGCAGCAGAAGGATGCGGCCCGCCGCAAGACGGCGCTCGAAGGCGCCTCCATGCCCCCCAAGCTCGTCGACTGCCGATCCACCGGAATCGGACGAAGTGAGCTATATATAGTCGAAGGCGACAGCGCCCTCGGGACGGCTCGCATGGCACGGTCGTCGGAGTACCAGGCGCTCCTGCCCATCCGCGGCAAGATCCTCAACGTACAGAAGGCCAGCCTGCAGCAGGTGCTGGACAACGCCGAGTGCTCCGCCATCGTCCAGGTGCTCGGCGCCGGCTCCGGCCGCACGTTCGACATCGATGGTGTGCGGTACGGCCGCGTCATGATCATGGCGGACGCTGACGTGGACGGCTCGCACATCCGCACGCTGCTGATCACGTTGTTCGCCAAGTACATGCGCCCGGTCATCGAGACCGGCCGGCTGTTCGCCGCGATGCCGCCGCTGCACAAGGTGACCACCAAGGGCCGCAGCCCGGAGACCGTCTTCACCTACACGCAGCAGGAGATGGAGAGCACGGTCGCGCGGTTGGAGAAGGCCGGCAAGTCTGTCAACAAACCGGTGCTCCGGTTCAAGGGCCTCGGCGAGATGGACGCCGACGAGCTCTGGGAGACCACGATGAACCCCGCCACCCGCACCGTCCGGCGGATCACATTCGACGACGTCGAGCGGGCCGAGGCGACGCTCGACCTGCTCATGGGGGAGCGGGTCGAGCCGCGGAAGAACTGGTTGATCGAGGCCGCCGGCCGCATCGACCAGGAAACGATCGACGCCTGAGAGGTTCGTGTTCATGGCACGCCGCAAGAACGATCAGTCGCGCGTGGACCTGTCGGCGTTCGACCAGGCCGGTGCCCGCGTGATCGACAATCCGATCACCACCGAGGTCGAGGACTCCTATCTGGAATATGCGTACTCGGTGATCCACTCCCGGGCGCTGCCCGACGCTCGCGACGGCCTCAAGCCGGTGCACCGGCGCATCCTCTGGTCGATGCAGGAGCAGGGCCACCGTCCCGACCGTCCGTACGTCAAGTCGGCCCGCGTC
>DASYTU010000256.1:0-2578 GCA_036001925.1 Actinoplanes sp.
GGCCTGCACCGCGGCCGAATAGAACGCGTTCGCCCAACCGGATCTGCCGAGTCCCCAGATGTAGAGGAAGCCGGTCAGGACCAGCAGCGCGAGCAGCGAGGGGCGTACCCACGGCTCGTCGTTCCGACCGAGTAGCAACCCGACCACCGCGATCGCGGGCGGTTCGCGGCGGCCGCGGCGTCCGCCGGAGGCGGAGGGGACACCATCGGCGGTACGGGCAGCGTCGATGTCATCAGGGATCCTTCGGGCAGGCGGATGCGGATTCCCCGACTTTCGACGCCTGCCCTGTCCCAGCTTTGTGTCCTCCCTGTGCCCTACCTGTAAGTCGCGGCCCGCCGGATGTCAGACGGTACGGCGCTTGGCGGAAGCGATGGCTAGGCGGTCCAGGACCTGGACCGTGGTATCCCAGCCCATGCAGGCGTCGGTGACCGACTGGCCGTACGTGAGCGGCCCGCCCAGGTCCTGGCGCCCCGGTACCAGGAAGCTCTCCAGCATCACGCCACTGATCCCGCGCTGGCCGGCCTCCAGTTGCACCGCGACGTCGTCGGCGACCAGGGGCTGCCGCAGGTGGTCCTTGTTGCTGTTGCCGTGCGAGCAGTCGATCACCAAGCGCTCCGGCAGAGCCGCGTCGCGCAGCAGATCGAGGGCCGATGCCACGTCGGCGGCGCGGTAGTTCGGCTTGCCCCCGCCCCCGCGCAGCACCAGGTGACAGTCCCGGTTGCCCTTGGTGTGCAGGATCGCCGGCGTACCGGAGAAGTCGATGCCAGGGAAGACATGCGGCACGGCCGCGGCCTGGATGGCGTCGATCGCGGTCGAGATGCTGCCGTCGGGCCGGTTCTTCATGCCGATGGGCATGGACAGGCCCGACGCGAGTTGCCGGTGCACCTGCGACTCGACCGTACGGGCCCCGATCGCGCCCCAGGCAACGGTATCCGCGATGTACTGCGGCGTGATCGGGTCGAGGAACTCAACGCCCACCGGGAGGCCGCGGCGAACCACCTCGAGCAGCAGCTTCCGGGCCACCCGCAGCCCGGTGCCCACATCGCCCGTGCCGTCCAGCGCCGGGTCGTTGATCAGGCCCTTCCAGCCGACGGTCGAGCGCGGCTTCTCGAAGTAGACGCGCATCACCACGAGCAGGTCGTCGGCGAGCCGGCGGGCCTCGGCGCGAAGCCGGTCGGCGTACTCGCCCGCGGCCACCGGGTCGTGTACTGAGCAGGGCCCGACGACGACCAGCAGGCGCGGGTCGCGGCCGTCGAGGACGTCCACGACCTGGCGGCGGCTGTCCAGCACGGTGTCGTGCAGGTCGGCGGTGAGGGGCAGCTCGTGGTGGAGCAGCGCCGGGCTCATCAGCGGCACGATGGCGTCGATGCGCTGGTCCCGGACCCGTTGCACCTCGGGGATGGTCATGGCTTCCTTCCGCCGGGGCTCGGGGGCCGGCGCCCCGAGCGTGAGCCGGCTGCTTGTCGCAAACGAAAAGGCAGCGACATTGTCGCTGCCTTCGGCCGGCTCCGCGGAGGTGTCTCAGGTCATGGGGTCATGGCCGAGGCACCGGCTGAGCCGGCCTCGTAAACCACGCATACCAACGGGACACGCGGACAGCCTACCGGACGACCGGCGCGACGTACTCCGGGAGGGCGTCCGCCGGCGCGGGTGGCCGCGGCACGAGCGGCAGCGCGACCGTGAACTCGGTCCGGCCGGGCTCGCTCGCCACCGTGACACTGCCGCCGTGCGCGGTGACGACCGCGTGCACGATCGACAGCCCCAGTCCCGTGCTGCCCGCGGCCCGCGAGCGCGAGCTGTCGCCGCGCGCGAACCGCTCGAAGATGTGCGGCTGCAGCTCGGCCGGGATGCCCAGACCGCCGTCCACCACGCGCAGGACGGCGTGGTCGCCGGCCGCGCTCACCCCGACCGTCACCGTGGTGCCCTCCGGGGTGTGCGTATGCGCGTTCGCCAGCAGGTTGGCCAGCACCTGGTGCAGCCGGGCGCCGTCGCCGATCACCGTGACGGGCTCCTCCGGCAGATCGAGTTGCCAGTCGTGGCGGGGACCCGCCGCGTGCGCATCGCTGACCGCGTCGACGACCAGCATGGTCAGGTCCACCCGGTCTTGGGCGAGCGGCCGGCCCGCGTCGAGGCGGGCGAGCAGCAGCAGGTCCTCGACCAGCGCGGTCATCCGTTCCGCCTCGGACTCGACGCGGCGCAGCACGTGCCCGACCTCGTCCGGCACCGGCTCCGGGCTGCGCCGGCTCAGCTCCGCGTAGCCGCGAATGGCTGCGAGCGGCGTGCGGAGTTCGTGGCTGGCGTCCGCCACGAACTGGCGTACCTGCATCTCGCTGTTGTGGCGCGCCTCGAGCGCGCTGCCGACGTGGTCGAGCATGCGGTTCAGCGCCGCGCCGACCTGGCCCACCTCGGTTCGTGCGTCCGTGTCGGCCGAGGGGACCCGCTGCGCGAGATCAACTTCGCCTTCGTCGAGCTTGAGCTCGGAGACGCGGGCCGCGGTCGCGGCCACCCGGGACAACGGCATGAGGGTACGGCGGATGATGACCGCCCCGGCCCATCCGGCGACGATCAGCGCGAGCAG
>DASYTU010000257.1:0-10679 GCA_036001925.1 Actinoplanes sp.
GGCGCCGGGACCGGTCACGGGCCCGCCGCCGGTCCGGACGGCCTCGTAGGCGCCGGGACCGGTCACGGGCCCGCCGCCGGTCCGGACGACCTCGCGGGCGCCGGGACCGGTCACGAGGCCGCCGGCTCGCGCGGCGTCGCGCCGTCCGACGCGGAGCGCGACCGCGGCGGTGCCGGCTCGGGCGGGCCGGGCGGGTCGCTGCTGGACGTCGCGGCCGCCGCGCTCGTCTATCGCCGCGCGGGTGTCACGCCGTCGACCGGGCATGTGCGCGTGTCTGCCGCGCCCGCGGAGACCGATGCGCCGCTGCCGGGGGCCGCGGGCGCCCGGCTCCTGCGGATCCTCAGCGAAGGCGGCGCGCCCGGCGGCGCGAACGCCACCCAGGAGTTGCTCGCCCAATGGCTCGCCGCCGCAGCGAGGCGGGGCGGGTTCGTGCCGCCCGAGGCACTGCCCGCGTTGCTCGACGCGGGACGCCGAAACGCGGCGATCCGCACCGACCTCGGCCGCGTCGCCGGCCGCCGCGGGACCTGGCTGGCCAGCATGCGGATGGACTGGCGGTGGCTGCTCGACGAGGCGCCCGGCGCCGGCGTCGCCGACGATCCGGCGGTTTGGGAGGAGGGGTCGAACGGCGAACGGCTCGCGTACCTGGTGCGGCTTCGCGGCACCGACCCCGCCGCGGCCCGCGAACTGCTGGAGAAGAGCTGGGCGGCGGAGTCGTCGGAGGACCGGGTCCGGTTCATCGCGGCGCTGGAGACCGGGCTCTCCGCGGCCGACGACGCGTTCCTCGATCGAGCGCTCGACGACCGCCGCAGGGAGGTCCGGGAGGCGGCGCTCGAGCTGCTGCGGTTGTTGCCGGGCTCGTCGCTGGGCCGGCGCATGGCCGCTCGAGCGGAGGCGGCCGTACGGCTCGAGCGCCGTGCGTTCGGCCGCGACCGGCTCCTTGTCGACCCGCCGGACCAGCTGGACCCGGATCTGCGCCGCGACGGCGCCGGTACCACCCCGGCTCGTGGCGCCGGCATCAACGCGTGGCTGCTCGAGGAGATCGTCGCCGGTACGCCGCTCGACACCTGGACCGCACGCTTCGACCGTTCCCCCGGAGACATTCTCGAGCTGATCCGCGGTCACGATTGGGAGACGCCACTGCTGCACGGCTGGGCCAAGGCCGCCATCGCGCAGCGCGACGGGCGCTGGGCCGGCGCCCTGGTCGCGAACGACTCGCACAACAAGGCGGCCGGGCTTCGCGACTCGGTCCGCTGGGACCTGCATCTGCTGCTACCGCCCGCCGACCTGGCCCGGATCGCCACCGACTTCCTGCGCCGCGAGGACCACCTCGCGAACCGGCTGCTCGCCATCCACACCGGCGACTGGCCCGACGAGCTCGCGGTCGCCGTCATCGAGACGATCGCGCGCCGCGCCCGTACCGACCGGCACAGCTGGCAGCTCGCCGAGCTGTGCCGCTCCGCGGCGCTGGCCATGCCACCGCGGTACGCACCGCAGATCTCCGACCTCGCCACTCAGCTCGACCAGCAGCCCGCCGACCCGTCCCGGGTCCGGCCGGTGGCCGAGCTGGCCCGGACCCTCACCTTCCGCCACGAGATGCTTTTGGAGTTCGAGTGACCGCCCTGCGCCCGCACGCCGAGGACCAGTACGCCGACGAGCTGAACCAGCTCGCCGCCGCCGACGACCGGCCGCGGCCGCCCGGCTGGCGGCTCTCCCCGCATGCCGTGGTGACCTACCTGCTCGGCGATGGCGCGAAGATCACGCCGAAGTACGTCGGCTCGCGCCGGCTCGTGGAGGTCGCCGTATCCACCTTGGTGACGGACCGGGCGCTGCTCCTGCTCGGGGTGCCGGGCACGGCGAAGACCTGGGTGTCCGAGCATCTCGCCGCCGCGATCTCCGGCGACAGCACGCTGCTGGTCCAGGGCACCGCCGGGACGGCCGAGGAGTCCATCAGGTACGGCTGGAACTACGCGCGGCTGCTCACCGAGGGGCCGACCGACGCGGCGCTGGTGCCGAGCCCGGTCATGCGTGCGATGCAGACTGGCGCGATCGCCCGCGTGGAGGAGCTGACCCGGGTGCCGTCCGATGTGCAGGACGCCCTCATCACGATCCTGTCCGAGAAGACGCTGCCCGTGCCGGAGCTCAACACCGAGGTCCAGGCACAGCGCGGCTTCAACGTCATCGCCACCGCCAACGACCGCGACCGCGGCGTGAACGAGCTCTCCAGCGCGCTGCGCCGCCGCTTCAACACGGTCGTGCTGCCGGTGCCGGCGTCCGCGGACGACGAGGTCGAAATCGTCGCACGCCGGGTGGCCCAGCTCGGCAAGTCGTTGGACCTGCCCGAGGTGCCGGCGGCGCTCGAGGAGATCCGGCGCGTGGTCACGGTCTTCCGGGAGCTGCGTGCCGGGCTGACCGAGGACGGCCGCACCAAGCTCAAGTCGCCGACCGGCACCCTCTCGACGGCCGAGGCCATCTCCGTGATCACCAGCGGCATGGCCCTGGCCGCCCATTTTGGCGACGGCAACCTGCACCCCGGCGATGTCGCGGCCGGGATCCTGGGCGCGGTCGTGAAGGACCCGGTCTCCGACGGCGTCGTCTGGCGCGAGTACCTGGAGACGGTCGTACGCGAACGCGACGGCTGGCGTGACTTCTACCGAGCCGCGCGCGATGCCTGAGCGGTTCTACGGCGTCCGGCACCACGGCCCGGGTTCGGCCCGCGCCGTGGTTCAGGAGCTCGACCGCCAACGCCCGGACGTGCTGCTGGTGGAGGGGCCGCCGGAGGCCGACGACCTGGTGCGCTGGGTCGGCCACAGCGGGCTCGAGCCGCCGGTGGCGCTGCTCGGCTACGCGGCGGATGACCCGCGGCGGGCCGCGTTCTGGCCGTTCGCGGTCTTCTCGCCGGAGTGGCAGGCGATCCGCTGGGCCGTCGCGAACGACGTTCCGGTCCGCTTCTTCGATCTGCCTTACGCCTATCGCACGGCGGCGGACGCCGGGCGGGCGGCACCGCGAGACGCGCACCCAGCCGATCCGAAGCCCCGACCGCCATCTCCCCCAACGGCGGCGCCCAGCCCGCCGGACGCCGAGCCCGCGCCCGGCGATCCCGGCCCCGGCCCCGGCCCCGGCCCCGGCCCGGAACCTGCCCTCGACCCGCGTCCCGCGCCGGTCGGGCCGGACGGCGGCGTCACGCCGGGCGAGCCGGACGGGGGCCTCACGCCGGTCGGGCCGGACGCCGGGCTCTCCCCCGGGCCTGCGCCCGGCGATCCCGACAACGGCGCGCGGAAGCCCGTGCGGCCGGTCGATCCGATCGGGGAGCTTGCGGCGGCGGCCGGCTACGACGATCCGGAGCGCTGGTGGGAAGACGTCGTCGAGCATCGGGGGATGCCCGCGTTCGAGGCGATCGCCGAGGCCATGACGGCCATCCGTGAGTCGTCACCGGAGGATCCCGAGGACCTGGTGCGCGAGGCGTACATGCGGACCGTGCTGCGCGAGGTGCGCCGCAAATACGAGAACATCGCCGTCGTCTGCGGGGCGTGGCACGTGCCGGCGCTGGCTCGCAAGGTCGCGGTCAAGGACGACACCGCGCTGCTCAGGGGACGGAAGAAGGCCAAGGTGACGTTCACCTGGGTGCCGTGGACGTACGGACGGCTCGCCTCCTGGTCCGGCTACGGCGCGGGCGTGCGCTCGCCCGGCTGGTACCACCACCTGTTCACCACCGCGGACGAGGTGGTCCCCCGCTGGCTGGTCGACGCGGCCGGCGTGTTGCGCGCGGAAGGCGTGCCGACATCCTCGGCGCATGTCATCGAGGCCACCCGGCTCGCCGAGACACTGGCAAGCCTGCGGGGGCGGCCGCTTGCCGGCCTGGCCGAGGTGACCGAGGCGGCCGAGGCGGTCATGTGCGACGGCGAACCACTGCGGACCGAGCTGATCGGACGGAAGCTCGTCGTCGGTGAACGGTTGGGCGGAGTGCCCGACGACATGCCCGCCGTACCGCTGGCGAAGGATCTTGCGGCGCGGCAGCGTGCCGCGCGGCTCAAGCCCGAGGCGCTCGAACGCCTGCTAGAGCTCGACCTGCGCCGCGAGATCGACCTGCAGCGCAGCCGCCTGCTGCACCGGCTCCGCGCGATCGGCGTGCCATGGGGCGAGCCGGAGGCCGGCCGCCGGGGCCTGGGCACGTTCCGGGAGTCCTGGCGGCTGCGCTGGCAGCCGGAGTTCGCGGTGCGGCTGGTCGAGGGCAGCATGTACGGCACGACGGTGGCGGCCGCGGCGTCCGCGAAGGTGACCGGCGCGGCGCGTAAGGCGGGCACGCTTGCCGAGGTCACCGCGCTGGTCGAGGTGTGCCTGCTCGCCGACCTCGCGGACGCCTACCCGGAGGTGCTGGCGGCGCTGGACACCCGTGCCGCCCTCGACTCGGACATCAATCACCTGATGGCCGCGATCCCGGCGCTCGCGCGCACGCTGCGCTACGGCGACGTCCGGCGTACCGATGTGGCCGGCCTGTCCACAGTGACGGCCAGCCTGCTGGGCCGGGTGTGCGCCGGGTTGCCGTCCGCTGTTGGCTCGCTCTCCGATGACGCGGCGAAGGAGTTGCGCGGCCACCTCGACGGCGTCCACTCCGCGGTCGCGCTACTGGACCGGGATGACCTGCGCGGGCGCTGGCTGACCACGCTCGAGGCGGTGGCGAAGCGGAACGACCTGCATGGCCTGTTGGCCGGCCGGCTCACCCGACTGTTGCTCGACGCGGGCCGCCTGGACGGCGACGAGGTACGCCGGCGGCTGCGGCTCCCGCTGACCGTCGGCACCCCACCCCCGCACGCGGCGGCCTGGGTCGAGGGCTTCCTGTCGGGTGGTGGCCTCCTGCTGGTGCACGACGACGCGCTACTGGAACTCCTGGACGACTGGCTCGCCGACATCGCCGCGGACGCGTTCGACGACGTGCTGCCGTTGTTGCGCCGCACGTTCGGTGCGTTCGAGGTGGGCGAGCGCCGCGCCATCGGCGAACGCGTCGCCGCAGACCCGGCCGCCGCCGCGAGGCGAGCGGGCGGCGGCCTGGCCGAGCTCGACCACGACCGCGCTTCGGCCGTGCTGCCCACGCTGAGCGTGCTCCTGGGCGGCGAGATCCACAGCACGCAGCCGCCGATCCATGACGCACGGCCGACCGACAGCGCGACCCGGACCGACGGCGCGGAGCCGTCGTGATGATTGTGGAGGGGCGATGACGGACGCTGCGGACCCCGCGCGCCGGGAGCGCTTGCGGCGGTGGCGGATGGTGCTGGGCGCTCCGGCCGACGAGTCGCTTGGGGCGGCCGAGGGGCGGGACGGCGCGATGGACGCGGCGTTGGCCGCGCTCTACGACGCGGCCGAAGGTGACGAGGACGGGCGCGGCACGCAGCGCTCGGGCGGGCTCGGCGGATCCGCGCCTAAGGTCGCGCGCTGGCTCGGCGACATCCGTGAGTACTTCCCGAGCAGAGTGGTGCAGGTGATGCAGGCCGACGCCATCGAGCGTCTCGACTTGACCCGGCTGCTGATGGAGCCGGAGATGCTGGCTGCGGTCGAGCCCGACGTGCACCTCGTCGGCACGCTCCTCTCGCTCAACCGGGTCATGCCCGACGAGACCAAGGACGCGGCGCGGCGGGTGGTCGGCACGGTGGTCGACGACTTGCAGAAGCGGATCACCCAGCAGACCCGGGCCGCCGTCAACGGCGCACTGCATCGGGCGGCACGTACCAACCGGCCCAAGCCCGCCGACATCGACTGGGACAAGACGATCCGCGCGAACCTCAAGCATTACCAGGCCCAGCACCGCACCGTGATTCCGGAACGGCTGGTG
The DNA here is from genome assembly GCA_036001925.1 of Actinoplanes sp. Lineage (GTDB taxonomy): Bacteria > Actinomycetota > Actinomycetes > Mycobacteriales > Micromonosporaceae > Actinoplanes. The sequence continues at coordinate 5,825 of DASYTU010000257.1, forward strand.
GGCTACGGCAGGCGCACCACCTCGGTCCAGCGCGACGTGGTGCTCTGTGTGGACCAGTCCGGCTCGATGGCCGAGTCGGTGGTGTTCTCCGGCGTCTTCGCCGCCGTGTTGGCTTCGATGCGATCGCTGCGCACGTCGCTGGTCGTCTTCGACACGTCGGTCGTCGACCTGACGGACCAGCTCAGCGACCCGGTGGAGGTGCTGTTCGGTACGCAGCTAGGCGGTGGCACGGACATCAACCGCGCGATCGCGTACGGCCAGCAGCTCATCACCCGGCCGCGGGAAAGCATCTTCGTGCTCATCAGCGACCTGTACGAGGGCGGCGTCCGTGAGCAGATGCTGCGCCGCGTCGCCGAGATGACCGCGGCCGGCGTACAGGTGGTGGCGTTGCTGGCGCTGTCGGACGAGGGCGCACCGGCCTACGACCACGAGAACGCAGCGGCGCTCGCGGCGCTGGGCGTGCCGGCGTTCGCTTGCACGCCGGACGCGTTCCCGGAGTTGATGGCCGCCGCGATCGAACGGCGCGACTTGATGGCCTTCGCCGAACGCCTCGCCGACCGATGATCCGCCGAGCGGGTCAGGCCCGGATGGTCATCCGGGCGACGCGGTCGCCTTCGACGCGGAAGGTGAAGTGGCTCGGGCCGTTGAATCCGCCGCCGGCGACGTCGGCCGTCACCACGTATTCACGGTCGCCGAACGTCATCGCGGTCGGTGTCAGGACCGCATGCACGCCGATGTTCTCGCCGTCACTCCAGCGCTTGATCGCTTCGCGGCCGTGGAACTCGCGACCCCAGTCGTCGACCACGCCGTCCGGCGTGAACGCGTCCAGAAAGGCGTCGGTGTCACCGGCGTTCGTGGCGTCGAAGACGGCCCGCACGGGCGCGGGCAACGAGAGCGTCATGAAGGGCGCCGCCGTCTGCGCTGGACCCGGCTCGGACGAAGCTGGCCAAATGTCATGCGGCGCCTCCGTTCACGTAGATGGTCTGGCCGTTGATCCAGCGGGCCGGCCCGGCCAGCGACGACACGACCTCGGCGATGTCCCCGGGCGTACCGAGGCGTTCCATCGGGTTCATCTTCGCCATCCGGTCGATGGTCTCCTGATCCTTGCCATCGAGGAACAGCGCCGTCGCGGTCGGCCCAGGTGCGACCGTGTTGACGGTGACGTCGCGCCCGCGCAGCTCCTTGGCCAGGATCGGGCTGATCGCCTCGACGGCGGCTTTGCTGGCCGCGTAGCCGGAGTAGGTCGGGAACGACAGCCTGGTCACCGACGTGGAGAAGGTGACGATCGCGCCGCCCGGGCGGACGCGACGGGCGGCCTCGCGGGTGACCACGAACGCCCCCCGGATGTTGGTGCGGTGCATCCGGTCCAGATCGTCGAGGTCGACCGTCGCCACCGGCGACAGCAGCATGATGCCGGCCGCGTTGACGACCACGTCGATCCCGCCGTACCGCTGCTCGGCGGTGTCGAAGAGCGACTGGACGGCAGCCTCGTCGGCGACGTCGGCCTGGACCGCGACGGCGTTGCCGCCCTTGGCCTCGATGGCCGCGACGGCGGCCTTCGCCTCGACGTCGTTGCCCACGTAGCCGACCACGACGGCCTGGCCGTCCGCGGCCAGTCGTTCGGCGACCGCGCGGCCGATACCGCGGGATCCACCCGTGACGATCGCTACGCGCTGGAAATCGGTCATGGCAACCCCCTGAAGGCGGCATGCTTACGCTGATAACACAAGCAGGATAGCGTTGCTTGCGTCAACCGCTAACGCCCGAGTGTTAGCACCGCCACCATCTCATCGTCGATCGGCTCGCCGGTCTTGTGACAGTTCTCGACCGGTAAGTACCCTATGCCGTATGACTGCTTACCTGACCAACCCCGAGGCCTGGCAGGAAAGTTGGGACAGGCAGCAAGAGGCGTACATGCCCGATCGCGAGCAGCGTTTCGCCGCGATGCTCGACGCGGTCGACGCGGTAACCGACGGCGCGCCACCGAGGCTGCTCGATCTGGCCGGCGGTACGGGCACGATCTCGTTACGCACGCTTGCCCGCTTCCCGGCCGCCGACGTGACCGTGCTGGACCAGGACCCGGCGCTGCTGGCGATAGCGCGGGCGTCGCTCGGGGACAGGGTCGTCTCCGCCGATCTGAACAGTCCGCAGTGGGCAGCGGGACGGCGCGACTACGACGCCGTTCTGACCGCCACCGCGCTGCACTGGCTCTCGGCCGAACGGGTGGCCGCCCTCTACGGTGAGATCCGCGACGTCCTGCGCCCCGGCGGCATCGTCGTGAACGCCGACCACATGCCCGACGAGGCCCTGCCCGCCCTCACCAAACGCCTGATCACACGCGCCGACGCGCGCCGGGACGCCAGGTACGCTGCCGGCGCGGCCCTCTCCTGGCGCGACTGGTGGGTCCGCGCCGCGGCTGACGAATTTCTGGCGCCGCTCGTGGCCGAACGCGAACGCATCTACCCGTCCGACCACCACAGCGCCGAGTGGACGCCGCCCGCAACGTGGCATGTCGATGCGCTACGCCGGGCCGGCTTCACCGAGGCCGGCGTGCTGTGGCGTGGCGGCGCAGACGCGGCCGTGATCGGCGTCCGGTAGGCCTGGACCGCGTGGGCGACACGAAGGACCATTCGTGGTCAACGACACGATCGAGAGCCGAGGAGCGTACCGATGCCGCTGTCCGGGGAGTACGCGCCCAGCACGTCCGGCTGGGCCCGCAGGCAGGCCGAGACCTACGAGGCCACCGGCGGCGCGCGTGCCGGCGATCTGCGCGGCATGCCGGTGATCGTGCTGACGTCGGTCGGCGCCAAGACCGGGTTACTGCGCAAGACCGCGCTCATGCGCGTCGAGCACAACGGCGAGTACGCCGTGGTCGGCTCGCTGGGCGGGGGGCCGAAGCACCCGGTCTGGGTCCACAACGTCCGCAAGAACCCGCACGTCGAACTGCAGGACGGCCCGGACAAGGGCGACTACACGGCGCGCGAGACCGAGGGCGCGGAGCGTGAGCAGTGGTGGCAGCGGGCGGTCGCGGCCTATCCGCCGTACGCCGACTATCAGAAGAAGACCGAGCGGACCATCCCGGTCTTCGTGCTAACCAGGCGCGAAGCCTGACACGGGCGGTCACGCGTACGGGTCGGTGATCTCCCGCAGCGACGGGTTCGCGGAACTGCGCAGGCGCATCGCGCAAACGCGAAAACGGCTGTCTTGAACGGCATTTCCGGTCGATCATGGAAGCATGCGTACTCCCCACCAGTCCGTCGACCGGCTCGGCAGCCGCCTTCTTGAGGCGGCGGTCACCGCGCCGGCTCAGCCCGAGCTGCCGCTGTCCGGATCCGTCGACGACGGCGACCGGCTGGTGGACATCGTCGACCTCCTCGCGCTCGATGCGTTCGTGACCGGACGCGAGCCGTTCGGCCGCACCAGCTACTTGGAGAACGTTCGCGCCGACGCGCCGCTCACCACGGCCGGCGCGCGGGTCGTCCGCGACGCCGCCGAAGAGGACGGTCACGGCCGGCTCGCCGTCGGCGACGGCTGGACGCTGCACGTCACGCGCTGGAAGCAGAGCCGCCGCGCTCGCGTCACGGTCACCGCGACCAGCGCCGAACTGGCCGAATCCGTGCTGTCGACCGCGGTCGAGAACGCCGTCGAGGAGCCCGAGCCCGCGGCCGACAGCGTGCCGATCGGCTTCTGGTACTTCGGCACGCACGGGCCGCGCCGCGTGCAGCGCGAGATCGACGCCGCGCCCTGGGAGAGGATCCGGGCCAACTACGCCCGTCCCGTGGCCCGTACGCTCGAACGGCTCATGGCCATCGACGGCTCGGTCGTGAACGGGCGGCTCCTGCTGCTGCACGGCGAGCCGGGCACCGGCAAGACCACCGCGCTGCGGGCGCTCGCTCAGCAATGGCGAGCGTGGTGTCAGGTCGACTGCGTGCTCGATCCGGAGCGGCTGTTCGGCGACCCGGCGTATCTGATGAGCGTCGCGCTCGGCAGCGGGGACGATGACGAGCCGCGCTGGCGCCTGCTCATGCTGGAGGACTGCGACGAGTTGGTCAGGGGTGAGGCCAAGGCGAGCGCGGGGCAGCAGCTGTCCCGCCTGCTCAACCTCACCGACGGGCTGCTCGGGCAGGGCCGCAACGCGCTGATCGCGATCACCACGAACGAGGACCTGGCCTCGTTGCATCCCGCGGTGGTGCGGCCCGGGCGCTGCCTCGCCAGCATCGAGGTGGGGCGGCTTCCGTACCCGGAAGCGGTGGGGTGGCTAGGCACGCCGACCGGCATCGGCCCGGACGGCGCCACGCTGGCCGAGCTGTACGCGCTGAAGACCGGTGCACGGCCGGTGACGGTCGCCGCCCCGACCCCGGCCACCGGCCTCTACCTGTGATGCCGGGTAGCGGTCACTCGGGTTGGTTGCCCACCTTGCCGCCGACCCGGTACGGCGTGCCGACGTCCGTGTAGGCGAGGTGGGCAAGCAGCCCCTCGGCCGCGTGCTTGAGGTTGTGGCAGTGGTCGACCCAGATGCCGGGGTTGTCGGCCACGAACGCGACCACATACGTCTCGTCGTCCCCCACGTCGAGCGAGTCCATCCACCACGGGCTGCCGGTGGCCTGCACGCCATTGCGGCTGAGCACCACGGCGTGATGCCCATGCAGATGCATTGGGTGGACCTCGCCGCTGGTATTGGAGATCGTCATCTGCACCACGTCGCCCGTCGTGACCATGTACATCGGGACGTCGGGCCAGAAGTGGCCGTTCACCGTCCACCACATGCCGGGCTTGCCGTCGAGAAAGCCGATCCGCCGGCCGACCCGGTACTCGAAATGGCGGTTCGCCTTGGCCGGGTCGAAGCCGAGCGGCG